>CACJYR010000005.1 GCA_902597675.1 uncultured Pelagibacteraceae bacterium | reverse complement strand
GTTGTGGCAACTAATGCAACAGGTAAGCTTACTGACCAAGCTTTAAAAAATCTCTTATAATAAAGTTCATCATAACCTGTATTGATATATGTAATTATAAGTGTCATGATCAAGCTCATGCCGAGGCCCATAAAAAATATGAATATTAATTTTGAATATTTTTTTGGAAACATAGAAAATTATAAATCAAAAATTAAGAAATAAAAATAAATTACCCATAAAAAACAAGCTGCCATCGTTACAAAAATTATTGTTACTCCAGTAGCTGTCTCATTTTTGTATTTTTTATTTACCTCTTTTCGCCATTTTTTTGGATAAAGTGGGATAGTCAACGCGTAGATGATTAAAAAAATATCAAGTGCAGTTATAGCAATACAAATAAAGAGTAATTGACTCACCTATTTTGGCATTGGAGTGGCGCCAGTCTCTAAACTTATAATTTTTCCATCTTTGTATTTATAAACTGCCATTACCGCCTCAACATTTCCGTCATTAAATGTAACTATTGAATGGTGAACTCCAATTTGATCATTTTCATAGACTACTCTAGCTTTATCTTGGTTTATATCACCGCTCATTGCCCACTTTATAACATCAGCTTTACCTATGGTGTTTCCTGATTTGTGCATTGTGAATTTAAAGTCATCATGCAAAAGTTCATTCATAGTTGACTCATCTTTTTTATCAATTGCATTGGTATATTTCTCTAACATCGACATCTTAAACTCCTTTGTTGTTAAATATAGATTTTGTCACTAAAACCATAAATCATCACAGCACTAAGTATAGTCAACACTAATGGAGCATAAATTCCCTCATCCGATGTTTTGTCTGTGTGTCCAAGTTTATTAATTTTTGTATTATAAAAGCCAACAATAAATGCAGATAAGTTTTGCAAAAAGATCAAGTTAAAGAATGCCCATGTTGTCTCTAAACCATTAGGTCTTATAAAACCAACATAAATAGCCATAACTACTGAACCAAGAAATATTGATCCAAAAAATCTAACCATTCCTGCACCAGTATCATCGATACCATATTTATCTAAGAAGGACTTTGTCTGGAAAACGCATCTAAAACCATAATAAGCAAACCCTATAAAATGGATTATAAAAACTGCTAAATAAAATATTCCGTTAAATTTTTCTATCATTTTATCTCCTAGTCGTTAAAGACCATTCTCATTTCATCTTGTATTGTACCTTCTTTAAAAACACCCTTCATTTTTTTTTGAAGTTCTATAAATTTAGGATCTGCAGACATGTTTTGATCATTTTTAAATGCTTTGTCTGTAAACTGTTCTCCTACAAGAGTTTCTCTAACTGTTCTTGGATTTCCACCAATTTGAAAAGAAAAATAAACTTCATGATCAGGATAATGTTTTTTTCTTACTTCAGCTAAACCTTTGGAAATTTCCATTGCCTCACCAAGCTTGTCATCATAAACTCCGATGGTTCTTGTGTAGATTGCTTTCATTATTTATCCCTATTTTGCGTTATAGTCCATCACTTGATCAGTGCACTCAGTAAATTTGTGAGGTTCAAAGAAGTCATTCATTTGACCTAGTTGATTAATTATATCTTCCTCACTATTTCCTTTCCACCAGCAAAACATTTGCATTGTATCAGCTGGCGTATTCCAAGTCATTTGACACGCAGCTTTATCACTGGTCATTGATTTAATAATATCCTCCATTTTCATTGAGGCTACTGTTTCGCTAAATTTCTCTTTCATTTCTTTAGATTTGAAAGTGTGAGTTACCATATAGTTTTTCATTTTTCTCCTTTGTGTTTAGCTTTCAAATAAAGCAAGAGCTTCATTTAAAAGTTTTTCAGACTTAGCATGATCACCATTATTATGGGCATCCATACCTTGATCTTTAAGTTCTTGAGCTTTTTTAATTTTTTCATCAATATTTTTAGCTAACATCGGACATGAACCTGCATATGCTGAGCTAACAAATAAGACCAAACAAAGCGTTAACATTATTTTTTTCATTTATACTCCTTATAAATTTACTTCAGATAGTTCATATAATTTAGCGCTCTCTACACATTCTGCGTAAATAGCCTTCGCGGTAGGATTATTCCCAGTTACAAATTCTTTCATTCCAGCTTCATTATGAACATTAACTTTAAATAACATCCCACTTTTATCTGGAATCATGGCTCCAACAGTTTTTTCTGGATAGGCAACGCTTTTTCTAACACCCATCCCTTCATCTGATTGCATCCATCCCATGAAAGTTTCTAATTTACCCTCTTTAAGTTTAAGGAATACCAACATTTCTTTTTCCATTTTTTCTCCTTTTAAATTAATACAAAGTTTGAACTACTTTTTTTACTCTTTCAGCTCCATTCGGAACTAAAGCTTCAACAAATGTATGACATTTTTCAGTTTTAGCTTCGTTGTATTTGGAGCCATAATGCTTATCAACTGCTTTATTTACTCCTTCATCCCATTCTTTTTCTGGAATACCAATTTCAAGAGCATAAGCTTTTAGGACTTTTACAGTTGAAATAGATTTTTCTTTCATGCCATATTCAAATTTTTCACCTGATGGTAAAAAGTAATTTGCCATATAAATTCCAACACAATCCCAGGCTTTAGATTTATCATCCTTACTCATACCTGCATGTGCAGAAGTAAAAATTAATAAGGATAATATTACTGTTATATATTTATTCATAACCATTCGATGTTAATTAATATTACTCTAAAAATGTAACTGTTTTGTTACATGGCTGATATGCGATATTATAGCCAGCTGGGTATTGGAAGGTTTTTTTCCTTTAAAAAAGATTTGTTAAACATCTTTGAGTTGTATTTATCAGACTTATCACAAAGAATAGTTACAATAGTTTTTCCTGGGCCAAGTTCTTTTCCAAGTCTAATTGCACCTGCAATATTTACACCACAACTGGTTCCTAAACTTAAACCCTCATTTTGAATTAAATCATAAAGTATTGGTAAAGACTCTTCATCACTAATTGAATACGCACCATCAATTTTTGCCTCAGCAAAATTTTTAGTTACTCGACTTGAACCAATTCCCTCAGTAATTGATCCTCCTTTAGCTTTTAATTCACCATTCGTAATATAATTATAAAGAGCAGAACCTGTCGGATCAGATAAATAAATTTTGATATCTTTATTTTTTTCTTTTAAAAATTTACTTACACCACCTATAGTTCCTCCTGTTCCAGAAGCACAAACAAAACCATCAACCTTACCATCAGTTTGTTCCCAGATTTCTGGTCCTGTGGTTTCATAGTGACCTTTTGCATTAGCAGTGTTATCAAATTGATTTGCCCAAACTACACCATTGTTATTTGTACTTTTTAATTCTTCAGCAAGACGACCTGCAACTTTTACATAATTGCCATCATCTTTATATGGTTTGGGTGGTACCAACCTAAGATCTGCACCAATGTTTTTTAAAGTATCTTTTTTTTCTTGTGTTTGATTATCATTCATTACAATAATTGTTTTATAACCTAAAGAATTTCCTAAAAGACATAAACCAATTCCAGTATTACCAGCAGTTCCTTCAACTACAATTCCACCCTCTGAAATTAATTTTTTTTCTTGTGCATCTTTAATTAAAGCAAGAGCAGCCCTATCTTTAACCGATCCACCTGGATTAAGATATTCCGCTTTACCGAAAATATGACATCCTGTGATTTCAGAAGCTGCTTTTAATTTAATTAAAGGAGTATTTCCAATCGATTCAAGAAAGTTATTTTTAATTTGTGTCATTGTCTTTATCTTTATCAGTAACCGCATAAGGTTGAAATCCTTTTGTGGCATCTCCAACTCTTGTGGCTGGAATTCCAACCATGATGGATTTCTCAGGAACATTTTTTGTAACCACTGCATTAGCACCTATTAAAGAATTTTTTCCAATTACAACTGGCCCTAAAATTTGAGCACCAGATCCAACTACGACGTTGTCTTCTAATGTTGGATGTCTTTTAACATTTCTTTGATCATTTGCATTAATACTAGGAGCAATCCCACCAAGGGTAACGTTGTGATAGATGGTAACATTATCTCCTATCTCGGAGGTTTCACCAATTACAACACCCATGCCATGATCGATAAATAAATTTTTTCCTATTTTTGCTTTTGGATGAATCTCTATGCCAGTTAAGAATCTTGAAAATTGAGAAATGATTCTTGCAACTAAATCAAATTTAGCTATTGCAAAAAAGTTTGCAATTTTATGAAAAAAAATAGCCTTTACTCCTGGGTAGGTAAGAATCAAACTCACCTTTGATTTTGCCGCAGGGTCTCTGTCTATTATAGATTGTAAAAAATCATTCATTATTATTTGCCAACTTGATTTAAAAAATTAATGCTTATATAGTTATTTTGTTAAGTATTTAAAGGAGAAATTATGTACAAAAACACAAACTGCTTTCATTTAGCAATACCATGCGGTGATTTAGAGACAGCAAAAAAATTTTACAGCGAAACATTAGGCTGCAGATTAGATAATTCTGCTCAAGAGTGGGCTGATGTTGATTTTTGGGGAAATGAATTAACACTTCATGCAAGTGAACATAAATTAGATAATGAGAGACACGATGTCGACATGGGTAATGTTTCTGTACCTCACTTTGGTGTTCATTTATCTAGAAAAGATTTTGATACTTTAAAACAAAGATTAAAAGATAAAGGTGCAAAATACTATGATGAGCCTTACTTAAGATTTAAAGGCACAAAGTATGAGCAAGAAACTTTCTTTGTTAAAGACCCCAACGAAAATATTTTAGAAATTAAAACATTAACGGCAAATCCTGAATAATTTTTATTAAATTATTTTTTAGGTGTGTTTTAATGAGCGATAGAAGAAATCTATTAAAGATTATTGGTGTATCCTGTTTATCATGGATTTTGTATCCATATAAATTTGTACTTTCTGAAACCAAAAAAATAATCAATCAGAACCTTACTAGTAAACAAAAAGAAATTATGTTTAACGAAGGGACTGAAAGACCATTTACTAGTGAATTACTGCAAGAGAAAAGAAAAGGCTTTTATCATTGTGCGAATTGTGGAAACAAACTATTTTCCTCAGAGGCTAAATTTGATAGTGGCACTGGTTGGCCATCATTTAGTGAAGCTTTGCCAGGTGCCTTTAAAACAAAGATAGATTATTCATTTGGCATGAAAAGGATCGAATATCATTGCGCTAAGTGTGGTGTTCATCATGGACATGTTTTTGATGACGGTCCAAGCTCAACTGGTAAAAGATTTTGTAATAATGGGCTATGTTTATTGTTTATTCCTGAAACTTGATAATTATTTTTATTTTCTGAAGATTTAAAGTAAGTTCGAAAAATTCAAATATATATTTTATGGAATTTGCTTTATTAGGTTTTTTTACAGGATTAAGCTTAATATTAGCAATTGGTGCTCAAAATATTTTTGTCATAGAACAAGGTTTAAGAAAACAACATGTTTTTTTAGTTTGTTTAATTTGCTCTATTTCTGATTTTATTTTAATATTTTTAGGCATTTTCCTTTTTCATTATTTTACGCAATATTTTAGCCCAGTACTTGAATTGATATTTAATATTCTATTGATAATATTTCTTATTCATTTTATTTATTCAAAAATTAAGTCATTTAACACTCAGGTATATCTTGATCAAAATTCAAATTTTAATGAAAAAAAAAACGTAGTACTAAAAACACTAGGTTTTACCTTTTTAAATCCACACGTTTATTCAGATACTGTGTTTTTCCTGGGCAATTTCTCTAAAAGCTTTTTACTTGTAGAGAAATATTTTTTTGGTATTGGCGCGACTATAGCTTCTTTTTTATTTTTTTTCTCAATAGGGTATTCATCTCAATATTTTGCTAGATATTTAAATGATAAAAAAATATGGAAATATATAAATATTTTCATTATTTTGTTCATGTTTTTAATAACACTTTATATTCTAAGAGATGTATTTGAATTTTTTTAAAATCATGAAAATAATAAAATTTATTGTTGTTGTCTTTTTTTTAACTTTTAATGTTAATGCAAAAGAATTACCAAAAATAGATACAAAATATTATTTAGGAATTTATAAGTCTTTCGATAAATTTAGTGCAATAGCTTTATCTACTTATAAAGATCATTTGTACAACCCTTATTATACAGAAACTGATACTGAAAAAAGAAATCTTGGTTATTTTTTAGGTTATAACTTTTATCTAAATAATTTTTTTATTGGTGTAGAAACAAATTTTCAAGAAAATATCGGTAAAGATCAATCTATTGCAGGATTAAATGGAAGTGTGACTTATGAGAAAATGAAGGAAGCAAAATTTAAGATAGGATACAATTTTGGTGATTTTGATTTTTTTACCTATTTAGGTGGTGGTGATATTGATACCACATGGACTGCTTATCATAATGACCCAAGTAAAATTAATAATTACTATACTAGAGGGTTGGGAATTGATTATTATTTTAATAAGAATTTCTTCTTAGGTTTAAATCTAGATGAAACTACTTTTGATATATTTTACACTGAGTCTTTATATGTTGAGGAAGTTCATAAAAGATCTCTTAGATTAAGATTTGGTTATTTATTTTAATTCAAACGACTTTTTTTAAGGAAAGTTAGTATTTTTTAGACAAATTTGGCACATGTTAATTTATTTTGCAGTGTTTAAATGTATTAAATATGAGTGAATTAAATAAACATTTCGAACCTAAAAACTTTAGTGACAAAGTCGCTTTGTCATTTACAAAGTTTTTGAGATTTTTGGCTGATACTTTTTTCAAAAAAAGATACGGCCATAGAGCGGTTGTTCTTGAAACAGTAGCAGCTGTACCAGGTATGGTTGCTGGGATGCTTATTCATTTAAAATCATTAAGAAAAATTGAAGATGATAAAGGGTGGATCAAAACTCTTTTAGAGGAAGCTGAGAATGAAAGAATGCATTTAATGACTTTTGTTCATATTGCTAAACCAACTGCAATAGAAAGATTCATTATTATGATTGCTCAGTTTATATTTATAATCACATATGCAATAATTTATATTGTTTCTCAAAGAACTGCGCATAGAATTGTGGGTTATTTTGAGGAAGAGGCAGTGATAAGTTATACAGAATATTTAAATGAGCTTGAAGCTGGAACCATTCCAGATCAACCAGCTCCAGAAATTGCAATCAATTATTGGAATTTACCACTACATGCTACTTTAAAAGATGTAGTAAGAGTTATCAGAGACGATGAAGCTGGCCATAGAGATGTTAACCATACTTTTGCTGATTTAATAAATATTAAGAAAAATAAAGAAGTTATCAATAAAAGCAATAAAGAAAAAAAAGAAAGTGGCGAAGAGATTCTAGATTAAATATTAATTCGAAAAACCATATTTTCTCAGTCTTACATCACCAGTCCTAGCATGAGCCTCCATACCTTCGTATCTTGATATCCTAGCGCATGCAGCACCAACAGATTTTGTAGACTCTTTAGTCATTCTTTGAAAACTCAAAGTCTTAATAAATTTACCAACAAATAATCCACCAGTGTACCGTCCAGCTCCTTTTGTCGGCAAAATATGGTTTGTTCCAGAACATTTGTCTCCATAGGCAACAGTAGTTTCTTCACCAATAAATAATGATCCATAATTTTTTAGTCTTTTATGGAACCAATCAAGATTTTTTGTTTGAACTTCTAAATGTTCAGGAGCGTATTCATCACTAATGGTTGCCATCTCCTCGTCAGTGTCACATAATATTACTTCACCATAATCTCTCCAAGCAGCTTCAGCACTTTTTCTAGGTAACTCTGGTAATTCAGCAATCAATTCTGGAACTCTTTTCATAACTTCATCAGCAACTCTTTGACTCGTTGTATATAACCAAGCGGGAGAATTATATCCGTGCTCAGCTTGTCCTACCAAATCTACTGCAACCATCTCTGCATCAGCTTCGTCATCAGCTATTACAGCAATTTCAGTTGGTCCAGCAAATAAATCAATACCAACTTTACCAAATAAAATTCTTTTAGCTTCTGCTACAAACTGATTTCCTGGACCTACTAAAATATCTGCTGGTGGATTTTTAAATAAACCATTTGTCATTGCAGCAATCCCTGGAACGCCCCCTAAGTTTAAAATTACATCTGCACCACACAAATTAGCTGTATAAATAATTGCTGGATGTGCACCCACACCTTCCTTGGGTGGACTGCAAGCAATTATATTTTTTACTCCTGCAACTTTTGCAGTTGTAACACTCATCACAGCTGAGGCTATATGAGCATATCTTCCACCTGGTATATAACAACCGGCTGTATTTACAGGAATTAATTTTTGACCAGCGTAAAGACCTGGCGATAGTTCAACCTCAAAATCTTGGCCATAATTTTTTAATTGTGCCTCAGCAAATTTTTTTACTCTTTCATGAGAAAATTGAATATCGTCCTTCGTTTTTTGATCTAATTCTTTATCTATCTGCTCAATTCTTTCTTTCGAAACAACTATTTCACCATCATACTTATCAAATTTTTTTGTTAGATTAATGCAAGCTTCTTCTTTTGAAATTTCTATTTCTTTTAATAACCCTTTAACAATTTCATTTGTTTTACTATCGTCAGTGGAGGGAGTTTTAGGTGATTTTTTTAGGTATTTAATAGCCATAATATTTTAGATAGTACGTTTAAAGCATTATAGTTTTTTTTTCAACGAAACAATTAATCTAAAGCAACAACAGCTGCAGCAATGGATGCTAATCTTGCAGGAGCTTCATCCGAACGACTGGTTATTACTACTGGAACTTTACCTCCAACAACTACACCTGCAGCACATGCTCCACAAAAATATATAAGCATTTTTACTAATCCATTTCCCGTTTCAACACTTGGAACTAGTAGTACATCAGCCATACCAGCCACACTATTTTGTATTCCTTTGATAGCAGCAGATTTTTTTGAGATACTATTATCAAATGCCAATGGACCAAAAACATCAGCATTTAAATTTTCTTTTTTAGCTAAGTTAGTTAATTCTTCAGCTTCTTTAGAACTTGGCACACTATCTAAAACTTCCTCAGTAGCAGATAATATTGCGACCTTAGGTCTTTCAATGCCAATTCTATTGGAAAAATTTATAACATTTTTAAGAATATGTAATTTTGTTTTAACATTAGGCAAAACATTTAATGCTCCATCCGTAATTATTAAAGGTTTATCTTCTTTCCCCAAAGTCATATGCCAAATATGGCTTAATCTCGTTTTTCCCAGTAAATTAAATTCTCTTTTCAAAACTTCTTTCATCAAAACGTCAGTATGAATATGTCCTTTAACAATAATTCTAATTTTTTGTTCGCTTGCTAGTTTTGCAGCAATCGTTGCTGTATTATTTTCAACAGGCTCATGGATTATCTCATAATTTGAGATATCCCATTTCAGATCCTGGGCACATTTATTAATTTCTTTTTCATCACCAATAAAAATTGGCTCAATTAGATTTTCTTTGACAGCATCTTGTACTGATTGCATAGGAAGAGGTTTTCCGGCATTAACAATTCCAGCTTTAACACCTTTCTTTTTATGAGCGACATTAAGTAAGTTATCAGGACAAATAATTTCTTTATCGGAAAGCATATTAATCTTTTAAGTCTATTAAATCTTTTTGAATAATTTTTGACAATTTGATTTCTTTTTTTAAGTTCATTTTAAACCTTTTATCTTTATTTTGACCAGGATACATTATCTCTTTTACTCCTTTAATTTTAGGCAATCTTTTAATTGTTTTAATATTATTCTTAATTCTTGAAGTATAGTTTTTGACAAATAAGTTTGTTTTAAATGTGATAAACAAATGTCCAATATTTTGCGGACCTGAAAAATCATCAAAAGGATCCTTAACTTTACCTGCATGATTTCCACCGGTTAACACACCACTCAAAATATCTACCATCCACGCTAAACCAGAACCTCTAAAACCAGCAATAGGTAACTGAACTCCGTAAAGAGCTTTTTTTGCATCTGTTGTTGGTTTGCCAAATTTATCTAATGCAACACCTTTTGGTATTTTTTGATTATTTCTAGCTGCAAATCTAATTTTTCCTCTATTAATTTTTGCAATAGCTGTGTCTAATATAAAAGGTACCTTTGCTCCAGTTGGAGAACCAAAACATATAGGATTTGTTCCAAATAAACTTTTTTTTGCACCATAAGGAGCGATTGCAGGCGGAGCATTAGTATAAATCATAGTGATTAAATTTTTTTTGACTGCTTGTTCAGCGTAGTAACCAGATAATCCATAGTGACCACTATTTTTAACACCCACTAAACCGATACCTGTTTTTTTGGCACATTCGATTGCTTTTCTAATCGCGAGATCTGCTGCAACGAAGCCAATACTATTATCAGCATCAATATGAGCAATCGATTGAGATATCTTTTTAACTTTTATTCTAGGTTTTGGGTTGATAACTTTTTTTGATATTCTTTCACAATACATTCTTAATCTAGAAAGACCATGACCATAAGCCCCAACTAACTCGGCATTAATCAAAGCATTAGCAGAAATAACAGCATGAGGATTACTTAATCCATGATTTTTAAAAATTTTGATAACTTCTTTTTTAAGATTTTCTGTTTTCAAATTAGCCTTTTCCACGCCATGGAATTGTTTTGTCTATTATTTTTCTTAAAGTAACATCAAATAATAAACCCAACATTCCCATTATAAATATAGTGATCCAAATCACTTCGTATTGGAAATATTTTTTAGCAACGTTTTCAACAAATCCTATACCTGTTGTTCCAGCTAAAAACTCAGCCGCAACCAAAGTTCCCCAACACATTCCTACGGCAACTCTTATGCCTGTAAGTATTTCTGGTAAAGAATTTGGAAAAATTACATATCTTAAAATTTGTTTTTTGGATGCACCAAGTGAGTGAGCTGCATGAATTTTCGATAACTGGGTACCAGAAGCACCAGCTCTTGCGGAAATAATCATGATTGATAATGACACCATAAATAACAAGAAAACTTTTCCAGTATTATCAATTCCTAAAACTGAAATGATTAAAGGAGCCCAAGCCAGAGGGGGAACAGGTCTATAAAGCTCAATTAATGGATCAAAGAAACCTTTGGCAAATCTATTTAATCCCATAAATAATCCAAGTGGTACACCAATCAATATTCCAAACACTAACCCTAAAAATACTCTTAAAAAAGAATCCCAGATATGACCATAAGGTACAGGCACTTTAAATAACTTAAAGTCTCCTGTTACTAATTTTAAAACTTGGCCTTTAAAATTTTGTTTAACAATCCCATCTTGAGTGTGAACTGGGTATTCACCAGGTAAAATATCAGCAATCCAATCTGGTAAAATAAAACCAATCATTTTACTAACATCAACCAGTTCTATCCATAGTAGAGGAATTTCTTTATAACCTACACTCGGTTTAAGCATAAGCATGAACTTATCAAATGTATCTGATGGCTTAGGTAGCCATCTACCAGATCCTTGTTCCGAACAGCTTGGCCCACTTGCAACAATAGTGCCAGCTGGAAATAAAAATATATCTACAAATCTCAACCCACCTTGAGCTTCTTTTTGGGCAACATCAAAATTGATAATTGCATTTTGCATTTCATTTAATGCATTGGGTGGATATATACTTGCAAATTCTATTCGTCGTGCAATTTTAACAATATCTTTGGCGTAAGTTGAAGCTACTTCTTGAGTATCATCTAAATTTTTTCGATAAGCTTTGATTTCATCTTTGAGCTCTTTTATTTTATCTTTAAATTGTGGATTATGATTTCTTAACTTAAAGAATTCATCACTAATAATTTGTAATTCTTTTGCGGCAGCATCAAATTTTAAACCTCTTTTAGTCTCCGGAACTAAAGGTACTTCGATAGTATTTTCTATAGATCCTGTTCCAGATTGAACTTTTATAATTCCCCAATCTCCTTGCTCACTTACTGCTTTAAGTCTTTCATTGGCTTCTTGTTCTGTTTCAAAAGGATATTCAGGTTTTCTAAAATTTTCAGTTAATAAGTTAATTTTACCAGTAATGTCATCTATTTTAAATTTCGTATCATTTTCAATTAAATCCTCATTAGTTAATAAAGGAATTAGTTGAATAGTTTTGTTGATAAACTCTGTAAGATCTGTTTTTTGTTGCAGGTTAAGATCTTCAGAAAATTTGATTTCATTTAAAGTCGCTTTAAGATTTTTATTTTCTTTCTTAATTTGAGCAGTACTTTTAAATTCACGTTCCTCTATTGGAAATTGATATTTCAAACCCAGTAAAGAGTCGTTAACCTTTGCTACTTGACAAAGTTCATTAGCTGATTTTGGGTAAAAACCTTTCGCAATATCCCAAGAATAGTAAAGCCATACCAATAATAGAAAGCTACTTCCGACTATAATCCAGTGAGTACCACCTCTTGCTCTTTCAGGATTTCCAAAAACAGCATCGACCTTTTCCGTTTTGATTAATCTTCTTCCATAAAGAATACAGCCAATTACTGCAAAAAAAATTAAAAAGGTGACGATTTGAGTTAACATTTAATTTTCTTTCCCCATGATTTCTTCTTCCATATTCCAAATCATTTCTAATATTTCTTCACGTTTTGCAGAAAAATCTTTGTTCTTTTTAATCTCTCTTAGATCTTCTTTCAGTCCCATTGAAGCAAATGGAAGTTTGTATTCTTTATGAATTCGCCCAGGTCGAGGTGCCATCACATATAATCTCTCACCAAGCAACAGAGCTTCTTCAACTGAGTGAGTAATTAAAATAATTGTTTTCCCTGTCTCTTTCCAAATTTTTAAAACTAGAGACTGCATTTTTTCTCTTGTTAATGCATCAAGGGCTCCTAAAGGTTCATCCATTAAAATTAGATCGGGATCATTAATCAAACATCTTGCAAGAGCCACTCTTTGCTGCATACCCCCAGAAAGTTGATAGGTTGGGGTGTTACCAAAACCTTTTAAGCCAACGATTTCTAACCATTCATCAACTTTTTTTTGAGTTTCAATCGGATCTTTTTTTTTCATTCTTAATCCAAAGTTGACATTTTCAGCAACTGTTAACCATTCAAACAACGCACCTTGCTGAAAAACCATACCTCGCTCTACACCGGGTCCATCAATCTCTTTACTATTTAAAGTAATACTTCCAGAAGTTGGTCGAATAAATCCCGCTGTAATATTTAATAAAGTTGTTTTTCCACAACCTGATGGTCCAAGAACTGTTAACAGTTCTCCTTTTTTAAGAGTAAAATTTAAATCTTTTAAAGCGTGTACTGTTTCTCCTTTTGGAGTTTTAAAAATCATGTTAAGGTTTTGAGAAACTAGATCACTCATTTGTTCACTTTATATTAGAATTTATAGTAAAAAAATAGGCACCAATTTAATATAAAATTGGCGCCTATTTAAATTTTAATTACCTTTAGATTATAAAGGTAAGAAACTTGTATCTACGTTTCCTCTTGGTGTTCCCATTCCTTTTAGAAATGCATCAAGATTTCCACTTTCCATAGAACTTTTTGTTTCCTCTGGAGTTAGAAATTTGAAACCACTTAAAGTTTCTTTCATGTCAGGAATTTTCATTTCTGAAGCTTTTGACATTGCATTCATATCGCTTTTTCCAGCTCTATATCTTGCATTAGCTTCATGAGTTACTTCAACGAAAGTTCTTAACATTCCTGGGTTTTCCTTCATAAACTTTGTAGTTACAGAAGTAATATCAATCCCTAGGATACCTGCGTCTCTAGCTTCTTGAACTGTTAGTAATCTAGATCCAACTGCAGTAGCAGCTTTAATAGAATTACCACCAAATAAACATGCCATTACAACATCACCGCTTACTAAAGCAGCAGCACCTTCTTCAGGGTCCATTTGAATGATGTCCATTTTTTTTCTATCTGCTCCAACAACTTTCATACTCTCATCAAAAACATATTCTGCCATTGTTCCAAGTGGAACAGCAACTTTTTTACCTTCTAATTCAGTTGCGTTGGCTTTTGTAATTCCAGATGCATTAGATGTAACACAAGTTGTTCCGCCCATTCCGTATTCCATAGCAATATCAACTAATTTGATAGGTGCTTTAGATTTTACAGCGTTAATAAATGGAACTAGACCTTGAGAATAAGAAATATCAATATCTCCTGCTAACATCGCATCAGTCATAGCACCACCATTAGTAAAGTTAGTCCACTTTACTGGAACCCCTAGAGCTTTTGCGAAGTTTTTCTTCATCATGTCCTCTAGATTTGGACTTGGCCACTCTAAGAAGTAAGCAACTCTAACTTCATTTGCTGCTGAATTAGCAACAGAAATTGAAAGATTAAGAGCTACAAAACATCCAAGAATAAAACTTATTATTTTTTTCATTTATGCCTCTTCCTTGTTTATTTATATGTTTCAATTTTAAGATTAATTTGACCTATATGTAAAACAAAAAAATGATCATTATAGTTACACAACTTTAAGTTGTGACATTATTTTGGTGGTTAATTTAAGTTATTTAGTCTAAGGATTCATTTATTAAGTATTTTAAAATTTAATTATGAGCTCAGAAAAAAGAACATCAGTACCTAATTCACTTAATGAACATTGGATGCCATTTACATCTAATAAGGATTTTAAAGAAAATCCAAAACTAATCGTTGAGGCAAAAGGTGTTTATTTAAAAAATCATCATGGCAAAACACAAATTGATGCAAGTTCAGGATTATTTTGTAATCCTTTGGGACATGGAAGAAAAGAAATCATTGAAGCTATAACTAATCAACTAAATACTCTTGATTATTGTCAGCCGTTTCAACAAGGTTTTGGTGGTTCGTTTGAATTAGCAACAAGAATTTCAAAACACACACCTGGAAATTTAAACAAAATTTTTTATACGATATGTGGATCAACTGCAGTAGAAACTGCAATTAAGATTAGTATCGCTTACCATAAAGCAAGAGGTGAGGGACAAAGATTTAGATTTGTTGGAAGAGAACGTGCTTATCATGGAATGAATATTGGAGCCACATCAGTAGGTGGCATGATCAATAACGTTAAAGCGTATGCAAGTGTATTGATGCCAGGTGTTGTTCATATGAGACATACACATTTAGATGAACATAAATTTATTTCAGGTCAACCTGAAACAGGAGCTGAGATTGCGAATGATTTAGAGAGAATTTGTACTAATTTTGGTTCTGAAAATATTGCAGCTTGTATTGTAGAACCTATTGCAGGTTCAACAGGAACATTAGTGCCACCAGTTGGATATTTACAAAGACTAAGAGAACTTTGTGACAAACATAAAATACTTTTAATTTTTGATGAAGTTATTACGGGTTGGGGAAGAACTGGTTCAGCTTTTGGAGCTCAAGAATTTGGTGTAACACCTGACATAATGACAATGGCAAAAGCAACAACGAATGGAATAGTTCCTTTTGGTGTAGTTGCATGTAAAGAAGAAATTTATGATGCAGTGATGGATAATTCTCCAAAAGGTGCAATAGAATTATTTCATGGTTATACATATTCAGGAATTCCTGTATCAGTAGCTGCAGCATTAGCCGTTCAAGATATTTTTGAAAAAGAAGATATTTTTAATAGAGCAAAAGAACTTGCTCCTTATTTCCAAGAAGGTCTATTTTCTCTTAAAGATATTGATGTAGTAGATAACATAAGAGGTTATGGAATGATGGGTGGAATAGATATTAAAACTGATGGCAGACCTGGTAAAGCAGGTTTAGCTACTTTCAAACATTGTTACGATGCAGGAGTTAATTTCAAAGCGACTGGTGATTGCTTAATTATAGCACCAATGTTTATTTGTGAAAAAAAACACATTGATGAAATCATAGAAAAACTAAGAACTGGAATTACTAATTACGCAAAGAGTAAAAAGAATTAAATTTCGTTAATGAGAATTGGCGTACCTAAAGAAATAAAACCTCAAGAAAATAGAATTGGCCTGACACCGGATAGTGTAAAAACTCTCGTTTCAGAGGGTCATGAAGTTTTAGTTGAAAATAATGGAGGTTTTGAAGCAGGTTTCGATAATGATCAGTACAAAGATGCCGGGGCCAAAATTATAGAAAAAGCTACTGATATTTTTAATGACGCTGAGATAATTGTTAAAGTTAAAGAGCCTCAAAAAGTTGAGGTTGAAATGATTAGGGAAAATCAAATTGTTTATACCTATTTACATTTGGCTGCTGCAAAAGAATTAACTGAGGGTTTGGTAAAATCAAAAAGTATTAATATTGCTTACGAAACTATTACAGATGATAATGGACGACTTCCTTTGTTAGCACCCATGAGTGCTGTAGCTGGACGTATGTCAGTTCAAGCAGGAGCACATTGTTTAGAAAAAAATCAAAGAGGCAGGGGAGTATTATTGGGTGGAGCTCCAGGTGGTGAGCCCGCAAATGTATTAATTTTAGGTGGAGGTGTTGTGGGTGAAAATGCTGCAACAATAGCAACTGGTATGAAGGCAAAAGTTCATGTTGTTGATAAATCAGAAGCAAGATTAAAACAATTAGTTGAAATGTTTGGAGATAAAATAATTCCAGAACAAAGCGACAAAATAGATTTAAAAAAGTTAGTAGCCGAGGCGGACTTAATCGTGGGAGGAGTTTTAATCCCTGGCGCAGAGGCACCAAAATTAGTTACTAAAGATATGCTTAAATTAATGAAAAGAGGCTCTGTAATTGTTGATGTTGCTATAGATCAAGGTGGATGTGTGGAAACAAGTAAACCAACAACTTTTAATGATCCAACTTTTATAGTGGATAATGTTGTTCACTATTGTGTAGCGAACATGCCAGGTGGAGTTCCAAGAACATCTACTATAGCATTAAATAAAGCAACACTTCCTTATTTGGTAAAATTAGCTAACAAAGGTTATCAAAAAGCTCTTGGAGAAGACAAAAACTTTTTAGCGGGATTAAATGTTCACAAGGGTCATGTGACTTATAAAGCGGTTGCAGATGTTTTTGGACATGAATATGTTAATCCAGGAGATGCAATCAATAACTAATTAAATGGAAAAAAAACTTCCAAGTAGCACAAAAGTTGTTGTGATAGGAGGTGGGGTAGTAGGTTGCTCTGTTGCTTATCATTTAGCTAAATTTGGTTGGAAAGACACAATCCTTTTAGAAAGAGATCAATTAACGTCAGGAACAACTTGGCATGCAGCAGGCTTAGTAAGTCAGTTGGGTCCTACTGCAGCAGTCACAAAAATTAGAAAATATACTTTAGATTTATACAAAGAACTTGAAAAAAAAGTTGATCATTCTGCAGGGTTAAGATTAAACGGAGCACTTTCAATCGCTCAACATAAAGGCAGATGGCAAGAACTTCAAAGACAAGCAACGACAGCACAACTTTATGATGTTGATGTAAGAATTTTAGATAAAGATCAAATTAAAAAAGACTACTCCATAATCAATACCGATGATGTCATAGGAGGAATTTTAATGCCAGGCGATGGTGCTGCAGATCCTTCGGGTGTTACACATATGTTGGCTAAAGCAGCAAGAATGGAGGGTGCACAAATTTTTGAAAAGTCACCGGTCGAGGAAATTTTAACGAAAGATGGAAAAATTTCTGGAGTTAAAGTTAAAGGGCAAAAAATTGAATGTGAATATATTGTTTTAGCCTCAGGTATGTGGTCTAGGCAAATAGGAGAAAAAGCCGGTGTCAGTATTCCGTTATATCCTGCAGAACATTTTTACATCATTACTGAACCAATTGAAAATTTATCTAAAACTTTACCAGTGGTAAGAGATTTTGATAATCGAACATATATAAAAGAAGATGCAGGAAAAATACTCGTTGGAATTTTTGAAGGAAATTCAATTCCTGCTTGGAATAATACTAATAAAGTTCCAGAAGATTTTTCCTTTGGTGAGTTTCAAGAAAATTTTGAACATTTTGAACCCTATTTAGCTTCAGCAATTAAAAGATTTCCAATTTTAGAAACTGCTGGAATAAGAAAATTTTTTTCAGGTCCAGAGTCTTTTACTCCTGATACCAATACTTTATTAGGAGAAGTGCCTGAAATTAAAAATTTTTTTGTATGTTGCGGGTTAAATAGTATTGGGATTGGCAGTGGCGGTGGCGTTGGTAAAGTTACAGCAGAGTGGTTGATGACTGGTCATATTAATGAAGATATTTTTAGTTACGATATAAAAAGATTTCAAAAGTTTCATTCTGAACTAGGTTTTATCAAAAAAAGAATTACAGAATCATTAGGAGATTTGTATGGAATGCATTGGCCCTTTAAACAACACAAAACTTCTCGAGATATAAAAAAACTTCCACATCATGATAATTTGAAAAGTTTTGGAGCCTGTTTCGGTGTATCTGGTGGATATGAAAGACCCATGTGGTTTGCACTAGATGGTGAAAAGGCAGAGTATGAATATAGTTATAACTATCAAAGTTGGTATCCCTCAGCTGAGTATGAAACAAGTAATACAATAAAAAATGTTGGTCTATTTGATCTAACTCCCTTTTCAAAGTTTGAAATTAAATCTGATAAAGCCCATCAAGAATTACAAAGAATTTGTACTGCAAATATTAAGAAAGATGTTGGTAAATGCACCTATACTCATATGTTAAATTCAGATGGAGGTATTGAGACTGATTTAACTATAGTGGCGATAGATGAAAACCATTTTAGAATAATTAGTTCTGCCGCAACAAGAGAAAGAGACAAGCACCACATCAAAAAACATCTAAATAAAGATATTAAATTGAAAGATGTAACTGATGATTATTGTGTTTTTGGTTTATTTGGACCCAAAAGCAGAAATCTTTTAAGTTCATTAAGTAAAGATAATTTTGATAATGAATATTTCAAATTTGGAACAGCAAAATTTATTTCAATCGAGGATATTAAAATTTGGACACAGAGATTGTCTTATGTTGGGGAGTTAGGATATGAACTTTACGTTGAAGCTAATGATGCGAAAAAAATTTATGAATTAATTATAGAAAAAGGTAAAAATTTTAATCTTTCAAATTGTGGTATGCACGCAATGGATATTATGCGAATGGAGAGTGGCTTTCTACATTGGGGACACGATATTTCACCTGAGGAAAATCAATATCAAGCAGGTTTATCTTTTACAATCAGTAATAAAAAAAATGTAGATTTTATTGGTAAGTCAGCTCTTGAAAAAATTAATAATGAGAAGATCAAAAAAAGATTTGCTATGTTTACATTAAAAGATAGTAAACCAGGAGAACCACTATTACTTCATGATGAGCCTATTTATTTAGAAGATAAGATAATAGGTAGATCAACTTCAGGAAATTACTCTTTTAACTTTAAGAAAAATCTGACTTTTGGTTACATCAAAAACGATTTTTCCAATGAAAAATTGAGAGATAGTAAATTATTTATCGAGGTTGAGAAAAGGAAATACGAAATTGAATTGATTAATAAACCAATAAAACAGACCAATTTTAAGACAAATTAAACTTTATTTTTTAAAAGAAAAACAAATATAAAACCAGTGATGTACATAATCAAAGCATATGCAGCTGTTGGAGTTATGTAGACTATATCTGTACCGAATATTTGTGTAGAAACAAATATTGCTAAAGTACCATTTTGTAATCCACATTCTAAAGCAATACATTTTTGTTGTTTTATTCCTGAGGCAAAACTTTTACCAAGGTAATAAGCCACAATCATCATTGTCAAATTTAGAATAAAAGTAATGAAACCTGCTTGCATTAGAAAATCTATAAAACTATCTCTTTCTTCATAAAACGCAGCTATAAAAAAAATAACAAATAATATTATGTTGAGTTTTTCAAATATTTGAATTTTCGAATTTACAAAATTTTCAGCAAATTTTCTAATAATCATCCCTAAGATCACCGGAACAGTTACAACCAAAAACATTTTTAGCGCTATACCAGTCATTGAAATATTTTGAGAAATATCAGTAATTCCAAATAAATCAGCAGATGTAAAAATTATAAGAGGAACAGTAATAATAGAAATTAAACTGATTACAGCTGTTAAAGAAATAGATAAAGCAACATCTCCGTTAGCAAATTTTGTTAATATATTAGATGTTACTCCGCCTGGTGCAGCAGCGATAATCATAACTCCAATTGCTATTTCAGGTGGTACTTTAAAAATAATAATTAATAAGTAAGCAACTAATGGAAGAATAATTAATTGAGAAAAAAAACCTACAAAAAAATCCTTTGGAGTTTTTAATATTCTCGTAAAATCATCAATCTTTAATCCCAAACCTAAACCCAACATTATTAATGCGAGTATGATAGGTGCTATTTTTGTTACTATCTCCATGACCCCTCAGTGTAATAGTATAACGTCTATAATTTATTTAAGATTTATGAAATTACAAGAAGATTTAGAACTTTACGTATAAATTTAGCTTTAAACTTAAAAGCTTCAGTTTGGTAAGGTAAAATTTTCTTAAAATTGAATGAGGATAAAACGTATTGTTTTTTTTCATTAAGTTTAATTAAATCGTCTTTCATTAAATATTTACATTTTCTTATTACAGTAGCTCTTGGTATTAATGTCATATCAGAAATTGACATTGCGCTTATACCTGAAACTGAGCCAACATTATCAATTAGCATTTTATTAGCCGCACCATAATCTAATGGTAATTTTTTTGTCTCTGAATTTTTTAAATTTTTTGTTACATTTAATGATTGGTTCATACAAATGGTTCCCCAAACATGAAACGTGCTCAGGTCTTGCATGAATTTGTGATATCCAATTATTAATGGTATTTGCATTCGATAAAACCACCGCCAACATAATGTAAATTTTTTTTTGATTAAACTTTCTATTGTCTTCACATCAATTTTTTTTGAAAAGTGCTTATCTCTATATAAAGCTTCAGCCACTAAATAGATATATTTTGATGAAAGTTTAATTTGATTTTGAGGTTTAACAAAAGAAAATGCTTTACCGTCAATTATAATCTTTTTTTTATCTCTTTTAATAACACCTGCTTTCTCAAGTTCTAAAACTTTTCTTCTTATCGTTTCTTTTGGTAGATCTAATTTCTCACATAATTCAGTAATACTAAACTTATCTATTTGAACATATGATTTAGAATAATATTCTTCATACGATTGTTGAACATTCATCTGATCATAAAATTGCAGTGTTTTTTCTATTAGTGAAATTATAATCATGTATTTGTAGTGATCATTAAAAGCCCAGTACACATTGTTCATCCAATTCCACTGATGTGATATCCATTCATTAGCTAATTCAGAGTAGTTATTCATTATACTTTCATAAACCTGATCGTCGGTTAAGGTTTTACTGAAATCGATTTGTTCTAAACTCATAAAATTTGAATTCGAGAATATTGACCCAAATTGAACACATGTCAATCTAATAGTGACCCAAATTGAACTTCAGGAAAATTGTTCGACTGATATTTTGATGTACTAATTCTCTCATGAATAATAAAGGCTTTGCAGAGACAAATACTAGCATCGAGACCCCAAATGATGTTGATGTTGCTGAAAAGCCTTTAAAAACATTAAAGAAGAGAGTTGATATAAATATTCTATAGTCAAAGCTAGAGGAAACAGAAGCAAAGGAACTCAAAAAAAATATTTTCATTTTATCGTTGCTGATAATTGGTGTGGGGTCCTTTGGAATTTATCTTTCTTTCTAAGAAATTTGCAAAAATCAGTTATACGTGATTAAATAAATTTATGAAAAATTCAGGTATTAACGTTAAAGAAAAGCTTATAGCTAGATACCTTGAAAAAGATCCACCATCAACTCAATCAAAAAGTAGCAACATAAACGTGCTTCTGAACAGAATTGCAGTTAATAAAAAAAATGAAAACAGAAAAAAATTGTATTTTTCAGCAGCTGCTTCTACAGGGTTGATTTTATTTGGTTTAATAATTTTTTAAGAAAAAATTAGTAAATTTTCAGTAAATTGTAACTTTTACCTGATTAATAAATATTGAATCAAATTATTAAACTATTATAAATCTCATCAAAAGGCGGGGTAGCTCAGTTGGTTAGAGCGCGGGACTCATAAGCCCGAGGTCAGTGGTTCGATCCCACTTCCCGCTACCATTTGAGTTAAATTTTTAACCATCTTTTATTTTTTAAAGTCCAGTTAACTACTTGATCTATTCTTTCTTCTATGGAGACTTTTGGTTTCCATCCCAATTTTTTCATTAAATTACCATCTAAAGCATATCTTAGATCATGACCAGGTCTACTTGAATGAAAATCAACCATTTTATATTTTAATTTTTTGCCAACAGACTTTGCGATTAATTTTGCTAGTTCGAGATTATCTAATTCTATAGGACCTACCAAATTAAATTTTGGACATTTCGCTCCACCATAATCTATTTTATTTTTTTTAATTATTTTTTTACGATTTTTAATCAAGAACAAACATCCATCTGCTACATCTGATGCATGAATATAATGCCTGCTCCCAGCTTTAGTTTTATTTTTATTACTATGAATTTCTACATTCAAACCATCTCTTGCACTAATGATACATTTTGGAATAAATTTTTCAGGATGTTGTCTTTCACCAAATACGTTCATTGTATGTGTTATGAAAATTGGCATATGATAACTATTTTCAAAAGCCACTGCCAATTCTTCACCACCCGCTTTAGTTGCACTATAAGGATTAGTAGAATTGTATCTTTCTCTTTCTTTATATTTAACTTTATTTGGTGCTGGACCAAAAACTTCATCAGTACTAAAATATACAAATAGCTCTAAATTTTTAGTTTTCTTTGCAAAATTTAATATGTTGCAGGTTGCAACTACATTATCATATACAAATGTCAAAGGATCAGTAATTGATCTATCAACATGACTAGATGCAGCCATGTGTAAAATGAAATTAAATTTTCCTAAATCAGCTGCCAACATATCATTTACCTCTGCTCGAAGATCATGATGAACAACTCTTAGTCGTTTTTTATCTTTCTCAGAAATTTCAGTCATCATATCTGATATTCGATTTAAATTTCCTGAGTAGTCTAACCTATCTAAGGAGACGATTTCCCAATCAGTATTATTTAGGATATGCTTGATAGTGTGATGGGCAATAAAACCTGCTCCTCCAGTAATTAAAACTCTTTTTTTCATATAAGATACAACTATAGTATTTTCAAAACTGTAACAATATATTAAATATCTTAAATGGACCTAACAATTGTAATTGTTTCATTCAAAAGTGGAGACATACTTCATAGATGTATAAAATCAATAGATGAGAAGTTTCCAATAATAATTATTGAAAATTCAATGGATCAAATTCTAAAATTAGATTTAGAACAAAAATATCCTAATGTTAGTTGCATTTTACCGACAGAAAATTTAGGTTATTCAGGTGGAAATAATCTTGCATTATCTAAGGTAAAAACTGATTTTGCTCTGATTTTAAATCCGGATGTAGTTTTAGAGAAAAATTGTATTAAAAATTTTTTTGTAACAGCAAATCAAATCTTAGATTTTGGAATTTTAGCACCAGTTTCTGTTGATGAAAGATACGATAATTTTGACGCCATTAAGGACTTAGACATAAAAGAAGTTGAATATGTTAAAGGTTTTGCAATGTTTTTTCATATGAAAAATTTGAAAGGGTGTAATTTTTTTGATGACAATTTTTTTCTTTATTTGGAGGAAATAGATTTATGTAAAAGGTTGCGTTTGAAGAATATAAAGATATTTATCGATCCTTCCATAAAAGTAAGACATTTTGGGGGCTCTTCACATATGCCAGAATTAAACAGACCTATGGAGTTGTCTAGAAACTGGCATTGGATGTGGTCAACATTTTATTTTAATAAAAAACACAATGGTTATATAATTGCTCTAATTAAAATTTTACCGAAATTTTTTTCATCATTATTAAAGTTTGTTTTTTACTCCATTTTTTTTAAGAAATACAAAAGTGAAATACATAAGCATAGACTTTTGGGTATTATTAATTCTGTTTTATTAAAAAAATCATGGTATAGACCAACATTAAATTAATTTGTTAAATCTGTTATATTCGAATTAGTAATGAAGAAAAATAAAAAAATTCTTATCACTGGTGGAGCTGGTTTTGTTGGAACGAATTTAATCAAACTACTTTTGAAAAAGACACAATATGAAATTTTAAGTTTAGATAATTATACATCTGGAAAAAAATCTAATCATATTCGAAATCCCCGAGTAAAATATATCAAAGGTAGCACTGCAAATATTTTTAAATTAATTAAATACCCAAAACAAATTAAATCTATTTTTCATTTTGGTGAATTTGCGAGAATTTATCAAAGCTTTTTAAGAATGAATGATTGTATATACTCAAACTCAATAGGTACAAATGCAGTTTTTAATTTTTGCTTAAAGCATAAAATAAAACTAATCTATTCAGCAACCTCTGCATCTTTAGGGAATAAAGGACAAGATAAAAATTTATCACCTTATTCTTTCACAAAAGCAAAAAATTTAGAGTTGTTAGAAAACTTAAAAAGGTGGTTCAATTTTAAGTATGAAATTATTTATTTTTACAACGTTTATGGACCCAACCAGATATCTACAGGCCCAATGTCGACTGTAATAGGAATATTTGAAGATCAATTTATAAAAAAAAAACCTTTAACAATTGTCAAGCCAGGTACACAAACAAGAAGGTTTACTCACATCGATGATACTGTAGAAGTTTGTTACAATGCGTGGAAAAAGAATTGTTGTAGACACTATAGTATAACGAGTAAAAAGTCTTACTCGATAATAGAGGTTGCTAAAATGTTCAATTCCAAAATAAAATATTTAGATAAAAGACCTGGGGAAAGATATGCTTCAGCTCTTACTAAAATGAATTTAACTAACAAAATTTATAAACATTATGGAAAAATATCTTTAAGAAATTATATATCTGAATTTATAAATAATAATACTTAATTTCATTTAAAACATTTTCTTAAATTCATTAATATTGATCACTCGTAAATATTTATTAAAATTTTCATAATAATCTTTGAATTTTAGATCTTTGATTTTCTTATCAATTTTAAGAATTGAAGTATTCTTTTCTTTTTTAATTATCCCAATTCCTTGATCTATTTCACAAGTATAAATATTTAAATCACCATTATGTCTTAAATCTACTATTGCTTTCCAAACATCACCATTCCAAGTCATTCTATATCTTGGAACAGCTTGTTTACTCATACAATCAGGCATACAATCATGAACTAAAACTACTCCATTTTCTTTTAAACAATCTAAAGAATTTATTATGTCTTTTTTGACTTGTTCATAAGTATGTAATCCATCAATAAAGACCAAATCAAATTTTTTATTATTTGCCTTAAAAAATTCATCACTTGTTTTTCTTAAATTTCCACCACTGACTGGGTCAACTCCAACTTTATTTTGGATATCAATTTTAGAAAATAACTGATCTTGATCACAGCCAATCTCTAAATAATCAATATAATTATATTTGCTTATTAGATATTTAATTAAATCCCAACGATAATAATCTGAGGGAAAATTATATTCTAATTTACCTTTAAAATTTTCTACAAATATATTGTAATAAATTTTATTAAATAATTTCGAAATTTTGGATAATTTCTCCATTTAATGACCAGGAAATTCAATTAAGTTTTCGACTTTATAACCTTTTTTTAAAAGTTTATCAGTACCATTTAAATCAAACAAATTAATTACAAATATAAAAGCTGCAACTTTTCCTTTAGAAATTTCAACTAGCTTGGCTGCAGCCTCTGCAGTTCCTCCAGTTGCAATTAAATCATCAATTATCAAAACATTATCATTTTCATCAATAGAATCTTTATGCACCTCTATAGTTGCAGTACCATATTCAAGCTCAAAATCCACTGAGTGAACATCAGCTGGTAACTTATTTTTCTTTCTAAGCATCACAAATGGTTTTTTTAATATATACGAAACTGCGGATGCAAAGACAAAGCCTCTTGATTCAATGGCTGCAATTTTATCAAATTTTACGTTTTTACTTCTCTCAACTATCTGATTTATTGCTTCAGAAAATGCTTTTTCATTTTTAATTAATGTAGTTATGTCTCTAAATAAAATCCCTTTTTTTGGATAATCTGGAATTGATCTAATAAAATCTTTTAAATTCATAAGAGTAAATTATATATTAATAATTAATTAAAAAATTTTACATGACAATAAATAAATTAGCAATTATTGGTGGAAGTGGCCTATATGATGTTGAAGAATTTGAAAATAGAGAGTTAGTTGATTTACAAACTCCCTGGGGCAAACCTTCAGATCAAATTTTAAAGACAAAATATAAAAATAAAGAGGTTTATTTTTTACCGAGACATGGAAGAGGGCATTTTATTTCACCTTCAAAAATAAATTTTCGAGCTAACATTGATGCTTTAAAGCAATTAGGTGTTTCTGACATTGTTTCAATATCAGCAGTCGGATCTTTAAAAGATGACTTACCACCAGGTAAATTTGTTATTGTTGATCAATTTATAGATAGAACTTTTGCAAGAAACAAAACTTTTTTTGATGACGAAATCGTTGCCCATGTTTCTATGGCTCATCCAACATCAAATGGTCTGATGAATGCGTGTGAAGAAGCTATTAAGAAAGAAAAAATAGAATATCAAAGAGGCGGAACTTATGTAGTAATGGAAGGGCCGCAATTTTCAACTTTAGCTGAATCCAATCTTTATAGATCGTGGAAAGCTGATGTAATTGGTATGACTAATATGCCAGAAGCCAAATTAGCTAGAGAGGCAGAAATTAGGTATGCATCTGTTTCAATGGTAACCGATTATGATTGTTGGCATCCAGATCATGAAAATGTAGATGTGCAACAAGTAATAAAAGTTCTTTTAGGAAATGCGGCTAAAGCAAAAAATATGATTAAAAATTTGATAGAAAATTTTGAAAATCATATTGATCCTAAAGATCCAACAAACAATTGCTTGGATGTTGCTATTATTACTGCACCAGAAAAAAGAACAAAAAAAACTATAGATAAACTTAAAACAGTTGCGGGTAGAGTTCTAAATAAATGAGAATAGAAGGAAAAGAGTATCGTACTATTTGGTTTGAGGATAATGTTGTAAAAATTATTGATCAAACAAAACTACCACATCAATTTATCATAAAGGATCTAAAGACAGTTAAAGATGCAATTAATGCTATAAAAATAATGGAAGTAAGAGGGGCACCCTTGATAGGTGCTACAGCAGCTTATGGATTAGTTTTGGCAATTATCGAAAATAATGATCAATCATTTTTGAAAAAATCTGCAGCTGAATTAATAAGTTCAAGACCAACAGCAATAAATTTAAAATGGGCTGTTGATAGAATGATGAATAAATTATCGGGTTTAAATAGTGATAAAATTTTAGAAATAGCTCTTAATGAAGCAAAAGATATATGCGAAGAAGATATAAAATTTTGCGAAAAAATAGGATTAAATGGTCTTAAAATAATAGAGGAAATATATAATAAAAAAAAAGATACAGTTAATATATTAACTCATTGTAATGCAGGTTGGCTTGCAACAATAAATTGGGGCACTGCAACATCTCCAATATATCATGCGCATAAAAAAGGTATCCCAGTTCATGTGTGGGCAGATGAAACTAGACCAAGAAATCAAGGAGCAAATCTTACTTCTTATGAATTAAATGAGGAAGGAATTAAGAATACAATCATTGCAGATAATACAGGTGGAATTTTGATGCAAAGAGGAGAGGTTGATATGTGTATTGTTGGAACAGACAGAACTCTAGCCAATGGAGATGTTTGTAACAAAGTTGGAACTTATCTAAAAGCATTAGCAGCTCACGATAACAAAATTCCTTTTTATGTTGCACTACCTAGCTCAACAATTGACTGGAATATAAAAGATCATAAAGATATCCCAATTGAGGAAAGAAATTCAGAGGAATTATCTCATGTGGAAGGTTTAGATGAAAAAGGAAATGTAAAGAAAATACAAATTTATCCAAAAAAAAGTAAAGCTATGAATTTGGCTTTTGATGTAACTCCAGCAAAATATGTTACAGGATTAATTACCGAAAAAGGCATATGTGAAGCATCAGAAAAAGGACTAAAAGAATTATTCAAATGAAGAATTTAGACCAAAGAAATCAAATTATTGATCATTCTCTAAAATTGAACTCTACAAATCTTTCACCGCTACGATCAGGAAATATATCTTTGAGAGCAGAACAAGATAATATTCAAGGTTATTTAATTACTCCATCAGGAAAAAAATATGAAACATTAAAGCCAGAAGATATTGTTTTTATGGGTTTAAATGAAGAAGCAGAAAATAACGATTCAGTAAACAAACCTTCCTCAGAATGGAGATTTCATAGAGATATTTATGTTAATAAAAAAGATGCCCAAGCAATTGTTCATGCACATTCTCCACACGCAACAGCTGTATCTTCACACGGAAAATCCATACCTCCGTTTCATTACATGATTGCTCTTGCAGGAGGAGAAGACATTAAATGTGCTGAATACGCTACTTTTGGGACAAAAGAACTTTCACAAAATGTAATTAAAGCTTTAGAAAATAGAAGTGCCTGTTTGATGTCTAATCACGGACAGGTTGCTTTTGGAAAAAATCTAGACCAAGCATTTGAACTAGCACAAGAGATAGAAAATATTTGTCATCAATACACTATTGCACTAAAGTTAGGTGAGCCAAAGATTCTTTCATTAGAAGAAATGAAAAAAGTTTTGGAAAAAGCTAAAGATTATAAAAAAGGGTAATATGATAAAAGTAGGGGAGCACATTACTTTAGATATTATTGGTACCGATAAAGAATATGATCCATCAATTTATGAAAGAGTTATCAATGAGATTGCTAAAGTAGCTAAAGTTACAATCTTAAATATATCAAAATATAAGTTTGAACCGCAGGGCTTTACAATTCTTGCATTATTAGCTGAAAGTCATATCAGTTTTCATACATTTCCTGAAAAAGGAATTATAAGTTTTGATTTCTTTACTTGTGGAAAAATCAGTCCCTCAGTAGCGATAGATATTGTTAAAAAAGAATTTAAGCACAAAAGAATTGTCAAAAAAGAATTTAACAGAGATACAAGATCTCTTTATCACGATATTTACAGTTCCCCAGGTTTACAAAAATCATATGTTGTAAATGAAGTTTTGGAAGATTTTAAATCAAAGGTGGGTCAACATATTGAGATTTTAGAGTTAGAGCAATTCGGAAAATCATTGTTTATTGATGGTGAAATTCAAGTAGCTGAGTCTGATGAACATTTGTACAGCTCAACATTTGTGGGTGCAGGATTAAAATTAAATAAAAACAATGAAAGAGCTGCAATCATTGGTGGTGGTGATGGAGGCGTTGCCAGAGAATGCATATCTAAAAAATTTAATTTTATCGATTGGTATGAACTTGATCCTGAAGTAGTTGAAGTTTGTAATAAACATCTAGGGGACATTGGAAAAAAAGCTACAGAGAAAAATTCAGTTAAATGTGTCTGGGGGGATGCATTTCAAAGTATTAATTCAGTAAAAGACGATACGTATGATCATATTTTTGTAGATTTAAATGATGACCAGTTTTGTATAGATTTAGCTGCAAAGAATATGGATTCTTTAGTAAGAATATTAAAACCCAAAGGTGTGATCACAGCACAAGTTGGCAGTCAAGATAAAAAACCTCTTCAAGTTGAAAATTGGATGAATGTTTTTCATCATCATTTCGGAAATACCAAATTATCTAGGGTTTATATACCTAGTTTTGATTGTTCCTGGAATTTTTCATCTTCAATAAATCATTAGTTTTTTCTTTTTAAAGTCTCTGATTTGTGAAATAATATTTTTTTATTAAAGGAGAGAATGATGAATATATTTAAAAAAATTATTTTTTCAGTTTTGTTTTCATTGTTAATTATTGGAAACGTTAATGCTGATAAAATTAAAATTGGAACAGAAGGTGCTTATCCTCCATGGAATTCTAAAGATGCATCAGGTAAATTAATCGGATTTGAAGTCGAATTAGCTTACACACTTTGCAGATATATTGGACAACAATGTGAGATTGTTGAACAAGATTGGGATGGAATGATACCAGCTTTAATTATGAGAAAATTTGATGCAATTATGGCAGGTATGTCTATTACTGCTGAAAGACAAAAAGCTATTAGCTTTTCACAAGGTTATGCAGATGAAGTTGCATCTTTAGCAGTTATGAAAGGTTCTGACCTTGAAGGTATGGACACTCCAGAGGGAATCAATCTTACTTTAGGGGGTTCAGGTGTTAAAAAAACTTTAAAAACTTTAACGGGTGCACTTGCTGGTAAAACTGTTTGTACACAAACAGCAACTATTCACCAAAACTTTTTAGAGTCTGGTGACGTAGGAAAAATAAATCTAAGAACTTACAAAACTCAAGATGAAGTCAACTTAGACTTAGCCTCAGGAAGATGCGATGTTGCATTAGCAGCTGCAGTTGCTTTTACAGATTATGCTGAAAAATCTGGTAAACCAGTTGTTCTTGTAGGTCCAACTTTTTCAGGTGGAGCATTTGGTAATGGTGTTGGAGTTGGAATCAGAAAAGATGACACTGAATTATTAAAAGCATTTAACAAAGCAATCGAGAAGGCTAGAAAAAACGGAGACATTAGTAGAATAGCTACTAAATGGTTTGGTTTTGATGCCTCTATGTAATTAATTTTAGATTTGGCGACTATAATGTATAGTCGCCAATCTATATGGAACTTCTAGCATTCGGAGATACTGGTTGGGGTGACGAGTTATTTCGTGCCACTCTAATGACTATAGCTGTTTCAATTACAGCAATGATTATAGGTTTTCTTTTTGCGTTAATTTTTACTCCATTAAAATTATCTAAAAATAAGTTTTTAAATTTTATAGCTAATTCTTACACAACTATAATAAGAGGTGTTCCAGAATTATTAGTAATTTATCTTTTCTTTTTTGGTGGAACTGGTGCAGTTATGTTTGTTGCATCAATATTTGGTTATAATGAGTATATTGAAATAAATGCATTTATAACAGGTGCATTTGCAATTGGAATAATTTCCGGTGCCTATTCAACTGAAGTTTTTAGGGGAGCAATTCAATCAATTGATAAAGGTCAGTTCGAAGCTGCCAATGTTTTAGGTTTAAATAAATTAGGAAAATTTTTTAAAATTATTTTACCTCAAACATTAAGATTAGCTATTCCAAATCTAAGTAATGTTTGGCAGATAACTCTAAAAGACACTTCTCTAATTTCAGTTACAGGTTTAGTTGAAATCATGAGACAATCTTATATTGCTGCTGGATCAACGAGAGATCCATTATTCTTTTATTCATTTGCTGCAGCTTTGTATTTACTACTTACTTTTGTGAGTATGAAATTAATTAACAGATTAGAAGTTAAATATAGTAGGGGGTACTAATGGATCTTGAATTAATGATTAATAGTTTTCCAAAGTTACTAAATGCTGCTGTAATAACTTTAAAACTTCTTTCAGTTTCTTTAATAATTGGATTATTCATTGGCTTATTTTTTGCAATTCTAAGATTAAATAAAAATATATTCATCAATAGATTTGCTTATGGATATTCTTATGTTTTTAGAGGTACACCACTTTTAGTACAGATATTTATTATTTATTTTGGATTAGGTCAGATTGAATACTTAAGATCGACAGTTTTATGGGTAATTTTAAAAGAACCATATTGGTGTGCAATAATTGCTTTTGCTCTAAACACGGGTGCTTACACTTCAGAAATATTGAGATCAGCATTTCAAACCATTAAACCTGGAATAATAGAGGCAGGTAAAAGTTTAGGTATCTCAAATAAAGTAATTTTTTATAAAATTCAAATTCCTATCGCTATTAGACAATCTTTACCAGCTTATGGAAATGAAATTATCCTAATGATGAAAGGAACTTCTTTAGCAAGTACTGTCACTATAATGGATCTTACAGGTGTTGCAAAATATATAATTTCAACAACTTTTAAACCAATTGAGGTATTTATTGTTGCTGGTGGTATTTATCTATTTATGACCTTTATAATCCATAATGTGATTAAGTTTTTAGAAAAAAAATACAGCTTTAATTAAAGCACAACTAAATCAATTTTTTGTTTACCAAGTCTTACGTTACCTTGTTCAGTGACCAAATAAGTTTCACCTAAGTTCATTGCTAATTGATTTTCTGAGTCCATTAATATCATATGCATAAAAAAAACATTTCCAGGCTCAATCACATATGGATTTCCAGTATATAACATTGGCCAATCCATCCAATTTGGAGCGAAAGTAGCACCTAAAGAATATCCACATGCATTCATTCTTGCTTTATTAAAACCAAGATCATCAAAAGTTTTTGCGTGAATATCAAAAACCTCTCCAATTTTATTTCCAGGTTTTAATTTATTTTCGCAATTCTTTAACGCTTCAACACACGCCTCATGCATTTTATGATGTTTGGGATCTGCTTTACCAATAGGGATTGTTCTAAACATTGCTGAATGGTAATGTCTATAAGTACCAGCCCATTCTATAGTTAATTGATCTTGATCATTTAAAGTTTGTTTCTCTGATTGATAACGGCAAAGAAGAGCATTTTTTCCTGAACCAATAATAAATTCATTTGCAGGATAATCTCCGCCTCCTTCAAATATAACTTTATTCATTTCAGCTAAAATTTTAGACTCATTCACACCGGCTTTAGCATATTTCCAAACTTCATCTAAAGCTTGATCAGCCAGTTCTGCAGCTTTTTTTACATAAATAATTTCCTCTTTAGATTTCACTACTCTTAACTTTGTTATTAAGTCTGATTTATCTTCAACAGAACAATAATTCTCTAAAGACTTATTGAGCTTCAATGTATTTTTTCCAGTCAATCCATAAGCGTCATATTCAATTCCTAATTTTTTTCCTTTAAGATTTAGCTCATCCAAAATAACTTTAAGATCATCGGTTGGGTTCGATCCATCTTTATCAACCCAAATTCTTATATCTTTAATATTGGATGTATTTTGTGCCTGTCTTAAATCTGGAGCTCTAGTCAGTAATATTGTGTTTCCTTTTTTATCTAAAATTAATGTTTGAAAAAAAACATATCCAAATGTGTCATAACCAGTTAACCAATACATAGACTCTTGTCTAAACATTAATAAAGCATCAATGTTTTGATCTTTCATGGAGTCTAAAACTTTGGATTTTCTAACTCTAAATTCCTCTTTTGAAAAATGAAGTCCCATTAATGATTTAATAACTGGTGTATTCTTTTATTTCTTTGATAGTTGATCCAGTGTGATTGTTAATCTCTAATTTAATTTTTGCCCGATCATCATTTAGAAAATGAACATCTCTTGAAAGCTTAATAAATTTTTCACCGAAATCCTTTTCTTTCTCACATTGTCTTTTATCATCCTCGATAACCCAAAGTTTTGAGTTAATTACTTTAAGAGATTGGTAAAGGTTATTCAGCTTTTCATCAGATTTGATATTTTCATCTAACTGATTTTTAAGAATAGAGTGTTCGTTATTAATGAATTTTAATTTTTCAGCATCTTTTATCTTTTCTTTTTTAATCTCTAAAATTGAAATTTTATCTAAAAGTTCTCCAACTGAAACTTCCACTATAATTTTATTCATAAAATTTAATACTATGTTATCTTGTTATAAATATGTCTAATATACTAATTATCAAACACGGATCTTTAGGAGATATATCTCAAGCTAGTGGTGCTATTCAAGACATATCTGAAAATCATAAAAATGATCAAATTCATCTTCTTACTACAAAACCATTTATTGATTTATTCAAAAAAAATCCATTTATTCATAATGTTATTTTAGACAAAAGACTACCTAGGTTTAATTTAATATATTTATATTTTTTAATGCGTGAAATAAAAAAACATAAATTTTCTAAAGTTTTTGACTTGCAAAATTCATCTAGAACTAATTTTTATAAGAATATTCTTTTTCCAAAAGCAGGTAAGGAAATATGGTCGAGCTCAGCAACGACTTTACCGGCAGAAAAAAATAAAAGTGAATTTGACAAAAATTCTGTTCTCGAAAGATTTGAACATCAATTGAAAGACTCAGGATTAAGTACATTGAATACATTAAGGCCAGATTTTAATTGGGCTGCTAAAGACATAAGTGAAATTAAAAACTTTTATAAAATAACAAAATATATTTTATTATTTCCTTTCTGTTCACCTCATTTAACGATTAAAAAATGGCCTTATTACAACAAGCTTATTGATTTAATATCGAACAAGTATGGAGAAGAATATAAAGTTATTACAGCTCCTGGACCAACTGAAATAAGTGAAGCAAAAAATATTAATGCATTAGCTTTACTGGATAATGGAAGAGCGCTAGATATTTCTCAACTTACTGCCTTGATAAAAGATAGTTCATTTGTTGTTGCAAATGATACTGGTCCTGCGCATATAGCAGCTCATGTGGGAGCTAAAGGTCTTACATTATTTGGCAAACACACAACAGCTTACAAAGTGAGTATTGAAAGAGAAAATTTTAAACCAATTGAAGTTACGGATCTAAAAAACTTAAGTGCTGAAAGAGTTTTTGAAAGATTATCTAATTCTTTAACCTAGTTTTTTCAATTATTCTTAAAATCACTGGCACGACAAAGAGTATAAATAACAATCTTATAATATGATGAAAAGCAACAAAATCTGGCTCAAGGTCAAAAGCAATCGCTATTACTGCTACCTCATAAATACCTCCGGGGCAAAAGGATAAGATCAGCGATAAAATGTTATTATCTACAAAAAATGTAGCAACGTATGCTGCTATCAGACCTAATAAAACTAAAAGGATGGTTGCGACTAATCCATGAAAAGAGTTATTTGCCACTTCTTTAAATGTTTTATTTGCAAACCTACATCCAACAGAAGCTCCCAAAATTAATAAACAAAAATTTATTGATGCATTAGGTAATTTGTATGACGCGATGTCAGATATTTGTAAAACTCCACTTGCAACTAGTGTTCCAGATAATAGTGCAGCTGGAACTTTAAATTTATCAAAAAAAAATATGAACACTAATGAAACAATAATTAATATAATTAATTCCCAATGGTTTTGAGACATGTAATCAAATTTTTCTAATTCTAAAGCTTCAGCTGGGTAAAGACTAACTATTATAAAAGGGAATAAAGTTATTATAATTATTAATCGAATTAAATGAGCTGTAGCTACTTGAGATAAATCTGATTTTTCATACTCTGCTAAAATCATTAATGGTCCTAAAGCACCTGGGGCTGCAGAAAATATTGATGTTTTTTCTTTGTAATCAGAAAATTTTTGTAAATATTTAGAAACAATTAGAATGCTAATAACAATATAAAAAAACATTATAATTGTGGTCCAAATCCAATTAACCATCTGATTAAGTAAATTTTGATCAATATAGTTTCCAATATGTAATCCTAAGATAATTAAGATTGAGCTAAGGGCTAACCTTGGCATTATTACTTGAAAACCTTTTAAGGCAATCAAAGAGGTTGCTATCATCGGACCAATCATCCACGCAAGTGGGACCTTAAAAAAGTCAGCGACAATCGCACTAGGAATAGAGATCACAATAACTAATAAAAATTTTTTTGATAATAATTGCCCAAAACTTTCTCGGTTAAAGGGAATCACGTTCTGCATGTGCTCTATCTTTGGTTGTTGACTAGATTACTAAAAGTATGTTTAATCTATGTAATTAACTATAACAACGAGAGGAAATAATGAAACTAATTAAATCTTTTTTTTCAGTTTTATTCTCTGCCGCTCTTTTATTATCAACAACTACAGTCAACTCAATTGCAATTGATAAACTACACTTTGTAATTGGTGGTGGTGCTGGTGGTGGTTGGGATGGAACTGCTAGAGGTACTGGAGAAGCTTTGACAAAAGCTGGATTTTTAAAAAGCGCATCATTTGAAAATATGTCAGGTGGTGGTGGTGGAAAAGCTCTTGCTTACATGATTAATACTAAGCCGGAAAATACAATCTTAGTTCAATCAACACCACTAGTTTTGAGATCAATTACAAGACATAAAGGTTATGTCAGCGGAAGTGGAACTTTATCTTATAAAGATGTTGTGCCAATTGCTGGAGTAATTGGTGATTATGGTGCAATTGCAGTTGCAAAAGACTCACCTTTCAAAAACTTTAAAGATGTTGTTGATGCATATAAAGCAAACCCTAGTTCAATAAAAATGGCTGGTGGTTCTGTTAGAGGAAGTATGGACCATTTAATTGGTGCTTTAGCATTTCAAGCTGCTGGTGCAGATCCGAATGCTGTAGCTTATATTCCTTATGATGCAGGTGGAAAAGCATTAGCTGGACTTTTATCTGGCGAAACTCAAATTATATCTACAGGTTTAGGTGAATTAATGGGAGCAAGAGACCAAGTAAGAATCATTGGTATAACTGCGCCTGATAGAGTTGGTGATGCACCTGATGCACCTACACTTAAAGAGCAAGGATATGATGTACAATTCGTAAACTGGAGAGGATTTTTTGGTCCTCCAGGCATGAGTAGCAAAGATAAAAAAGCTATTGCTAAAATGTTAGGCGATGTACAAAAAACTCCTGAATGGGAAGCAGTAAGAGCAAGAAATGCTTGGGTAAATATTTATAACCCAGACAAAAAGTTTGTTAAGTTTTTAAAAACTCAAACAAAAGAAATGACAGCTCTTATGAAGAAACTAGGAGTTATTTAATCCTCTGGATTAATTAATTTAAAGAGCAGTGAATATAAATACGACAAAAATTATATCACTGCTCTTTTTTATTTTCTCAGCATTTTATTTATATACAGCTTATCAAATACAAGTTTTTGCGTTCGATGAAAATGCACCATTTAATGCAAGAACATTTCCAATTTATTTAGGATATGCTGGTTTATTTTTTTCTGGTTTAAAATTAATCTTACCAGATCCAGATACTATTAAAGTTGAACATAGAACTTTAGAATACAAAAAAACGGCATTACTAATTGTAATTGCAATTATCTACGGGGCAACAATTTTAAAAGTGGGTTACTTTTTAACTACATCTTTATTTTTATTTGCCTCTTATTACTTTTTAGGTGAGAGAAGATGGGTTTTAATGTTTTTACTTTCATTCCCATTTGTTGCTGCTTTTATGTATTTACTTCATGGAGTTCTTGAAATTTACTTAAGGGATCCCTTCTTAAAATCTATTGGAGTGATGGGATGACAGAAGGAATATTAATTGGTTTAACTACAGCATTATCATTTCAAAATATTTTTATGGTGATGATTGGTTGTTTCTTTGGAACAATTATTGGAATGTTACCTGGTTTAGGTCCCATGACAGCAATTGCTTTAATGATACCAATTACTTATGGTTTTGATCCTGCAACGGGTTTAATTTTAATGGCTGGAGTTTATTATGGTGCAGTATTTGGTGGTTCTACCTCCTCAATTTTGCTAAATGCACCAGGAGTTCCAGGAACAGTAGCAACTTCTTTCGATGGATATCCAATGGCACAACAAGGTAAAGCTGGTAAAGCGTTAGCTATCGCCGCCTGGAGTTCATTTGCAGGTGGAACACTATCAGCAATCTATTTATTGTTTATGGCTCCAAGTTTATCAAAAGTAAGTTTATCTTTTAGATCGCCAGATTATTTCGCATTAATGATCTTAGGATTAACTGCAATAGCGGCTTTTTCATCTAAAGGGCAGTTTTTAAAAGCAATGATGATGGTTGTACTTGGTTTGATGCTAGCATCTGTCGGTCAAGACTCTCTATCTGATATTACAAGATTTACTTTTGATAATATGAATTTAACAGATGGAATAAGCTTTGTTTTAGTAGTTATGTCAACTTTTGCTATGAGTGAGGCTTTAACAATCATATTAAAGCGAAATGATCCAACAGCAGCAGCAAAACAAGTTTCATTAACAGAACTTGGATCAATAAGAATTAATAAAGAAGAACGAGGTAAAATGTATCGAACTATTCCAAGATCCTCAGTTATTGGTTTCTTGATTGGAGTATTACCTGGTGCGGGTGCCACTATTGCATCATTCTTAGCTTATGGAATGGAAAGAAATTTAGTAAAGGATGAAGAAAAAGAAAAATTTGGAAAAGGAAGTGTGAATGGATTGTCTGCACCTGAAACAGCAAATAATGCAGCATGCTCAGGCTCTTTTGTACCAATGTTAACTTTAGGTATACCGGGTAGTGGAACTACAGCGGTCATGCTTGGTGCACTTTTGGGCTTTGGTATACAGCCAGGTCCAAGACTTTATATGACTAATCCTGAAATTTTTTGGTCAGTGATAATGTCGATGTATATTGGAATGGTAATATTATTAATATTAAATTTACCATTAATTCCCTACATCGCTAGAATTCTTGCGGTACCAAAAAATTATTTGATTCCATTAATCTTATTTTTTTCTATTACAGGAATTTATGTAATGTCATTTAATAATTTCGACATTTATTTAATGATTGGCATAGCAGTTGTTGCAACATTTTTACGACTTTACGATTTTCCCATGCCACCATTGATACTAGCGTTTGTTCTTGGCGGGTTGATGGAGGAAAATCTAAGAAGATCATTACTTTTAAGTAATGGATCTTGGGAGTTTCTATGGGACAGAACTCTGACAGTTTGTATATTGGTTACAACAATTCTTATTGTTCTGTGGCATATCTATAAAACTTTTTCGAAAAAAAAATCTTAAACTAAAACTTTTTTATATTCATCAATAGTATTGGACCAATCGAATTTAGATGACAACTCTTTTGCATTTTTACCAAAATGCAAATATTTTTTATTTTCAATCATAGAATTTAATGATGAATAAATTTCATCTAGATTATTTCCATCACATATTAGTCCTGTTTTATCATGTTGAATTGCATCTGCTGCACCTCCATCAGCTCCACCTAAAGAGGGAACTCCATATTGTGCAGCCTCTATATAAGCTATACCAAAACCTTCAACTGAGCTTTTATATTTTACTGATGGCATCACAAATATATTTGATTTTGCCACCAAAGCATTTTTAAGGTCATCAGTTATCTCTTTAAAAAACATAACTTGCCCACTTAAATCGAGTTCATTTACCAAATCTTTTAAATTTTGTTCTTCTTCTCCATACCCAATGCAAATGTAAACAATATTTGGATAAATTTGTTTTAAGTTTCTCAGAGCCATCAACACTTTTTCATGATTTTTTCTTTTATCAAATCTTGAAACTGTAATTAAACGTGGTGATTTTGTTTTAAGTAAGCTTTCAACTTTAGTTAACGATGTCTTATTTAATTCTTGGGCAGGGCTAATTCCTGGATTTATCACAACAACTTTTTCTTGTTCTATACCATTTTGAATGGCTAAATTTTTTGTATATTCAGAATTTGCTATTACTTTTTCAACACTATTTAAAACTTTGTTTGCTCTTTTATTTAAAGAGCTTCCTTTAGCGTGATTGATTTCTTTTCCGTGAATTAAACAATATTTTTTTTTATCAGTTACTATTAATTCTAAACTTTTCCAATGATCAGCTATAACACCTTGAACTTTACTTTCTTTTAAATATTCATTAATTAGCTGTGCTTTTCTAATCTTTCTTAGGAATTTAATTCCACCAACTCTCTCAATTGAAAAATTTACTTTTTTATCAAATTCTTTATGATTCTCGTAGTGATCAGCAAAAACCTTGACCATAAAGTTTTTAGACATTTCTTTTGCCAAACCCCACATTAAACTTTGCATACCACCCACCTCTGGTGGAAAAGATCTCGTAACAATTAAATACATTAACTATTTTTCCACTTAATACTACAGCCAGCACTCGGAGTTTGATTTTCAGGTCCTTTACCAGTTTCAGCAATTTGTTTCATTGCATTAAATAAATCACTATCACCATCCCTTACAGGAATTAAATTTTTTAATTCTCTTAATCTGCCTCGATATTGAAGCTCCAAATTTTTGTTGTATCCAAAAAAATCTGGAGTACATACAGCATCATAAGTTCTGGCTATTTCTTGCGTTTCATCAACCAAATATGGAAAACCGAATTGATTTTTTTTTGCAAATTCAATCATATTTTCAAACGAGTCTTCTGGATAATTCTCAGCATCATTGGCACAGATTGCTACAGAGTTAATTCCTAAATCTTTCAATTTTTTGGTATCCTCAGAAATATCCTTTGTAACTGCTTTAACATAGGGACAATGGTTGCAAATAAACATTATTAAGGTTCCACTTTCACCTTTAACGTCCTCTAAAGATAAAATTTTACTATCAGTTGATTTAAGCTTAAAGTCGTGAGCCTTTTGACCGAAATCACATATTGGAGTTTGTATTGGCATAATGTAATAATATATAAATTATGTTTTACGATTTAAAAGATAAAAAACCAAAAAACTCTGGCGAAAATTGGGTAGCACCTAATGCGGTCGTCATAGGTGATGTTACTTTAGAAAAAAATACAAGTGTTTGGTTTAATGCAACTTTAAGAGGAGATATTGAAAATATTCATATAGGTGAGGGATCAAATGTTCAAGATGGATGTGTATTGCATACCGATCCAGGATATCCAATTAAAGTTGGTAAAGATGTAACTGTCGGACATATGGTTATGCTTCATGGGTGCACGATAGGGGACAACAGTTTAATTGGAATCGGTGCAGTGATTCTAAATAACGCTAAGATTGGAAAAAACTGCATCATAGGTGCAAAAGCTTTAATTACTGAAAATAAAGAAATACCAGACAACTCTTTAGTAATTGGTTCACCTGGTAAGGTAGTAAGAGAAGTTACAGAGGAAGAAAAAAAAGCTGTATTTGAAAACACAAAACACTATCAAGATAACTGGAAAAAATATTCGAAATCAATTTTTTAAGGATTAATTATGAAAAAGATTTTTTGGGTCGTGGTTATAGGTTTGTTATTGAGTAGTAACGTTTTTGCAGAAAGTAAAAAAGTTAAAACATGGAAAAATAGACAAATTCCTGAGGAATTAAAAAATCCAAATCTTGAGACACTGCAATACCATTTTCTTACTTATAACATTAGAGGGTTAAGTAATCAGTTTTATACCAAACCATCTTCTCAACCAACTGCTTTAAAATTTAATCTTCAAAAAGAACCAAAGATCATAAAAAAGATTGTTAAGAAGATGCAGTCGACAGGTCTAATTAGTTATTTGATGTATGAAGATGGAGAGATTGTTATTGATCAGCTATCTCCCCCTGAAAGATTTGGAGATTTAATAGATAATGACACGATGATATACAGTATGTCTTTAGGCAAAAGTTTAGGTGGTTACCTCATGGGTCATGCGATCTGTAAAGGTTACATTAATTCTTTATCATCATCTTTAGCTGATTGGCCAATCGTTAAAGGAACGCTGCTAGAAACAGCTACAGTGCAAGATGTTATCAATGCCAGCACAGGTGATCAAAAATATATTAAAAATAATTATTTAAGCTCAGGAAGAGATATAGGTGATTTAACTATTGCTGATATTGCAAATAATGAATTAGCAAATACTAAACCAGCAAAAAAACGTTTTAAATACTCGCAATTTTCTCCCAATGTAGCTTTGAATTATATTTCATTTAAAACTGGGCATAAATTTTCTTCATTTATTAATGATGTCCTAAAAGATCATGTTGGTCTTGCTGGAAGGTTAGAGTTTAATGGTACTGGAATTGAGTCAAAGGGTGTTATTCAATCAAATTTTAAAGCAACACGTTACGATACATTAAGAATTGGCATAGCCATCTTGAATGACTGGAACAGTGATACATGCATAGGAAATTATCTTAAGGACGTTTATGCAAACAGAGTTATCAAAGGATATAAACAAGGTGATGGTTATTCAAAATCTTACGCAGGTTTTTTTCATACCAATTATCCTGGTATAAGTGATACGGTGATGGGTATGGATGGATATGGTGGAATTGCATTGCTTATCAACTTTGATGATAATCGAATTGTTTACACCCACGCAGTACATCGAAACTACAATTACAAATTATTTGTTTTGAAAGCTATAGATAAGGGAACGTTTTAGGGTATAAAAATTTGTTATGGAACTAGCCAAGCATTTTCATTAGCTTCTAAATCAAACTTTGCTCTTCGATGTCCTTTTGCTGCAAGATATAGCCACTCAATAGATTTAATCTTACATTTAATAACAGTAAAGTTTTTATAACCTTCCTCACTTTGTTCCATGGTATAATCAAAATCTTCTAATTTGGATATCATTCCAGATGTTGGATTTTCTGAAGCAGTCCCTGGAGGACTATCAGTTAAATAGCAACGTCTGCTTATATGTTGAGTTTTTTTCCATGACTCTTCTGTTGTAGAATTTTGATTATTAACTTCACATTCTACCTTTACTCTTAATTGTATCTTTTCTTCTTTATCGTAGAAAACTAGAGAGGCATTCTTATTTTTTTTAAGAATTTCTACTTTTGGTGATCTAAAATCAGTATGAAATTGTAATAGATTATTTGCTCTATCTGATTTTCTAAGAACAACAATTCTTCCATCTACCTCATCTTGGTGTGCACAAATAAAGACAGGAATTCTAAAAGGAGATCCTCTATTAGTCACAGCATCATCGAGCATAGACCAATACTTATTTTGAATTTCCTCGAAATTTTCATAGTATGCTGGTTGCATACATTACTTTCTAAATCTTTTTATTAAGCTTGAAGTATCCCAACGATTTCCGCCTAAACCTTGAACTTCTCCATAAAACTTATCTACAAGTTCTGTTACAGGTAATAATGAACCATTATTTTTTGCTTCATCCATTGCAATCTTTAAATCTTTTCTCATCCAGTCAACTGCAAAACCAAAATCGAACTTATCATCAATCATCGTTTTGTATCTATTTTCCATTTGCCAAGACTGAGCTGCACCTTTTGAAATAACTTCGATTACATCCTCCATATTTAATCCAGCTTTCATTCCAAAGTTAATTCCTTCAGATAGACCTTGAACAAGTCCCGCTATACAAATTTGGTTAACCATCTTAGCTAATTGTCCGCAACCAGCTTTACCAAGCAATTTCATTTTTTTGCTGTAGCAATCAATTTTGTCTTTTGCTTTATCAAAGTCAGCTTGATCGCCACCAATCATCACTGTTAATGCACCATTCTCTGCTCCAGCTTGTCCACCAGATACAGGAGCATCTAATGCGCCAAATCCATTTTTCTTTGCATAATCATAAATCTCTCTAGCAATTGTTGCTGAGGCTGTAGTATTATCAATATAGACTGCACCCTTTTTAATTGTTTTGAAAGCTCCTTTGTCACCAAAAGTTACTTCTCTTAAATCATTATCATTACCAACACAGGTAAAAATGTATTCAGCATCTTTAGCTGCATCCGCTGGTGTTTCAGCCATTTTACCTTTGTATTTTCCAATCCATTTTTCAGCTTTTGATTTTGTACGATTAAAAACAGTTACATTGTGACCACCTTTTGATATATAACCTGCCATTGGATAGCCCATTACACCAAGACCTATGAAAGCAACATTACAGCTCATAATTTTTTATGTTTAAAAGTTTAAGTTTAAAAGTAATTATATTTGGATTTATCTTTACATTTTTTTCTAGTTTTGGACAGAGTTTTTTTCTTGGTTTATTTAATTCAAGTATTAGAGAAACACTTTCAATAACTCATGGACAATTTGGCTCAATTTATGCTTCGGCAACATTATTAAGTAGCTTCCTTTTAATTTGGGTTGGTAAAAAAATTGATGACATAAATATTTTTAAATTTGCTTTATATGTAACTTTAATGTTAGCTTTTTCTTGTTTTTTCTTTTCAAAAATTTCATCAATAGTTTTTTTATTTATTGGTGTTTTTCTGATGAGGTTTTCCGGTCAAGGATTAATGTCTCATACAGCAACTACAACGATTTCAAGATTTTTCACTAAATCTAGAGGCAAAGCTCTAAGTATCGGTTGGTTTGGATTATCAACTGCAGAATTTATTTTACCAGTTTTAATTGTCTATTTACTTACTTTAACTGCGTGGCAAAACATTTGGTTATCTATTTCTGTATTAATACTATTTTTTTTACCATTTATTTCTTTTGCGTTAATCAAAAACCTGAACTTTGATTCTAGGGAAGATGTAAATGATCAAAATTTTGTTGAAAAAGAAATTAAAAATTGGACACGTGTTGAGGTTTTAAAAGATTATAGATTTTATATAGTTTGTTTGAATATGTTAGCAATGCCTTGGATTGCTACCGGTGTATTTGTTTATCAGTCATATATAACAGATTCAAAAGAGTGGGGTGAATTTGTCATAGCACAATCATTTATGGCTTATTCTTTCTTATCAGTAATTACTTTGTTGGGCTCTGGGTTTTTAATCGATAAATTTACCAGCAGAAAATTATTGATCTTTATGAACATACCTTTGTTGATTTCAATGTTGGTTTTGTTTTATTTAGATATTTCTATTTCTGCTTTTATATTCCTTGGTTTAATTGGAATTTCAAATGGGCTTGCCAATGTCTTGGGGTCCTCTACTTGGGCTGAGATTTATGGCGTAAAATACATTGGATCAATTAAAGCATTAACAACAGCATTGATGGTATTTTCTACTGCCTTCGGCACAGCTTTATTTGGCTTGTTAATTGACAAAGGCTTTACAATTGAGCAAATAGCGGTGATTTCATTTGTATATATTTTCTTATCTTTAATTGCTCTGTTTGTGGTTAGAAACAGGTTAAATCCTGAATATATTTAAATAATCCTTGCTTTTTTTAATTACAGCTTATAGATAACCGGCATGGCAAGAGTTACAGTAGAAGATTGTATTGATAAAGTAGATAGCCCATATGAATTAGTTTTGGTTGCAAAGGAAAGAGCAACTCAGCTCAATACCGGGATAGAACCAACTTTAGACCGTGATAATGATAAAAATACAGTTATTGCTTTAAGAGAAATAGCTGAGGAAAATATTAAAGTAGACGATTTAACTGAAAGCGCTGTCTACAAATTAAGAAAACATGTAGAACAAGTTGATGATGGTGCCGAAGCTGATGAGGATGTTGGTGATGATTTTGAAAGCTTATATAAAGGTGAGATCTCGAAAAGTGGAACACCTATTTTACCATCTAAAAGAGCACGTAAAGCTCCTGAAAAAATTCAAGTTTCTAAAGATGATTTAGCAGAATTGTCCGAGACAGCTAAACTAGACGTGCCAGAAGCTCCTGTATCTGATGATGCTGAAGCAGAACAGGGAGACGTTTCTTTAGATCAAGTTTCTGAAAGTGAAGATCAAGCAGCAGACGAAACTGACACTTCAAACTCTTAAAATTTATTAGTTACAAAATTCCTTTATAATTTTTTGTCGATGTTCATCTAAATCAGGTATGTCACCTCTAGTTTTTTCATCTTTATAAGATGACATTTTAATTGGGTTACCAGCTAGTTTAAAATCTCCAACAACTTTGTGAAAGGCTTTAACAATCATGTTTCTAGACTCTATTTGTGGGTTTTCAACAGCCTCTTTAATATTGAAAATTGGTCCACATGGAATTTTATCTTTTTCCATTTCACTAACCCAATCACTTGTTTTTTTACTCAATAATTTTTCCTCTAAAATTTTTTTAAGCTCATCCATATTTTTTGCTCTAGATGAATTATCTGAAAATTTTGAATCTTTACTTACCTCTGGGATTTGAAGAAGATTACAAAGTTTTTCAAAAAGTTTATCATTTCCAGCCGCAATGATTATGTAACTATCTTTTGTCTTAAAGGCTTCAAAGGGTGCGATTGATGGGTGTCTTGATCCCATTGGTTTTGGAATTTCATTTTTAGATAGATAACGTGCTATAGCGTTTTCTAATATAGCTATTTGACAATCAAGCATAGAAACATCTATGAACATTCCTTTTCCAGTTTTTTGTCTATCATACAAAGCTGCATTAATACCTATCGCAGTAAAAAGCCCAGCTGTAATATCTCCAATTGATGTTCCAACTCTAGTAGGTTCAGAGTTTGGTTGCCCAGTAACACTCATTAAACCACCCATACCCTGAACTACCATGTCGTAAGCAGGTAATTCTTTAAGTGGACCAGTTTGACCAAAGCCTGATGCAGATGCATAAATTAGTTTTGGATATTTCTTATTAACATCTTTCCAGCCAAACCCCCATTTTTCTAAAGTTCCAGGTTTAAAATTTTCAACTAAAATATCTGCTTTGGATAAAATTTTTTCAAAAATTTTTTTATCTTCATCATTCTTTAAATTAAGCGCAATACTTTCCTTTCCTCTATTAAGAGACATGAAATAAGCAGAATAATCTTTTATGAATGGTCCAAATTTTCTTGAGTCATCTCCAATTTCAGGTGCTTCAACTTTAATTACTCTAGCCCCTAAATCAGATAATATCATAGTGCAGTAAGGACCAACTAATACCCTTGTTAAATCAACTACCAGTAGGTTTTTTAAAGGTCCATCCATATTACTTCATCATACATGAGTTTTTGTCGACTTGACTCTTATTAATAAGTTCACTTTAATTGAATTATTATAAATAACAATAGAGGGAAAAAATAATGTTAAAAAGAATATCTTTATATTTAACTTCATTAGTTTTTGTTTTTACTGCTATTGGTTCTGCTTATGCAGTTACGCTAAAAGCAAGTCACCAATGGCCTGGTACTCCAAGAGCTGATGGATCTTATGATCCACGTCATGAAATGGTTCAAATCATTGCTGACGAGGTTAAAAAAGCAAATGTTGGAATAGATATCAGAATTTATCCAGCTAAATCATTATATAAACCAAAAGAACAGTGGAAACCTATGACAACTGGTCAGTTAGATATTTCTGCTTTTCCTTTAGCATACGCATCTAAGTTTCATCCAGAATTTGATGCAACACTAATGCCAGGAACTGTAAAAAATCATGATCACGCATTAAGATTTAATAAAGGTCCAATGATGACTGAAATTAAAAAAATCATTAATGATGCTGGTGTTGTAGTTTTATCTGACGCTTGGTTAGGTGGTGGTTTTGCTTCAAAAACTAAATGTATTAAAAATCCTAGTGATGCAAAAGGACAAGTGATGAGAGCTGCTGGTAAAGCATTTAACCAAATGTTAGAAGCTGCAGGAGCAGGTATACAAAGTATGCCATCATCTGAAATTTATACTGGTTTACAAACAGGTGTATTAACAGGTGCAAATACTAGCTCAGGAAGTTTTGTGAGTTACAAAATTTATGAGCAAGTTTCATGTGCAACACCTCCAGGAAAATTTGGATTATGGTTTATGTATGAGCCAATTCTGATGTCTAAAAAGTCTTTTGATGCTTTAAATTCTAAGCAGCAAAAAGCTTTGATGAAAGCAGGAAAAGTTGCTGAAAAATACATGACAGCTCAAGTTGAAAACTTAGATAAAAAGTTTGAAGAAGCTTATAAAGCTGCAGGTGTTAAATTAGTATACATGAACGAAAAAGATCATGCTGCGTGGGTAGAGATTGCAAAAAAATCATCTCACAAAGCATTTGCTGATAAAGTTCCAGGTGGCGATAAGCTGATGGAAATGGCTTTAGCAGTTAAATAAAATAATATATAAAGAACCCCTATTTATTCTTATTAAATAGGGGTTTTTTTATGAAAGAAAAATATCTTAAATTTTGTGATTTTATAGCAAAAGCTTGTGGTGCTTTTGCAGTATTAGCTTTGCTCTTATCAATTTTAGTTATTGTAGAGCTAGTTTTTGAGAGATATTTTTTTCAAAGAGCAATTACTTGGCAAACAGAATTAGTTACCATGTTACTGGTTGCATCAACTTTTATAGGAAGTGTGTATGTACTTAGTGAAAAAGCTCACGTTAGTATGGAATGGATTTATGATTTCCTCTCCAAAAAAAATATCATCCGCTTAAAAATTTTTACCTCCTTATTGAGTTTATTATTTTTTCTAATTTTATTTTATTTTGGATTTTTAATGGTTGAGGAAGCATTTACAAAAAATTATTCGACCGGAACAGTTTGGGATCCACCTTTATGGATACCATATTCCTCAATGGCTTTAGGCGCGATACTAATGATTCTTCAATATATAGCTGAAATTATCAAACTCACTGACGATAAGGATTATAATTAATGGACCCATTGATAATAGCTTTAATCGTTGCAGTTTTTACTTTGCTGGTGCTTTTTTCTGGAATTCCAATTGCTTTTGGTTTGAGTTTTGTATCGATAGTTCTTTTAGTATCATTTGAAGGTTTTCAAATGCTTGATGTTTTTGCTGAAACATTCTTTGCTGGTTTAAATTCATTTGTTTTACTTTCAATACCAATGTTTATTTTAATGGGAATGGCAGTTGCTAATTCTCCTGCAGGTAAAGATTTATACACAGGATTAGATAGATGGCTTTGGAGAGTACCAGGTGGACTAGTGATTTCTAATATAGGAGCATGCTCAATTTTTGCTGCATTAAGTGGATCAAGTCCCGCAACTTGTGCAGCTATTGGAACTATGGGAATACCCGAAATGAGAAAAAGGGGCTACTCAGATCAAATAGCTACTGGAACTATAGCAGCTGGTGGAACATTAGGAGTTTTAATTCCTCCAAGTATTGTTTTAATTGTTTATGGAATTGCAACTGGAACATCAATCGGAAGATTATTTTTATGTGGATTAGTACCTGGCTTTATGTTGGCAGGAATGTTTGCAATTTGGGCACTTATCCATAGTTATTTTATAGATAAAGATGCTGCAAAAGCTTTACGAAACAGGGTAAAGCCAACATTGAAAGAAAAACTTGAAGTATTGCCTAGAATCCTTCCATTCCTAGCAATTATTGCTGGAGTTTTATATGTTTTATATGGTGGGGTGGCAACTCCGTCGGAAGCATCTGGTGTTGGAGCGTTCTTAGTTTTTGTCCTAATAGCCGTTGTTTACAAAATTTATCAACCAAAAAAGATTTGGAATATTGTTAAAGTATCAATGAAGGAAAGTGTAATGATAATGTTTATTATTGCAGCTTCTTATCTTTTTGCATTCACTCTTTCACAATTGTACGTAACTCAATCTTTAGCCCAAAGTATGGTTGAGTTAAGTTCAAATAAGTGGGTTGTATTTATTTTAATTAATATATTTCTTTTGATCGCTGGTTTCTTTTTACCTCCTGTTGCAGTGATTGTTATGACCTCTGCAATTTTGTTGCCCGTAATAACAACTTTAGGATTTGATCCTTATTGGTTTGCAATTGTGTTCACTATCAATATGGAAATAGGATTGATAACACCTCCTGTAGGATTAAATCTCTATATTATAAAGGGCATTACCCCAGATGTAAGTTTGTCTGAAATTTTAAAAGGCTCTATTCCTTTCATGATAATTATGGCATTGGCTATTTTAATTCTATGTATTTTTCCTGAAATTGTTACATGGTTACCTGATAAAATCATGGGTAAAGCACTTGGATACTAAACAAAAAATTAATAGAAAAGTTTCAGTCGCTCCAATGATGGATTGTACCGATAGGCACGATCGTTTTTTTCTAAGATTAATGAGTAAAAATGTAATGCTTTATACTGAGATGGTCGCCACTAAATCAGCAATTCATGGAGATAGAAATAAAATTTTATCATTTAGTCCAGAGGAAAAACCTTTAGCTTTACAGGTTGGTGGATCTGATAAAAATGAATTAGCAGAGGTTGCAAAAATTGCAGAGGACATGGGTTATGATGAAATAAATATTAATCTTGGGTGTCCAAGTAAAAAGGTTCAAAAAAATAAGTTCGGCGCGTGTCTAATGAAGGAACCAGACCTAGTAGCGGAATGTATTCATTCTATGGTCAAGGTAAGTAAAATTCCTGTAACAGCTAAAACTCGTATAGGTTTTGATGATGTCGAAGATTTTGAATATCTTAATAATTTTGTTCACAAATTAAGAGACGTAGGTACAAAAACATTTATTTTACATGCAAGAAAAGCAATGCTTTCTGGATTATCACCAAAGCAGAATTTGAATATTCCAAAATTAAATTACAACATGGTTTATGAGATTAAAAAAGCAAATCCAGATTTAGAAATAATTATAAATGGTGGTATAACCAAAGTAAGCGAAATAAATAATCACATGAAATTTTGTGACGGAGTAATGATTGGTAGGTCCATCTATCAAAATCCATATTCGCTGGTTGAAATTGAAAAAGAGATATTCAAAACAAATGATAATCCTTCAAGAGAAGAAGTGGTTAAAAAACTTTTAGAATATTTGAATGATGAAGTAAAGAAGGGAACTAAAGTAAATCATATAATGAGACACACAGTTGGTTTGTACCATGGTCAGGTAGGCTCCAAAGATTGGAAAAGATATTTAAGTGATAATATGATGGCGAGAGATTCTGATTTTCAAAAGGCAAAACATATTATGACAATTGTTCAAAATAATGAAAAAGCCAATCAAGTAAGTTCCTAATGGAAACAATTGCTACTGCTGAATTAATAAATTTATTATTTGTTTTAGCAGTTGCGGCTGCGGGAGCAGGTTTCATGGCTGGATTGTTGGGAGTAGGTGGTGGTATTGTAATGGTTCCTGCGCTTTATTATGCTTTTACTGTTTTGGATTTCGATATCGTCACGAGAATGCATCTTTCGGTTGGAACATCACTTGCAATAATTATTCCCACTTCAATCATTTCAACAATGACCCATAAAGAGTATGACGCTGTTGATTTTAAAATGGTAAGATCATTTGGTGTTTTTATTTTAGCTGGTGTTATTGGTGGAACTTTCTTAGCTGTGAATTTAAAAACTCCTGCATTAGTTTTATTTTTTTCAATCTTCGCTCTTATGGTTGGATTGTTTTTTATTTTTTTAAGAGAAAAATTAGTAGATAACCCAAAACAAATTTCAGCTATTGTAAAAAATATTTCGGGTGTAATTATTGGATTTATATCTGTGCCTTTAGGTATTGGGGGTGGATCTTTAATGGTTCCTTTTATGAGAACTTTTGGATATGACATTAGAAAATCAATCGGTACAGCAGCAGCAGTTGGTTTTTTAATTGCTGTAACAGGAACTATTACAATGATAACTGGTGGTAAAATAATTGATAATGTAAATACCCCTTATAGCATTGGTTATATTAATCTATTAGGCTTTGCAGTATTTGTACCTGTTACGATGGTTATGGCTCGAATAGGAGCTAAAGTTGTTCATAAAATTGATAAAAAATTACTTAGTAAAATTTTTGGGATATTTTTAATTTTAGTATCAATACGATCGTTTATCGAGTATTTAAGTATAAACTAATAATATAAAAATTGACCGACTCCCTTACAAATTTAAATTATTTTTATTTGATTATTTTAATGGTCATGGCCGCTGTTCCAGTTGGTTTTTTTGCTGGACTTTTTGGGATAGGAGGTGGTTTAATATCAGTTCCATTTCTTTTTTTTATATTCGATTTTTTAAATCTCACAGAGGATTACACAATGCACTTAGCTGTTGGTACTGCTTTTTTCATAACAATATTTACTTCTACAGCTTCAGTTCTTACGCATAGAAAACATAATGCAGTTGATTTAAGTATTTTAAAAATTTTTGGATTTTTTGTTATCTTAGGAGTTTTTTTTGGATCCTTTCTAGCAGCTATTTTAAAAACAAAATATTTAGTTCTTTTTTTTTCAATAGTTGTTTTTATTTTTGGTGCATACTTGCTTTTACAACAAGAAAATTCCAATAAAATCAAACCTAGTTTTAGTTTTTTTTCCAAAGCTATTTTAGGATTTATATCTGGTTCAATTTCTGCACCTATGGGTATTACAGGTGCAATGATGAATGTTCCTATATTAAGATTTTTTGGATATCCGATTACAAAAGCTATTGGTAGTGCCGCTGCTATCGGTTGGGTTATTTCCATTTCTGGTACAATAGGATTTTTTTCAACTGGACTGTATTTAGATGTTAATTTGCCTTTAAGCATTGGTTTTGTAAATATCCCAGCTTTTTTAATATTTATTCCAATAACAACTATAATGGCAAGAGTAGGAGTTAATACAGTACATAAAATGAGTAAAATTAAAGCTCAAAGAATGTTTGGAGTTTTTCTTTATGTTATTGGGACAATTTTTATATTTAGATATTTTAATTTATAATTAATCTAAGATTATGAGAGAAATTATTAAAGTTGTTAAAGAAAAACTTGTAGCTAAATATTTGAAAGATGGTTCTATTAAGAACTATTCAAAGAAAGCTAAGAAATTTAAACCAAGAATAAAAGCAAGATTTAGAAAAAATAAACAAATTATTGGTAAAAATATTGGTAATTTTTTTGATTGGATTAAAGGCGCAGAGCTGGTTGAGTTGAAAGAATGTAATACTAAAGAAGATCCTGTAAGACCAGAACTTGATAATACTTTTAGAAGAAGTTATGGAAGAAAAATTTTTGGGGTTAAGTATAAAAGAGAAATCCATGCTGTCATGTGTTTTGCTTATACTAATGAAATACCAAAGTCTGTAGAAGAGCTAGATATTATGAGTCAAGATGCTCATTTGCAGAGCACCCTAAGAGGACAAAATGTAGGTAAAATTGCAATTGCTTATACTGTTTGGTCTAAAAAAAAAGGTGGTGGTAAATTAATTGTCAAAGAAGTATTTAACAAAATAAAAAAATCAAATCATCTTAACAGATTAGTTACTTTGTCTCCTTTAACAGATATGGCTTATAAATTTCATATTAAAAATGGCGCTAAACTAATTAGTGTAAATGAGACAACCCAAAATTTTGAATATAAAGTTGTTAAGAATAAGAAGTACTAAAGAAAAAGGGTGGCTTCAGTCTCCCTCTACCACCCATATTTAAAATTTATTCGATTCTTCTTGCGAATCAAAATATTTTTTTAAAAAAAATTATCCTATTGTGCACGTAAAAATTGAAATAATCAAAAAACCACAATTTAAACACATGGTTTATATTTAAAATAATTTAAATAGTGTTACCTTTTAATATGGTTCAAAAAAAAAGAGTTAACAATAAATCTAATAGTCGAGATAGTAAAAAGGGTAAATTTGATATGAACCCATTTAATTTCATTGAACAAGGTAAAAATAAATTACAGAATTTTTATACAAAGATCCAAAAAGAAAGAAAAATAAGCAAAGAGAGATCAGCAAGACAGAGAATTATCAACGAAAAAAAAGAACTTGAGAACCAAAAAAAACAAGCTCAAAGAGAAAAAGAAGAAAGAATAAAAGAGGAAAAAAAACAAATTCTTGAGCAAAGAAGACTGATGATTGAAAATGAAAAGCAAATTAAAAAAAATGAGGAAAAAAGAAAAAAAATCGAAGCTAAGAGGATATTTATTGAACAACAAAAAATTAAAGATGAGGAAGCTAAAAAAATAAGAGAGGATGCTAGAAAGATCAGAGAAGAAGAACTTAGATTGAGAATGCTTGAGAGACAAAGAGCTCGGGAAGAAAAGATAAAAACAAAAGAACAAGCTTTAAAAGAAAAGGAGATTAAAGCACAGCAATTAAGAGAGGAAAAAGAGAGAGAAAGACACGAGCAAATTAGACTTAATGAGATAGAGAGACAAAAAAGATTAGATGAAGAACAAAGAATAAGAGAAGCAGCTAAAAGATTAAAATATGAGGAGGAAAAACTTAAAGAGTCAGAAATAAGGTTAAAAGAGATCGAAAATGAGAGACAAAAAGAGATAGAAAGACAAATCTTAAAAGAGCAAGCAGAACAGAGAGTTAAAGAGGAAGAGTTAAGACTCAAAGAGGAAAAAATTAAAGCAGAAGAAGAGGAGAGATTTTTACGTCAAAAAGAAGAATATGAGAGAACAGAGAAATTAAGAAAAGAAGAAGAGGAGCAAAAAAGGATAGAAGAGGAAAAAGAACTAGAAATTAAACAAAAATTAGAGGAAGAACAAAGAATACTAGAAGAAGAGAGAAGATTGAAAGAGTGGGAAGAAAAATTTGATTTAGAGCAAAAAAAGAAAGAGGAAGAATTAATTAAAAAATTTTATAGTGACAACTCATTAAATAAAGATGAACCTGAAGAAAAGAGTGATTAGTTAAATTTTTTGGTCGTATTCACCAATTTTGCCCGTTTTTTGAAGTAAGGAATCTATAAATTTAAATATTTTTAATTTTCTTTCATCGGAGGTAGGACTTTCTGTTACAATCACTAAAGAAGGTTTATTAGAGGAGGCTCTAATCAAACCCCATGAACCATCTTTAAACGAAAATCTAACACCATTCACAGTTAAAATTTCATCAATTTCTTGGTCATCTATTTTAACTTTTTCTTTTTTAATTTTTTCAATATCTTTAATAATTTTATCGACCAAAGAATATTTTTCCTCATCCTTGCAATAAGGAGCCATAGTAGGTGTTTGAAAAGTTTTTGGGATTTCTTTAATTATTTCATTCATTTTTTTGTTCTGATTATCTAATAAATGACAAACTTGGATCGCTGAATTGATACCATCGTCATACCCGTAACCCAAAGGTTGATTAAAAAAAAAGTGTCCACTTTTTTCAAATCCTGCTAAAGCGTTTTCATTGTTAACTTTTCTTTTGATATGTGAATGACCAGTTTTCCAATAAATTGTTTTACATTTATTAAAATTTAATAATTCATCATTCGCATACAATCCTGTTGATTTTACATCCACTACGAAAACAGAATTTTTATATTTATTTGACAAACTTCTTGCAATTAATAATCCTATTTTATCTGAAAATATTTCATTCCCTTCATTATCAATTACTCCTACTCTGTCACCATCACCATCAAATCCAAATCCGATATCAGCATTATTTTTTTTAACAGCATCAGAAATTGCATGTAGCATTTTTAAGTCTTCTGGATTCGGATTATATTTAGGGAAGGTCCAGTCTAAATTACAATCAAGTTCTATTACTTCACAACCAATTCCACGCAAAATGTCAGGAGCAAAAATTCCTGCAGTTCCATTACCACAAGCTACCACTGCTTTAATTTTTTTTTTGATTTTATTGTTATCTATTAAACTTTGTTTATATATGTTTTGAAAATTTTCTATTTTTTTTTCCTGACCTTGTCCGTTTACAAAGTTTTCACTTAATGTTATTTCTTTTAATTCTTTCATTTCTTCAGGTGCATGTGTTAATCCTTTCTTAATACCCATTTTTACACCTGTCCAACCATTGTCGTTATGACTTGCAGTTACCATTGCAACAGCATCAGAATTAAAATGGAATTGTGCAAAATAAACCATCGGAGACAAAGACAAACCTACGTCTTCAACAAAACAACCTGTTGAAACTAAACCTTTTTTAAGCGCTGCTTTTATATCTTCGCTATATGATCGATAATCATGACCAACAATTACTTTTGGATTTGTTTTATTTGTTTGTTTTATAATTTGTGTACCTAGTCCTTTACCAAGATTCGTTATGCCTGGGAGATTTATGTCTTTTTCATACAACCATCGAGCGTCATACTCTCTAAAACCATAGGGGTCGATTTTTAAATTTACTGACATTATTGTTAATTACTTACATTTTTTTTAATTTTTTTATTGATTTTTTTTCCTTGTGTTCTATAAATGTTCTGTTGATTTGTTGTTTATATAGTGTATTAACGCTAAATGCACACAACATATAGTTGTTTTCGTACTAATAACAAAATATAATACATAAATATGAATAAAATTCTATCGCAGGCCCTAAAGAAAGCTGTCTCTGAATATAGCCCACAAGTTAAAGAAGTAGAAAAAAATAACAGACCAGACCTTTTTTCACTTAACAATGAAACTGAACTTTTTCAGAATGATAAAGGTATCATAATCAAAATAGATCGTTCTCGAGATGCAAACTTAACTGATTTTGGTAAGGCAACTTTAAAAGATAGATATCTTGGTCACAATGAGTCTTATCAAGATTTGTTTGCAAGAGTAGCAAGCACATATGCTGATGATAATTTGCACGCTCAAAGAATTTACAATTACATTAGCAATCTTTGGTTCATGCCAGCAACTCCAGTTTTGTCGAATGGTGGAACCAAAAGAGGATTACCCATTTCTTGTTTTTTAAACGAAGCTTCAGATAGTCTAGGTGGTATTCTAGATCTTTGGAGTGAAAATGTTTGGCTAGCCGCTAAAGGTGGGGGTATAGGAAGTTACTGGGGTAATTTAAGATCGATTGGTGAAAAGATTGGTAAAGTTGGAAAAACTTCTGGGATAATTCCATTTATTAAAGTTATGGATTCTTTAACTATGGCAATCAGTCAAGGATCTTTAAGAAGAGGTTCAGCAGCTTGTTATCTTCCTGTTGATCATCCTGAAATAGAAGAGTTTATTGAAATGCGAAGACCTACTGGGGGTGATCCAAATAGAAAAGCTTTAAATTTACATCACGGAGTTTTAGTTTCAGATGCATTTATGCGAGCTGTTGAAACCGATGATCAGTGGGCACTTAAAAGCCCAGCTGATGGATCTATTCAACAAACTATATCTGCAAGAAATTTATGGATTAGATTGTTAACAGCTAGAATTGAAACTGGTGAGCCGTACATTATTTATATCGATACAGTTAATAGACAAATTCCACAACACCATAAACTTGCAAACTTAACTGTAAAAACTTCTAATCTTTGTAGTGAAATAACTCTCCCTACAGGTATTGATAAAGATGGAAGAGATAGAACAGCTGTTTGTTGTTTATCGTCTTTAAATTTAGAAAAATATGATGAATGGAAAGATGATCCAAATATGATTAGTGATGTAATGAGATTTTTAGATAACGTTTTATCAGACTTTATTAACAAGGCTCCAGATCAATTCAAAGATGCAAAATATTCTGCAGAGAGAGAAAGAAGTGTTGGTCTTGGAGTAATGGGCTTTCATTCTTTTTTACAAAAACATAGAATTCCACTTGAGTCTGTAATGGCTAAATCTTGGAATAAAAAGATATTCAAACAAATTGATGAGCAAGTAAATAAAGCATCAAAAGAATTAGCTGAAGAGCGAGGTGCGTGTCCAGATGCAGCGGAATACGGATTTAATGAAAGATTTTCTAACAAGACAGCAATAGCACCAACAGCCTCTATTTCTATTATTTGTGGAGGAGCCTCTCCTGGTGTTGAACCGATTGCAGCCAATAGTTATACACATAAAACTCTATCTGGATCCTTTAATGTTAGAAATAGATATTTAGAGGAAATTTTAGAGAGCCATGGTAAAAACGATGATGAAACTTGGTCAACAATAACAACTAATCAAGGATCAGTATCTCACTTAGATTTTTTAACAGATTTAGAAAAGGATGTTTTTAAAACTGCCTTCGAGTTAAACCAAAAATGGATTGTTGAACTGAGTGGAGATAGAACTCAATATATCTCTCAAGCACAATCGGTAAATTTATTTTTACCGGCTGATGTTCACAAAAAAGAATTACATAGAATTCATTTTGATGCATGGAAAAAAGGTCTTAAAAGCCTTTACTATTGTAGATCAAAATCAATTCAAAGAGCTGAAAATATCAACAACGCAAAATCAACTGATATAACAGCCAATGTATATAAATCTAAAAATCAACAAACTAACGATCAACCAGAATATGAGGAGTGTTTATCATGTCAGTAGCAGATAAAATTAAGACAGAGAATAAAGAAATAATTCAACCTAAAAAGATGGGTTTATTAGTTGAGAACCCTGTATATAAACCATTTAGATATCCATGGTGTTATGATGCATGGTTAACCCAACAAAGAATACACTGGTTACCAGAAGAAGTCCCTCTTGGAGATGATGTAAGAGATTGGCAAAAAAACTTGTCTCAACCAGAAAAAAATCTTTTAACTCAAATTTTTAGATTTTTTACTCAAGCTGATGTTGAAGTAAATAATTGTTATTTAAGACATTATACAACAGTGTTTAAGCCAACAGAGGTTCTAATGATGATGACTGCTTTTGCGTCTATGGAAACAGTTCATGTAGCTGCTTACTCTCATTTATTAGATACAATCGGTATGCCAGAGTCAGAATATTCAGCTTTTATGAAATATAAAGAGATGAAAGATAAATATGACTACATGCAAGGATTTAATGTAAATTCAAAAGAAGATATTGCCAAAACTGTTGCTGTATTTAGTGCTTTTACCGAAGGACTTCAGTTATTTGCAAGTTTTGCAATTCTCTTAAATTTTCCAAGACACAATAAAATGAAAGGCATGGGCCAGATAGTAACATGGTCGGTTAGAGACGAAACTCTTCATTGTAATTCTATGATAAGAATTTTCAAAGAGTTTATAAAAGAAAATCCAGAAATCTGGACACCAAAATTAAAAAAAGAACTTTATGAAGCCTGTAGAACAATAGTTGAGCATGAGGATTCTTTTATTGATTTAGCTTTCGAGATGGGTCCAATGGAAGGCTTAACTGCACAAGAGGTTAAAGACTACATTAGATTTATTGGTAATAGAAGATTAGTTCAATTAGGTCTTGAACCAATTTATGATGTAGAAAAAAATCCACTAGGATGGCTTGATACCATGTTAAATGCTGTTGAGCATATGAACTTTTTTGAAGGTCGTGCAACAGAATATTCTAAAGCATCAACTCAAGGGACTTGGGTTGAAGCATTTAGTTAATTCATTTGAAATATAAAAAATATTTTAGAAAAACAAGTCTTAAGCAGGATGGTGTAGGTGATTATTTTCTTAATATAGTAAAAGAAAAAAGTCCTAAAACTTTTTTGGAAGTAGGTGTTTTTCATGGTGTAACAGCAAGAAATATTTGTGAACTACTTTACAAAATCCATAAAAATGATTTTAAATATATAGGTTTAGACTTATTTGAAATAAATGATGAAAATAAATCAGAGGTAATACCAAACACATTTTTCTCTAATCCATTGAAAAATATCTATTTTAAATTTTTTAAAAATCTAAATCCTTATAGTAAAGAGGCAGTTGAAGATCTTTTAAAAAAATATAAAAATAATATTACTTTAATTAAAGGTAATTCTAATTTGCTTTTAAAAAAAATTGATATGTCAAAAATTGATTTTGTATTTTTAGATGGTGGTCATGCTTATGAAACTGTTAAGAATGATTTAGAATGTTGTTTAGAGGTGATTAATTCTAATGGTACAATATTATGTGATGATTATGATTTAGGTGCTCAAGCACCACAAGTTAAAAAAGCAATTGATGAGTTTATTCAAAAATATAAATTAAAGTGTGAGATATTGTGGAATACTAGATTCGCAAAAATTGAAAAGTAATTATCTTTGGTTTAATTGAACAACTTTTCTGTGTTGGCTTCCTTTATAACTAGCTAGAGGTCTTATTAATTTATTGGCAGCATGTTGTTCCATGATGTGTGCTGACCACCCGGTAATTCTTGAGATGACAAAGATTGGTGTAAAAAAGTCTGTATCAAACCCCATCAAATGATATGTTGGACCAGTTGGATAATCAACATTTGGATGTATATTTTTTCTGTCTATCATTACTTTTTCAACAATATCGTAAATCTTTTCAAATTTTTTATCTTTTTTAAGCTTTGCAACTTTTGAAAAATATTTTCTCATTGTCGGAACTCTCGAATCCCCAGATTTGTAAACTCTATGACCAAATCCCATTACAACTTCTTTATTATCTAATGCATCATTAATCCATTTGAGTGCATTTTTGGGACTTTTTATTTTATTCATCATATGCATTACTTCCTCATTGGCACCACCGTGAAGTGGACCTTTTAAACTTGCAATTGCACCAGTAATAGCCCCGTGGATGTCTGATAAACTGCTAGTAATAGTTCTTGCGGTAAATGTTGAAACGTTGAAGCTATGCTCTGCATAAAGAATTAAAGATACATCAAAAGCTTTTACAATTTCTTTTTGTGGAACTTTCCCAAAGCACATATAGAAAAAGTTTTCTGCTATATTTAAATTTTTTTTAGGTTTGATAATATTTTTTCCTTTTCGTAATCTATAAAAAGCTGCTAGGGCAGTAGGAGTTTTAGCTAAAATTCTTATTGCTTTCCTCATATTTGCCTCTTGAGAAGAATCTGTTGTTTCTTTATCTTCAAGCCCCATTATACTCACAGCTGTTCTAGCGACATCCATCGGATGAGACTTCTTTGGCATTTTTTTAATAATTGAATAAAGGTCTTTAGATAAATCTCTATTATTTTTTTCTTCTTTTTCAAACTTTCTTAATTCAATTGTATTTGGTAAATCTTTATTTAAAATTAGATAGGCTACTTCTTCGAATCTACAATATTCACATAAATCTTGAGCAGCATATCCTCTATAGGTTAAAGAATTTATTTCAGGCATAACTTTAGAAACTTCTGTTTCATCAACAACTATTCCTAATAAACCTTTTTTAATATCATCACTCATTACTCATGTCCTTTAGTGCTAAAATTATAAATTTTTTCGTCCAAGCTATTATATTTTTCATAGTCAACAAGTTCATACAATCTTTTCCTAGTCTGCATTTTATCGATGATATTGTTTTGATGTCCATTTGCATAAATGTCTCGCAATCCATCTTCAACATTTTTCATAGCTAGTCTTTGAGTAGTAACTGGGTAGATTACTATATTGTAACCAAATTTTTCTAATTCTTTATAATTGAATAATTTTGATTTACCAAATTCAGTCATATTAGCTAGCAAATAACAGGATAATTCTTTTCTTACTTTTTCAAAATCTTTCTCATCTTTCAAGGCTTCTGGAAAAATTATCTCTGCACCGGCGTCAGCATAAGCTTTGCATCTTTCTATCATTTTATCAATTCCTTCTACGCTTTTTGCATCCGATCTAGCTATAATTTTAAAGTTTGAATCTTTTTTTGCTGATACACATTCTTTAATTTTTTTAATCATTGCAGCAGTTGATATGAGTTCTTTATTGTCAAGATGCCCACATCTTTTTCTCTCAATTTGATCCTCCAAATGAACTGCAGTGATTCCAAATTCCTCAAAAGTTTCAATAGTTTCTTTACAAGATTTAAAACCAGTATCAATATCAACGATAGTTGGAAGATTAGTTACTCTTGAAATAAGGTATGATCTTGTACTTACATCTTGAAGAGTAGTTAATCCAATGTCGGGAAATCCCAAGTCATTCGCCATAACTCCACCCGAAACATAAACTGCATCGTATCCAATTTCCTCAATTAACTTCGCGGTCAAAGGGTTGTACGCACCAGGAACTCTTAAAATTTTACCAGATTTTAATTTATCAACAAAATCTTTTCTTTTTTGGAATGGTTCTTTTTCTATAAAGTGCATTAAAAAATACCTTTTTTAAGATTTCTTTTTAGTTTACTCTTTTTTACTTTAATATTTAACTTATCAAGTTGACCTGGCTTTAATTTTTTTAAATTTTGTACTATTTTTAAAAATCTATCACTTTCTTTTTTATCTAAGATATTTTCAGTTAAAGTTAAGAATTTATTAATATAATTTCTTCTTTTAAAAGGACGTGAACCATAAGGATGTGCATCTGCTACACCTTGTTCCTCAGTAATTTTTTTACCATTATTGAGAGTTATTACTACTTTTGCACCAAATGCTTTTTTTCTTGGGTTTGGATCATGATAACTTTTGGTCCATTTTTTATCTTCATGGGTTTTTATTGATCTCCAAATCTTAATTGTACTTTTCTTTTTTGCTCTGGTTTTAGTATAAGACTTTACATGATGCCAAGTACCATCTTCAAGTGCAACAGCAAATATGTACATTATTGAGTGATCTAAAGTTTCTCTGCTTGCATTAGGATCCATTTTTTGTGGATCATTTGCACCTGTTCCAATCACATAATGAGTGTGATGACTTGTAAAAATATCTATTTTTTTTATCTGATTAAGATTTTGAACTTTCTTTTTTAATTTTTTTGCTAAATCTATTAAAGCTTGAGATTGATATTCAGCAGAATACTCTTTTGTGTAAGTTTCAAGTATTGCTTTTTTTGTTTCTCCTTTTTTTGGTAAGGGGACTTTATACAATGCTTTCTTTCCATCAAGTATTCTTGCTATCACACTATCTTCACCTTCATAAATTGGACTTGGTGCTCCTTCACCACGCATGACTCTATCCACAGCTTCTATAGCAAGCTTTCCGGCATGTGCTGGAGCATATGCTTTCCAGCTTGAAATTTCACCTTTTCTTGATTGTCTAGTTGAAATTGTTGTATGCAATGCTTGCTGAACAGCTTGATAAATAGTTTCAGTGTTTAATCTTAACATTGAACCAATCCCAGCAGCTACACTTGGACCAAGATGTGCTATATGGTCTACTTTATGTTTATGTAGGCATATACCTTTAACCAAATTCACTTGTACTTCATAAGCGGTAATTATTCCTCTTAAGAGATCTAAACCGCTTTTTTTATTTTGCTGAGCGACACTTATTAGTGGAGGAATGTTATCCCCTGGGTGACTATAGTCAGCAGCTAAAAAAGTATCATGGAAATCTAATTCTCTCACGGCAGTCCCATTAGACCATGCTGCCCATTCGCAATCAAATTTATATTTACTATCAACACCAAATAATGTTGCACCATTTTTTCTTGAATGCTTTAGAGCCATTTCTCTTGATGAAATAACTGGTCTTCTATTTAGGGATGCTATTGCAACAGATGCATTGTCGATTATTCTATTAATTGACATTTCAATAGCATCTTTATTTAATTTTACATTATCATTTGCAATTTCTGCAATTTTCCATGCAAGCTGATTTTTTTTTGGTAAGTGAATTTTAGATGGGTAAACTTTAACTTTATGAACTATCAAAATAACTCCTAATTAACGAAGTTGTTTTTAATAGTTAAAAAAAAATAATCAATATTAAAGATATTTTGATACTATCTTTTCGATACCAATAAAGTCTTTTACTAAGTGATTATGGTAAATTTCATTAGTTTTTTTTTCAGTATATCCATCTTCCATTAAGATTACTGGTATCCCAGCATTTTTTGCTGCATTTGCGTCAGTTTCACTATCTCCAATCATTAATGATTTTTTTATATCGCCTTGCAATATTTCAATTACAGAAGTTAGGTGTCTTGGATCAGGCTTACAATAATCAAATGTATTGTGTCCAGCAATGTATTCAAAAAAATCATAAATCCCAATTTTTTTTAAAAGGTCGACAGCTAGGTAATCCGTTTTGTTAGTACAAACAGCCATAGAAATACTATTTTTTTTTGACCATATTAGAAAATCTTTTACACCATTTATCAGGGTACTTTCGTTTACAATGTTTTTTCCATAAAAGTCAGTAAAATCTTTTATCATCTCTTTTTTAACCTTTTCGTCTTGCACTTTTCCAAATTCCTTTTTCGCTTGCCCCCAAATAGACCTACCAAGCATTGCACCTGCACCTTGACCAACAAGATTTCTTATTTCCTCAGTAGACTTAGTGGGATAACCAAATTTTTTCATTACATGATTATGTGCACGCATTAGATCTGGAGCTGTATCAACTAAAGTTCCATCTAAATCAAAAAGAATTGTAAATTTTTGCCTCATAACTAAAAGTTTTTTTAAGAAATATTTTGTGAATTAAGAAACATATACACTTAATATAAAGAATTTAACAGATGAAACAATTAAATTTGCAAAAACTTCAAAGTAATCTTAGAAAAAAATTTTTAAAAGCGGGTGTTAAAATGATTAGTCCTGAAACAATATTTTTTTCAAAAGACACTAAGATAGGAAAGAATGTTATCATAGAGCCTTATGTTGTAATTGGTTCAAAAGTTAAGATAGGAAGCAATGTTACAATAAAATCTTTTTCGCATTTGGAAAACTGTAAAATAGAAAATAAAGTTGAAATTGGGCCGTATGCGAGAATAAGACCAGGTGTAGTTTTAAAAAGTGGTTCAAAAATTGGGAATTTTGTTGAAATCAAAAAAAGTATTTTGGGAATAAATTCAAAAGTAAACCATTTAACATATATCGGTGATAGTCAGATTGGTAAATCGGTCAACATTGGTGCTGGAACAATTACTTGTAATTATGATGGAGTAAAAAAAAGTAAAACTAAAATAAAAGATAATGTATTTATTGGTTCAAATTCATCATTAGTAGCACCACTTACAATTGAAGAGAATAGTGTGGTTGGGGCTGGTTCGGTTATAACAAAAAATGTAAAGAAAAAATCATTAGCATTAACAAGAAGTTTGCAGACTGAAATTAAAAACTATAAAAGAAGATCAAAATAATTATGTGTGGAATAATTGGAATTAACAGCAATAAACCTGTATCAGCAACCATAATTAATTCTTTAAAAAAATTAGAGTATAGAGGTTACGATTCAGCTGGTATGGCAACTCTCTATAATGGATTGATAAATGAGATAAAATCTGAGGGAAGAGTAGAAAATTTAGAAAAAAATTCTTTAGTTCAAAACATGGAGGGAACTATTGGTATTGGTCATGTTCGATGGGCAACACACGGGCTTCCTAATAGTATTAATGCTCATCCACATTCTTCACAGAATGTTTCTGTTGTTCATAATGGAATTATTGAAAATTCAACAATATTAAAAAAATTTTTAATTGGAAAAGGTCACAAATTTAAATCTCAAACTGATACAGAGGTAATCGTTCATTTAATTACTGAAAATCTTAAAACAGAAAATATTGTTAACTCAATTCAAAAAACTTTGAAGTCGTTACATGGAAGCTTTGCGCTTGGTATAATTTTTAAGGATCAACCAGATTTAATTGTTGGCGCAAGAAGAGGTTCACCATTAGCTGTTGGTTATGGTCCTAATGAAAATTATTTAGGATCTGATTCCTACGCACTTAAATCAATGACAAATAAAATTACATATTTAAATGATGGTGAATTTTGCATTATTAAAAAAGATCACGTGGAATTTTTTAGTGAGGAAGGAATTAAAATTAATAAAAAAGTTTTAGAATTATCCTCTACAGAGGAGAAATATGATAAAGGTGATTACAAACATTTTATGGCTAAAGAAATTGAAGAACAACCAAACACAATTAGAAATGGAATTAATGAGTATATAGATATGTCAAATAAAGATATCAATATTTATAACTTTCCTTGGAAAAGCAATGAGATTACATCAATTACATTGATTGGATGTGGAACAGCGTATCATTCATGCTTAATGGCAAAATATTGGTTTGAGGAAATAACATCATTAGATGTGAATATTGATATAGCATCGGAATTTAGATACAGAAAAAATAGATTTAAAAAAGACACACTTTATGTATTTGTCTCTCAATCTGGAGAAACAGCAGATACTTATGCTGCTTTGGATCTATGTAAACAAAATGGTGTTAAAACTTGCGCAGTCGTAAATGTGGTAGAAAGTTCAATTGCAAGAGACTCTGAATTTGTATTACCAATTCATTGTGGAACTGAAATAGGTGTTGCTTCAACTAAAGCATTTCTTGGA
>CACJYR010000004.1:57500-67171 GCA_902597675.1 uncultured Pelagibacteraceae bacterium | reverse complement strand
TTGATTTTTTTTTGATTTAAAACGATATTTAAAATATACAACCTTATTCATAGTTTTGACCAATGTTTTAATTGAAACTCCTTTTCCACTACCTAGATTTATAAAATCATATTTTCCTGTTCCATAAATTAAAGTTTTAATTATACCAATTGCGATATCCTCTGAGTAAGCAAAATCTCTAATTGCAGATCCGTCTCCCCAAATTTCAACTGGTCTTTTTTTTGATAGAATTTTCGACATTAATGAGGGTATTACCATTGCATTTTTTTTATCAAAATTATCACCAGGCCCATAAACATTTGCAGGTCTTACAACATAATAATCTTTAAGACCATATTGTTTTTTGTATGAAAATATTTGAAGTTCAGCCATTCTTTTTGCCCAACCAGGATAAAAATCCATAGGTTCTTTTTCATAATTAGACAATTTCTCTTTAAATAAATTTCCTTTAGAGTATGCACCAATTGAACTTGTATAAACTAATTTTTTAATTTTATTTATTCTGCATGCTTCAAGAAAATTAGTATTCATCATTACTAAGGGAACATAAAAACTAGCAGGCTTTTCCAATGTTGTTTTGACTGAAGCTTTAATTCCTGCTAGATGAAAAGCAAAATCTTGATTTTTTGTTATTGATTTACAAAAATTAAAATTTGATAAATCGCCCACTATATGTTTTGCTCTTTTGTCTGTAGAGTATTTGTCAAGAGAAACAACAGAGACCCTTGCCTTCATATCGCATAGAATTTTAGTCAATTGTCTTCCAATTAATCCTGTTCCACCTGTTATGATTATTTTTTTATTTTTAAATTTCTTAAAAAATTTATTTTCAATCATTTTTATTTGGAGTTATAATAATCACCATTTTCAACTAATAATGTTGATTTGGAATCTTCTCTTTTTAAAGCTTTTTTAAACTCTTTAAAAATATCTTTTGGATCTTTTAAACTTACAACTTCAATCTCAGTTAAAATTCCTTTAAACATTTTTGTATAATCTTGTGTGTGTTGAACACCACCGTTTAAGGGCTTTTTTGATCCTATAGAGGTTCTTATAATTACCCTGGGCTTAAAAGAATTGTTTGATAAGAAACGAATTTTATCAAGATGATTTACTAACTGGTTCATTGCTAAAATTAAAAAATCAAATCTTGGAAAACATGTAACAGGCACGTAACCATTTAAAGCTAACCCAGTGGACATACCCATCTGGACATCTTCAAAAACTGGTAGCTCAATTTTTTTATTTTTAGGGATATGAGCCAATGTATTATAAATAGCATTTCCACTAAAATTTACAGATTGTCCAAGAAATATTACCCTCTTATCTTTTGCGAGATATGTCATACTTCTTATTAATTCTGATTTATATTTTAAACTTTTCATTAAAATAAAACCCAAGATCCAGTTCCATGGTGCGGGTATCCTCTTTTGTATTTGTAATAAATTACATCTTTTGGTTTTTTTGAAATATTAATCCACGCATCCTTGGTAGGAGTATTAGTGCTTAAACCATTATCTTCTACGATAAACTTTACTGGCAATTTATAATTTTTGGCATATTTATAAGCTTCATGAAAAACACCTGTTTCAAAAGTCATATCTCCAACAAAAATAAAAACTTTACTCTTTTTTTTTTTTCTTTTTATACCCACCGCAATACCAAGTCCTATAGGAATTCCTCCAGCTACAATTGATGATGCAACAAATTTGTGTTGTTTGAAATTTAAACTCATACTTTTTCCCTTAACTATTTCCTTAAGTATTTTTTTCTCAGGTATTCCATGTAACAAAGCATGATAATGGCTTCGCCAGTTTGATATAACCCAATCACCTCTTTTAATATTTTTAAAAATTTTAATCAATTGATCCTCATTTCCACTGGATAAGTGAATCGGAGCTTTGATTAAACCCTTTTCATAAATTTTTTTTATCTTATTTTCAAAATTAATTAGCTTTATTTTAAAATTTTTCATTTTTAGATATTTGTTTAATTTTTACAAAAAATTTAAAATTTATTTTGTGAACTTAAACATTCTTTTTATAAAATATCCCTCTAAGATTGCTTTTAATTCACATATCCCATTTAACAAGGGATTTGTACTACTTACACCACCAATTCTTTTTGGTTCAGAACCAGCTATTTCTTTATATTTACAATTATTTTTTAAACATGCAATTGAAACTATTGAGCTACCTATTGCTACATTATTTATATTTTTACCTAAATAAATTTTATTAAAAAATTCATTTTTGATTAATTTATAACCACCCAAAACATCTGTAAATTTTCCTTTAAATAATACGTTAATGAGATTAGTAAAAAACCAATTTCCAAAAGCTGATATAAGATTATCATCTAAACTGCGAGCTTTACCTAAATATCTAGAAACACAAACTAAATCAAAGTCATAATCTTTTACTTGATTAATTAAATCTTTCAACATCTCAGGTATCATGTTTCCATCTGGAGTAAATGGGATGATCGTGTATTTAGTTTTTACGTTTTGCATGGCAATTAAATACGCTTTTGCTAAATTTTTTTGTCTGTAAAAAAGTCCTGCATTTTCTGGCTTAATTTTTTCTTGAACGATTACCCTAAAATTTTGACTTTTCATGTACTCAATCGTGCCATCTGAAGATCCTCCATCTATAACTAATATTTCTCTGAATAAGCTTTTATCTATTCTTGGGACAATAATCTTGGCCGAAACTAATTCGTTCAATGTTAACATAACAAGAGTTGTGCTCATAGAGCTTTATTGATTTTCTTTATTTTTTTGTTTTTAATTGTGTTTAGATTTTAGAACATATTATAAAGTACTAACAAATATATAAAATTTTAAAATAAACAACCCTTATTTTGTAAAAGTAATTAAAGAAATTATTAAATATGCAAAAAAAAATTATAATTTTTGGTTCATCGGGATTTATAGGTAAAAACCTGATTAGTATTTTAAATAAAAAAAAATTTAAAATTTATGGAACTTTCAACAAACAAAAACCAATATTTTTTGATAAAATAAAATATTTTAAACTTAATACATTGAGGAAAGAAAACTTTAAGAAACTACCAAATGATATTGATATTGTAATACATTTATCAAACAAAGTTTTAACATCTTCAATGCAAAAAAGAGGAGATAAAATTAAAATCTCTGATTATAAAAAATCTTTCAATAATATATTAAATTACTGCAATTATAATGGTGTCAAAAAAATTATTTATATAAGCAGCTCTACAGGTTATCCAGATAAAATTAAAAATTTAAAAGAGGAAGATTATTTTAAGTACAAACCCTCTAAAAAGAGTTTTTTAATTGGTCAAATCTCTAGATTAATCGAGAAAAATTTTAAAAAGTACTCTGAGAAATTACCAAATGATACAAAAATAATTATATTAAGACCAACTGCAATTTTTGGTAGGTTCGATAATTTTAATTTAACTTCTGCCAGAACATTACCATACTTAATCAAAAAAATTGATAGGTCAAAATCATTTATAAAGCTACCTGGATCAGGTCAGCTTGTGAGAAATTGGATATTTGCATCTGATTTCTGTGCTCTTATTTCAAAAATAATATTACTAGATTTTAAAAAAAAATTATCTGTTTTTAATGTAGCCTCAAATGAATATATTTCTACCTATAATTTGGCTAAAAAAATTTGTAATATTTTAAATAAAAAAAATTTTCAAATTTTAACTGAAAGCAAAACTGTCGAAAATCAAAATTATAGAAAATTAGATACTCACAAATTAAAAAAGGTGGGCTTAAAACTTAAGACAAAAGCTCTTGATTTTTGTTTGAAAGAAACAATTAATTGGTATAAAAAAAATAAATGAAAATTAGTTTTATTATTCCCTCTTGGCATTACTTTCATAATCCGTTTAAGCTACAACCTTATTGGGAAATGTATTATGCAACAATTCTTGAAGAGCAATTTCCAAAGGCAGAAATAAATTTACATGATTTAAGAAATGTAAAAGAAGAAGACTTCGAGAAAAAAGTAAATGAAATACCGCAAGCTGATTTTTACTTATATTGGGTAATGAAATCTGGTGATGCTTTAGAAGTTTATTCAATAGTTAAATTTTTAAAAAAAAAATTTTTAAAATCTACTCACATTTCTGGAGGTACTCATGTCGATATGCTGCCTGATGAATGCGAAAATTATTTCGATAAAATTGTTGTTGGACCTGGAGAAAAAAGTTTTAAAGAAGCCATAGAGTCTAAAATTGATAAAAAAAGATTTATATCTAATTATAATGATTATCCTTTTTTAGACACACCATTCCCAAAGAGAAGTTTTTTACCTGAAAATTCAGTCATTAGTAATCAAATGTTTGAAAATTATGGTTCCCCCCGAGCAACTATGGTTTATTTTTCAAGAGGTTGTTTTTATAAATGCTCGTATTGTGTTTATAACGTTCCAAATTCTTTACAAGTTAAAAGTAAGCAACGAATGTTAGAGGAAATAAATTATTTAAAAAATGAATATAAGGTTGAAGCAATTCTTTTAAAAGACGAAATTGCGATAAACCCAAAAAAAGAGCTTTTTGAAAGACAAATGGCAGCATTAGGTGAATCTCAAATATTGTGGCGTGGTCAGACAACATCTATAGCGACCTTGGAACAACTATCAAAAGCTAAGGAAACTGGATGTCTAGAGTTGTCAGTCGGTGTTGAAACAATAGATGAAGGAGTAATGAGAATTATTAATAAACAATGGCAAAATCAAAAATCAATCAAATCATTTATAGATAATGCAAAAAAAGTTGGAATAAAAATTAAGGTTTGTCTTATTTTTGGTTTACCAGGTGAACCACGAGATATAGTTGAAAAAACAATAAAATTTCTAGAGGAAACGCAGCCTGATTATGTAAGTTTGTCTGGTTTTTGTCCACTGCCAGGCTCGCCTATATTTAAAGACCCAAAAAAATATTCAATAAAACAGATAAATAATGATTGGAGCAAACATGCTCATCTATTGTATAGATTTTCAGATGAAGAAGAGGTGGGCATACCTTTTGAATATGAAGCAAATGCTTCATGGGGTAAAGCGTTTACAAAAAAAGAGATACAAGCAAATATAGTTCAGGTTCAACGATGGCTGGAAAGAAAATCAATGACCTACTAGTCTTATATTATTAGTAATTATAAAATAAAATATAATTATGAAAAAATTATCATATCCTTTTTTATCAAAAATTTTAAAGACAAATATAAAAGAATTAAAAAAAATTATTGGTCAAAAAGAAATTAATGGGATCAAATATAGATATCCTAATCATAATGAAAAAAAAAATATATTAATTAGAGTTTTAAAAAAAATAAATTTAGATACTCAAATAATAAACGCAAAATATAGAAAAAAGATATGGTTTGATGGATGGAATGAAAATAAAAAAAAATTTATAAAAACCAAAGATAAAAAATATTTAATTCCAATGTATTATGCTGCAAGAAAAGAAAAGGTTTTTAGATTAGATGGAAAATTTATAATTTCAGATAAAAATTTTGAAATAAAGATAATCAAGATTCTACGTAAATGGTATGCGAAAAAATATATGGTCAAAGCTGAAAATATATATGAATTTGGTTGCGGTACAGGTCATAATTTAGTGGATTTAAATAAAATTTTATCTGATAAAAATTTCTATGGACTTGATTTTGTAAAGTCATCGGTTGATATAATTAACTCTTTTAAACAGAATGTAGGTCCAAATTTTCAAGGAGTTTTATTTAATATAGAAAAACCTAAAGTAAAGTTTAAAATTAAAAAAAATTCTGTTGTGCTAACTTCTGGTGCTTTGGAGCAATTAGGTGGAAAAATTAACAACTTTGTCAACTATTTAATCAAACAGAAACCAAAATTGGTTTTGCATGTGGAACCCGCTCCTGATTTTTATAATTTAAATACAGTGGAGGATGAACTAGGGATCACTTTTCATAAAAAAAGAGGATACACATCTAATCTCATATCAATATTGAATGATAGAGAGAAAAAGAAAAAAATTAATATTATTAATAGTTTTAAAAGTCCATTTGGAAGTTTAATGATGGAAGGTTATAATATAATTATTTGGAAAATAAATAAAAAGAAAAAAAAATGAATTTTAAAAATAAAAATGTTTTTATTTCCGGTGCAACTCATGGTATTGGTCTCTCTTGTATTTTAGATTTTGCGAAACTAGGCGCAAATGTAATAACTTTTTCAAGAGATAAAAAAAAAATTTCTTTTTTAAAAAAAAAGCTTAACTTATTAAATACAAAATACCTTGTAAGTGAGGGAGATATTTTAGATAAAGATTTTTTACATTCTTTTTCTACATTAGTTTTGAAAAAATTTAAATATGTTGATATTTTAATTCATAATGTTGGAGGTGGTGGAAGCTGGGGTAAAGATAATTTATTGGAAAGCAACCTAAATGTTTGGGATGAAGTGTATCAAAAAAATAATAATGGATTAATTATATTCAATAAATATTTTTTACCAAGTATGGTTAAAAGAAAATGGGGCAGAGTCATTGCTATAAGTTCTATTTGTGGGATAGAGGCAAAAAAAGAAGATAGAACTTGGTTCACAGTTTCAAAATCATCTCAACATGCATTGATAAAATCTTTATCAAAAAAATTTTATTTCACAAAAAAAAATGTGACTTTTAACTCTATTTCTCCAGGACCAATTTTTATTAAAAACACCTTTTGGGACAAAGTAAGAAAAGAAAACCCTAAAAAATACCAAAAATATATTAATGATGTTTTGCCTACAAAATATATAGGTCAACCAAAAGATATATCTAATTTATGTTTATTTTTATGCTCTGACAAAGCAAATTATATTAATGGAAGTAATTTAATTATAGATGGTGGAGTAACAAATACTATTTAAACAAAAAAATTATTTTAAAATAATTTTTACTGATCTATGTTATTATTTATAATACCGATACTACCGCTAGTTTCTAAAGCTAAAAGAATAGTTTTACTTTCTTTTAAATAAATTAAATCCCTAATTCTCTCACCAACATACATGGGTTCTTGAAGAATTAATCTGCTCATATTATCATCAAATTTAAGTCTTATTAAGTGACTATACACTAAAGATCCCATTAAATAATTATCTTGCCAAAATGGAGAGAAATTATTATCCAATTTTATTAAAGATGAAGGTGCAATAGATGGAACCCAACTAAATAATGGCTCGCTAAAGTTATTTTTGCTATGTGATTTATCAGCTGTGGGATTTAAGGGGCTGTATACATAAGCACCATACATTTCTCCGTACGAACTTATATTCCACCCGTAGTTATTTTTATATTTAATTAAATTAATTTCATCACCACCAAATGGACCGTTTTCTGTTGCGATTATTGTATCACCATTAATATCTGAATATATACCTAGTATAACTCTGTGACCGCTTGAATAAATTTTGTAAGATTTTTCTTCAGGATCAACTAAAAGAATTTTTCCGAATGGACTTTTTTCATTTTGGGCTTGGGTTATATTTGCACTTTGATTAAGATTCAATTTCTCATAATCAGGAGTTGAAAATAAAATTTTTTCCTTTCCATTCTGAGTAAATGAAGATAAAGCACCAGCTCCTGCTTGATCAGGGTTTAAACATTCATCAAATTGAATAATTTTATCAAATTTTGCTTTAATTTCATTATTATATTTACTAGCTCTTAGCTCCATTACCTCACAATTTTCATTCTTCATTTTTGCAACTGCGAGATAAATATTTTTTTGTGTTAAATGAAAATTTAATACTCTTTCTCTTTTTTTATCAAAATTTGTTTCAAACTTTTTAAGATTTTTAATTTTTTTGTCTTGAAGATTAAAAGAAAACAATTCCCCAGTTCTAGTTATTAAAAAAATTAATTCACCTATATGCTCCAAGTAAAAAGATTTATATTTAGTGCCATACATTCCATGCGCAACTTCAAATTCAATAATATTTATTTGATCTAATGTAAGTTTGCTATATTCTAAATTTAATAGCTGAGTTTCTGGCAAAAATTTTGTTTTACGATCATTTAATATTTTTTTAGATGTTTTGTCATTATTTAAAATAGATAGAATTACTGTTTTCATCTTCCACGGCAGTTTATTATAAATTTCTTCATAAAATATTATTGTAACTAGAAAAAAGGATATGAAACTTATATAGATAATTTTTTTTTTCATTATTGAATTATGCGATTTTAATGATAATTACATATTATATTAAATATTTTAAATAACATAATATTTTTTCTGACAAATAATTTTTAAAATTGAACTCATATCTAAATTATTTTTTTTCAATATTTCAAGTCTATTACCACCCTTTTTTAAAAATTCATTTTTTAAAGCTAAAATTCGTAAATTTTTTGGTATTCCATTAGAAATTAAAATATTAGATAAATGTATCCCAAAACTTGCATTTAACCACGCCTCATCCACATAGTATATATTTTTATAATTTTTAGATATTTTAATAAATTTTTTTAGATTAAATTCTTTAATTTTATTAATTCCAATCAATCCGATATCATGTTTCTTTAAAATTTTCTGGTGTTGATAAAAATAATTTATAAAAAAACCATGAGAAACAATTACATTTTTTTTTCCTTTTAAAATCTCAGCTGAATCTAGGCTATTAACTTTTTGCTCTATAAACTCTCCCTTATCACATCTTATAACACATGGTGAAGATCCTTTTTTAAAATTATTTATAGCAATGTTGCTCGTTTTTTTATCATATGGAGAAAAAATTTTTAAATTTGGAAGATTATTAAGCATCATAATGTCTTCCAAAGAGTAGTGTGTGGGACCGTCTGGTGCATAACATAGACCTGGTCCACTTAAAATAATGCATACCTTGAGATTCATTGAGCACAAATTAAGTTTAATTTGTTCATATGCTCTTGAATATAAAAATGAGGATATAGCATATATATATACCGTTTTTTTTTCTAAAGCTAAACCAGCGGCTATACCAACCATATTCTGCTCAGCAATACCTACATTAATCACTCTTGAAGGAAATTTTTTGCTTAAAATATTGTAACCAAATGAACCTTGATCAGCTGTTAAAAAAAAACAATTTTTATCTTTTTTAAAATGCTCATAAACAGCTTGAAAAATAGAGTCTCTTATATCAAAATTTTTCATAACTTTTAATTTGTTTATCTATTTTATTTAAAGTTTGTTCAAATTGTTTTTGACTTGGAAATCCATGATGGATAGCTGCGGTATTTTCCATACCAATAATGCCTTTTCCTTTAATAGTTTTACACAAAAGAACCATTGGCTTTGAAAGTTTATTTTTTGAAAATTTTTTTATAGAGTTTCCTATTCTATTGAAATTGTGACCGTCTATTTCGTCTACATTAAAATTGAAAGATTGAAATTTTTTTTTTAAATTATTTTGTGATAAGATATTACTAATTTTTCCAAGTGTAATAAAATTGTTACAATCAACTATTATTAACAAATTTGTTAATTTTTTTGCAGCTATAAAAAATAATGCCTCCCAGTTTGAGCCTTCAAAAAGCTCGCCATCACCAATAACACAAACAACTTTTTTTTTTGAATTCGCTATAGCAAGACCAGATGAAATAGGCAGTCCATGTCCTAATGCTCCTGTTTCACAGGAAATTTCTAAGTTATTCTTTGTTAA
>CACJYR010000004.1:0-52500 GCA_902597675.1 uncultured Pelagibacteraceae bacterium | reverse complement strand
ACTAGTAATTCCAGCTTCATGCACTCGAGTTGCAGAGTGCAATCCGAACTGAGGTATCTTTTAAGGATTTGCTTAACATCGCTGTTTCGCTTCCTGTTGTAGATACCATTGTAGCACGTGTGTAGCCCAACACGTAAGGGCCATGAGGACTTGACGTCATCCCCACCTTCCTCCAGCTTATCACTGGCAGTTCTTTCAGAGTGCCCAACTAAATGATGGCAACTAAAAGTGAGGGTTGCGCTCGTTGCGGGACTTAACCCAACATCTCACGACACGAGCTGACGACAGCCATGCAGCACCTGTGTTTCGTCCGGCCGAACCGAAAACTTTAATCTCTTAAAGTCGCGACGAACATGTCAAGTGTTGGTAAGGTTCTGCGCGTATCTTCGAATTAAACCACATGCTCCACTACTTGTGCGGGTCCCCGTCAATTCATTTGAGTTTTAACCTTGCGGTCGTACTCCCCAGGCGGTGTGTTTATCGCTTTCGCTGCGACACTGAAAATAAATTTCCAACGTCTAACACACATCGTTTACAGCATGGACTACGAGGGTATCTAATCCTCTTCGCTACCCATGCTTTCGTTCCTCAGTGTCAGTAATGATCCAGAAAGCTGCCTTCGCAATTGGTATTCTTTCTAATATCTACGAATTTCACCTCTACACTAGAAATTCTGCTTTCCTCTATCAAACTCTAGCTGAAAAGTTTTGATGGCAGTTCCAGAGTTAAGCTCTGGGATTTCACCACCAACTTTTTCAACCACCTACGAACTCTTTAAGCCCAGTAATTCCGAACTACGCTAGGTCCCTTCGTATTACCGCGGCTGCTGGCACGAAGTTAGCCGGACCTTCTTATTCGGGTACAGTCATTTTCTTCCCCGACGAAAGAGCTTTACAACCCAAGGGCCTTCTTCACTCACGCGGCATCGCTGCATCAGAGTTTCCTCCATTGTGCAAGATTCCCCACTGCTGCCTCCCGTAGGAGTTTGGGCCGTGTCTCAGTCCCAATGTGGCTGATCATCCTCTCAAATCAGCTATTGATCACAGTCTTGGTAGGCCATTACCCCACCAACAAACTAATCAAGTGCGGGCTCATCCAATGGTGCATAAAGCTTTCTCCGTAAAGACTTATCCAGTATTAGCACAAGTTTCCTCGTGTTATTCCAGGCCAAAGGGCAGATACCCACATGTTACTCACCCGTCTGCCACTAAGTATTGCTACTTCGTTCGACTTGCATGTGTTAGGCGTGCCGCCAGCGTACGTTCTGAGCCATGATCAAACTCTCAAGTTTAAAAACGGCGCACACTAGCTTCAATATAAATTCTAAGAATAAAATTTATATTAAGTTGAAGTGTGTACGACAAATTTTGGTAACCTTAACCGTCCACACTTCTCTTCTTAATTTTTTACATTTTAAATAGCTAATTGAACCATAAAGGCTCAATAATCCCCTATAATTTTATTGTGTTACAATAAGTTTTATTGAGAAGTTCGATGCTTATAGGCTAAAATTATAGGAAATCAAGCTTTTAAGAGCAAAAAAAACTCCAAAAACCCTTAATTTTAAGGGTTTTTTTTTGATATTTGTTAAATCCTAATTTAATAATAACTTCTTCATTAAACTAAAATGCTAAAAAAAATAAAACTAGGAGTAAAAAAAAATTTAGAAATTTTTGCTCTTTTTTTGCTAATTGTAATAACAATAACTTTCACATCTTACTATAACTACAACAAAAAAAAAGTGTTTATAAATTACTCAAATTTATTAGATAATATTTACTTCAAAAAATCATTTAATCAAATACTCAATAGCTTGGAACCCCGATTTAAAAAAATTGAGCATGAAATTGGTGTCGGTGAAACATTTGATAAGATATTAGAGGAATATTCGGTTGAAAAATCAGAAATAACACAGATTAAAAAAGAATTAAGAAAAAAAATTAATTTAGACAAATTAAACGTTGATCAAAAATTTCAATTTACAATAGATCAATCAAGCTCTCTTATAAAAGAATTCATATTTCAAGTTTCAAACACTGAAAAAATTTTTCTTACAAGGGAAAAAGAGACTAACAAATTTGATCAAAAAATTGTTGTCACCAAGTTAAATAAAGATATTGTTTATGGTGAAAGTATAATTTTAGATAGTCTTTATAAGTCAGCTACAAATAAAAAAATTCCAGCCAATATTATAATTGAATTTGCAAGGATTTATGGTTTTCAAGTTGACTTTCAAAGAGACATTAGAAAAAAAGATAGTTTTCAAATCATGTTTGAAGTTTTTTTAGATGATAAAAAAAATATAATTGAAACTGGTAATATCCTTTATGCAAATCTAAAATTAAGCGGTGAGGATAATTCACTTTATTATTTTGATTCAAAAGAAAATATGGGACATTATGATAAAAGTGGAAAAAGCGTTCAGAAAGCTTTGATGAAAACACCGATTAATGGTGCAAGGCTTTCTTCCTCTTTTGGAATGCGAAAACATCCAATAGATGGTTTTAATAAAATGCATAAAGGAACTGATTTTGCTGCACCTATGGGAACTCCTATAATGGCATCTGGAAATGGTATAATAAAAAAAGCTGGATGGTGTGGAGGTGGAGGTAATTGCGTAGTGATTAAGCATAACTCCACTTATCAAACTGTTTATGCACATATGTCAAAATTTGCTAAAGGTATTAGAAAAGGAACAAGAGTCAAACAAGGACAAACTATTGGGTATGTCGGCTCTACTGGTAAATCAACTGGACCACATCTTCATTACGAGGTAATAGTTAATGGTAAAAGAATTAATTCTCAGACATTAAAACTGCCATCAGGTAAAACTTTAAAAGGTTCAGAAAGAAAAATCTTTGAAACTAAAAGAATTAAATTAGATGTATTAAAGTCTGAAAAAATAATTGGCTTAAATTAATTTACTTCTGAGTGTTCCTCATCTTGACTATTTTCATTTTCAGGTAATCTCTCAATTTTTTTTACTTTTTCAACATTTAAATTATTGCTGTCCTGTAAATTATGGCTTTTAAAATCCATCTTTTTTTGAATTTCTTTTTCATTTAAAATTCTTGTGAAATGATCGGCATGCTGAAAATAATTTTCTGAAAGAATCTTGTCACCAACTGATAAGGCTTCCCTTGCTAGGTTGTTGTATTTATCGATTAATTTAGACGCATTATGGTTGTTTCTACCAGGAGCCTTTCTTTGAAAATTTTCAGTATTTGAGTAATTATTATTAAATTTATTTCTTTCCCCAGAGGATTTAAATCCTCTATCGTTTCTTCTGAAAGAATTTCTTCTTCCGTTATTGTTTCTAAATGTAACCATTTTTTAAATTATATTTTAATACTAACTATACAACGATCATGATTTGACAAATCTTTAATGACCTTTTTAATATAAAATCCATTATTTTCTAATATTTTTTTAACTTTATTTTTTTGATCAAAACCTATCTCTAAAAATAAATAACCTTTTTTTTTTATCAGTTCAGACGACTTAATTATTATTTTTCTCGTTTCTTCTAACCCGTCAATTCCACCATCTAATGCCTCTACAGGCTCAAAACTGATATCTTTTTCCAAACATTTTAAGAAATTTTTTTTAATGTAAGGAGGATTAGATATAATCAAATCATATTTGCCTATGTTGAAATTGTCAATATTTGATTTGAATAATTTTAGCCTTCTATTTACTCCTAATTTAAGACTATTAATCTCACTAATTTTAAGTGATTTAGTACTTATATCTATTCCAGTACCAAAAAATTTTTTTTTTTCTTTTAAAATTGATAATATTATACAGCCAGAACCAACTCCAATTTCTAGTAATCTCATACTTGCTTTATTTTTTGTTAATTCAAGAATTTGTTCAACTAAAACTTCAGTGTCAGGTCTTGGTATTAAAACATTCTTATCTATTAAAAATTCGTATTTCCAAAAATCTTTTTTTTTTGTTAAATAAGCTATTGGCTTTTTTTTTACTCGTTCTTGGATCAAAAAGTCAAAATATTTAAGATCTTTTTTTTTTATTTTTTTATTATAGTTTAGAATTATATATCTTTTATCCTTTCTTATTGCTTGGGACATTAAAATTTCACTATCTAATTCTGCTGATTTAATTTTATTGTCTTTTAATATCAATTGACCTTTTTTTAATGCAGTTTCAATATCCATGAATTAAAGTTTACTTAAACTTTCTTCTTGTGCCTTTAAAGATAAAGGCTCTATAATCTCATCAAAGGCTTCTCCCTCTAAGAATTCCTCTAACTTATGAAGTGTTAAATTAATTCTATGATCTGTAACTCTTCCTTGAGGAAAATTATAAGTTCTAATCCTCTCAGATCGATCTCCACTCCCAATTTTATTTTTTCTATCAGCCGATCTCTCCTGATCTATCCTTGATCTTTCCAATTCATATAATCTAGCCCTCAATATTTTCATTCCCTTAGCTTTATTTTTATGTTGTGATTTTTCATCCTGTTGGGAAACACTCAAACCTGATGGAATATGTGTAATTCGTACCGCACTATCAGTTGTATTTACAGATTGACCACCAGGGCCTCCTGCTCTAAAAACATCAATCCTTAAATCAGTCTCATTAATCTTTAAATCGACCTCCTCTGCTTCAGGCAAAACAGCAACTGTTGCTGCTGAAGTATGCACTCTGCCTTGTGTTTCAGTATCTGGAACTCTTTGAACTCTATGAACACCACTTTCATATTTAAGAGTAGAATAAATATTAGTGCCCTTAATAGAAGCAATAACTTCTTTTAATCCGCCAGCATCACTTCTTGAAATAGATATTAATTCTAATGACCATTTTTTTTTATGACAAACTTTTTCATACATTTTGAACAGATCACCAGCAAATAAACTCGCTTCTAGACCACCAGTACCAGCTCTTATCTCTAAAATAGCATTTTTTTTATCAGCCTCATCTTTTGGAAGTAAAAATAATTTCAACTTTTTCTCATTTTTCTCAAATTGTAAATTAAGATCACTTAATTCGTAATGAGCCATTTTTATTAACTCCTCATCAGAATTTTTATCATTTAAAATTTTTTCTAGTTCAATTTTATCATTTTTATATGAAGCATATTTCTTTGCGCTATAAACAATTTCATTTAAATCAGAATATTCTTTTGATTTTTCCGCAAACGATTTCTTGTCTACATTTCCTGATGCTAAATCTTTTTCTAAAGAAGAATGTCGAGTAATTAATTCTTCAATAGTTTTTTCTGGTATCATTTTGAATCATTCTCTAATTCAGAAGCTTTCTTTTCAACTTCATGAATCACTCTAGTTATCATTTCCTCTGTCATTACTTTTTCACTTTGAACACCAGAAAGGTAAAGCATGTTACTTCCTTTTTGCCCACCTGTAATTCCTACGTCTGTCATTGCAGCCTCACCTGGACCATTAACAACACATCCAATAATTGAGAGAGTGATTGGTGTCTTGATATGTGATAATTTTTTCTCTAAAACCCTAACAGTATCAATTACTTGAAAACCTTGTCTTGCACAGGATGGACAAGAAATAATTTTTACACCCCTATTTCTAAGACTCAATGATTTTAGTATCTCATTTCCAATCGTCACCTCTTTTACTGGATCATCAGAAAGAGACACTCTAATCGTATCTCCGATTCCCTCTTTAAGAAGAATTCCCAAGCCAATTGAGGATTTGATACTCCCTGATATAAAACTACCAGCCTCGGTAATTCCTAAGTGAAGTGGATAATCTATTTTCTTTGAAAGTTGACGATAGGCCTCTACAGATAAAAAGACGTCAGAGGATTTTACACTTACTTTTAAATTTGAAAAATCCATGTCCTCTAAAATTTCGATATTTCTTATTGCGCTTTCTACCAGTGCCTCTGGACAAGGTTCTTTAAATCTCTCTAATATATCTTTTTCTAATGAACCAGCATTAACGCCTACTCTAATCGAACAATTATTATCTTTAGCAGATTTAATTACTTCAATAATTTTTTTTCTATCTCCAATATTTCCAGGATTTATTCTCAAACAACTTGCTCCATTTTCTGCAGCTTCAATTGCTCTCTTATAATGAAAATGGATATCTGCAACTATTGGAATATCGATTTGTTTTGTAATTTCTTTAAGTGCTTTAGATGATGGCTCATCAGGACAAGAAACTCTAACTATGTCAGCCCCTTCAGATTGTATTTCTTGAATTTGTTTAATTGTACTCTTAACATCTGATGTTAAAGTATTGGTCATTGATTGTACAGTTATAGGGTTTTCACCTCCAACTTTAACATTGCCTACATTTATAGTTTTGGTCCTTCGTCTTTTAATATCTCTAAAAGGTCTGATGCTCATTTTTTATTTTTGTAATTTAAATTCTTTATGCAATGTAGCTAAAGCTTTTTTAGCATCTTTTTTATTAATCAAAACAGAAATTTTAATTTCAGATGTGGATATAACTTGAATATTAATTTTTTTATTTGCTAAGGCTTGAAACATTCTAAAAGTAACACCAGGAGTTGTTATCATTCCAACACCAATTATTGATATTTTAGAAACTCCTTTTTGGAATAACACTTTTTTAAAATTTATGCTTTTATTTTCTTGAATTATCTTTTTTGTTTTGTTGAGTTCTTCAGCTTTTATAGTAAAAGTTAAATCAGTTTCTTTTCCGTTCGGTGAAATATTTTGAACTACCATATCAACGTTAATAGAATTGATTGACAGAGGTTTAAAAATTGATGCCGCTACACCTGGTCTATCTTTTACACCAACTAAAGTAACTTTCGCATCATTGTGGGTTGAAGTAATTCCTGTAATAATTCTATTATTATTCAAATTGGTTCTTTTTGTAATTAATGTTCCAGGTTTTTTAATAAATGATGATTTTACCTCAATATTAATTCTATTTAATCTAGCATCTTGAATTGAAACAGGCTGCATTACTTTAGCGCCTAAAGATGCCATTTCTAACATTTCCTCATAAGAAATTTCTTTAATTTTTTTTGCTTTTTTTAGTTTATTTGGGTCTGTGGTGTATACACCTTCCACATCTGTATAAATAATACATCTTTGCGCTTTAAAGGATTTAGCAATCATAATTGCACTTGCATCCGAACCCCCTCTACCTATCGTGGTTACTCTCTCGTTCATATTTACTCCTTGAAAGCCAGTTATAATAGGAATCCCTCCTTCTTTAAGAAATCTTAATAATTCATTTTTATTCACTTGTTGAATTCTTGAGTTTGTGTAAGGACCGCTCGTAAAAATTGGTATTTGCCAACCTAGCCAAGATCTTGATTTGAAGCCTTTATGGTTTAATCTCCCAGCTATTAAGGAGCATGCGACTTGTTCACCGGATGATACTAAAACATCATATTCGGAGCCTACGAAATTATTACTAATCTGTTTTGATTTTTTGATTAAGTCATTTGTCACACCACTCATAGCTGAAGAAACAACAATTACTTTGTTTTTTTTCTTTTTATACTCGATGATTATATCAGTAACTTTTTTAATTTTTTGAATTGTACCGACCGATGTTCCACCAAATTTTAATACCACAATTTTCATGATAAATATTTTTTTAATTAAAATTTATTGATTAAATACATCTTCAATATATTGTTAATCTTGTAATGAAAACTAGCACAATAAATAAAAAAGAAATAGAGAAATTTTCTAGAATTGCAGAAGAATGGTGGGATCCTACTGGTAAATTTAAACCATTACATAAATTTAATCCTATTAGAATTTCATATATAAAGGAAAAAATAATTAGTAGTTTTAAACTTGAAAATTCAGATAAGCCATTACAAAAAATTAGATTATTAGATATTGGCTGTGGTGGTGGTTTACTATCAGAACCTATGAGCAGATTAGGAGCAGAAGTTACTGGCATAGATGCATCAGAAAAAAATATACAAGTTGCTAAACTTCACGCAAGAAAGAATAATTTAAAGATTAATTATTTAACTGCCTCACCAGAAAATTTAAAAATAGATAGAAAATTTGATGTAATTTTGAATATGGAAATTATTGAACATGTTGAAGATGTTGATATTTTTTTAAAATCATGTTCATCGCTATTAAAAAAAGAAGGTATAATGTTTGTTGCAACAATAAACAGAACTTTAAAATCTTATCTATTTGCAATAATAGGTGCTGAATATATTTTAAGATGGTTACCGATTGGAACTCACGAATGGGATAAATTTATAGATCCAAATGACTTAATTAAAATTTCTAAAAAATATAATCTTCAATTACAAAATCTAGACGGAATGAAGTTTAATATTATTACCGACAAATGGTCTATAAGCTCAGATAAATCTATTAATTATATTGGAAAATTTTATAAAGTTTAATTACTCTTATCTTCAATCCATGGTATCATTTCAGCCTCAACTCCTTCTTCCTTAAGCTCTTGAATTTCATTTTTTGTAACTGTGCCGTAAATACCTTTTTTCTTATTTTTTTTGTTATAGTGTAATGTTCTTGCTTCGTAAGCAAAATTTTCACCAACATAATCAAAATTGTTTTTGATAAATTTTTGATACTCTTTAATCTTGTTTTTTATTTCATTAAATTTTGTGTTCTTTTTTTCAAGATTATCGATGCTATTTCTATTAATAAATTTAGGAGCCATTAAAGTTTTTTCTACTTTTTGAGAATTACATTTATGGCAATTTAAAAAATCTTTACTTTTGAGTTTTTCATACTCTTTAGATGAAGCAAACCAGCTATCAAATGAGAAATCACAATTTTTGCAAATCAACTTATATTTAATCATGGTTTTTATTTAGTAATAGTTCTGTAAATTTCAATAGAACAAATCTAACTTCGATAATCTCCATTAATCTCAATGTATTTTTTTGTCAAATCCATCGTGTAAACTTTAAAACTTTTGGAACCGCAGGAGATATCAACATCAATATCAATGCTATCACTTTTCATATATTCGGATACTTCATCCTCATTATAATCAGAATTCAGCTTTCCATTAGATACAACACTTATCTCACCAAATTTAATAGATAATTTTTCATGTTTAATTTGTATACCTGCTTTTCCTATTGCCATTACCACTCTTCCCCAGTTGGCATCTTCGCCTGAGATAGCTGTTTTTACTAGAGGTGAATTTGCAATTGAGAAAGCTATTTTTTTTGCATCATCTTCATTTTTGCACCCTTGAATATTAATAGTTATAAATTTTGAAGCACCCTCACCATCAGCTACAACTCTTTTAGCTAAATTTAATAAAACCTTATTTAAAGCCAAATCAAAATTTTTAATTTTTTCATCATTAGCATTTTTAATTTTAGGATGTTTTGATTTACCTGTTGAAAAAATTGAAACCATATCATTAGTGCTAGTATCACTATCACAGCTGATAGCGTTAAAAGTATTAGAAATATTTTTTTTTAAAAGTTTTTTAAGTACATCATTTGGTAAATCAGCATCAGTAAAAAGGTATGCTAAGGTTGTGGCCATATCAGGTTGTATCATGCCTGAGCCTTTAGCGACCCCAAATATCTTTACATCACTTCCACCAATTGAACATTCTTCCATTGCCATTTTAGGCTGAGTGTCAGTAGTCATTATCCCTAAAGCAGACTTCATCCAGATATACTTATTTTGTGTATATTTTATTTTCTCAATTAGTTCAGGAATTTTATTGATTATTTTTTCCTCAGGAAAAATCTCACCAATAGTTCCTGTACATCCAAAAATGATCTCCTTTGAATTAATTTTTTTTGGTTGATCTTCATCCTCTTTCTGTTTTTGTGTTAATTTTTGAGAGATAATTTCTGCGATTTTTTCAAGACTTTTATAACCTTGTTTTCCGGTGAAACAATTAGCATTTCTTGTGTTCACTATTAAAGAAAAAATTTTTTTAGCTTTTTGATTTAAATTCCATTTTATATTTTCAGAAATGATTTTTGATTGGGTATAAACAGACGCATAGTTAACACCATCTCTAAAATAGAACATGACTAAATCATCTCGAGAACTATTATATAAGTCAGCACTAATAGTAGAAATCGCTACACCATCAATATGATCAAGATCTTGAAATTCGTTTAATCTCTTGCTTTTTGATTTAGATGATAGAAAATTTGTTAAATTAATACCCATTCTATTTAAAATAATTATTTAATGATTATATAAATGGTTATAAGTAAATAATAAATCAAAAACTGATGCTAAATCCACTTAACTTTTTCTCGAAACTAATTAAATCCAATAATCAAAGAGAACTTGATAGAATTGCTAAAATTGTAAACAAAATTAATTCATTTGAAGAAGAAATCAAAAATTTAAAAGATGAGGACTTTCCAAAAAAAACTATCGAATTTAAAGAAAAAATTAAAAAAGGAGAAAAAATTGAGCAGATATTGCCTGAAGCTTTTGCATTAGTCAGAGAGGCCTCAAAAAGAAAAAGAGGAGAAAGACATTTCGATGTTCAGTTAATTGGCGGAATAGTCCTTCAAGAGTCCAAAATTGCCGAGATGAAAACTGGTGAAGGAAAAACGCTTACAATTACTCTTGCGGCGTATCTTAATGCTCTTCATGAAAAAGGAGTTCATATTGTAACTGTAAATGATTACCTTGCTAAAAGAGATTCTCAAGAAATGGGTGAGATTTATAACTTTTTAGGATTATCATCTGGTTACATAAACAATGATCAAGATGATTCTCAAAGAAAACAAAATTATAGTTGTGACATTACCTATGCAACTAATAGCGAATTAGGTTTTGATTATTTGCGAGATAATATGAAATTTTCAAAAGATGAAATGGTGCAAAGAGAACACTTTTTTGCTATCGTTGATGAAATAGACTCCTGTTTAATTGATGAGGCCAGAACACCACTGATTATTTCTGGAGCAGCAGAAGATAGAACAGCCCAATATTTGGCTATAGATAAATTAATCAGATCGTTAAAAGAAAAAGACTACGAGGTTGATGAAAAGGACAAAAATGTACTTTTAACCAATGATGGAATAAACAATGTTGAAAAAATTTTTTCAAATGCAGGAATTTTAAAAAATAATAACTTTTATGATCCTGAAAATTTGGGTTTAGTTCATCATGTTAATCAAGCTTTACGAGCAAATCATTTATTTCAAAAAGGTAAAGATTACATCATTCAAGATGATGAGTTGAAAATTATAGATGAATTAACCGGTAGAATTCTTGAAGGAAGAAGATTTGGTGATGGACTTCATCAAGCATTAGAAGCAAAAGAAAGAATTCCCATTAAAGTTGAAAATCAAACTTTAGCTTCAATTACTTATCAAAATTATTTTAAATTATATGATAAAATTTCTGGTTGCACTGGAACAGCGGTAACAGAATCTCAAGAATTTTACGAAATTTATAATCTTCCAGTAGTTGTCATTCCAACTAATAAAAAAATGATTAGAAATGATTTTAATGACCAAATATTTAGAACTGAGACTGAAAAAAATGATGCTATCATTAGAAAGATAAAAGAGTGCCATCAAAAAGGTCAACCTCTATTGGTGTTTACCTCTAGTATTAATAAATCGGAGACATACTCAAATCTATTAAACAAAGAGAATATTAAACATGAAGTACTTAATGCTAAAAATCATGAAAATGAAGCTGAAATAATCGCAAATGCTGGCAAAGAAAATTCTGTAATTATAACCACTAGTATTTCTGGTAGAGGAGTAGACATTCAGCTTGGTGGAAAAAAAGGCTCAATTCCAGATGAGGAATTAAAGTTAAATAAAGAAAAAATTAAATCTCTTGGTGGATTATTTGTAATTGGAACAGAAAGAATGGAGTCTCGAAGAGTTGACAATCAAGCAAGAGGTAGATCAGGACGTCAAGGTGATGAAGGAAATTCAATCTTTTATGTAAGTCTTGAAGATGATTTAATGAGAATTTTTGGATCAGACTCAATGAATAATATATTACAAAAACTTGGTCTTAAAGATGGAGAAAGTATTGATCATCCTTGGATAAATAAAGCTTTAGAGAGAGCTCAGCAAAAGGTAGAAGCTCGAAATTTTGACATAAGAAAAACATTAATTAAATTCGATAACGTTTTGAATGACCAAAGAAATGTGATCTTTAGTCAAAGAGAAGATGCTATGAATAGTGACAAAATTTTTGATTATTCTAATAGTTTTTTAAACGAAATAATTGATGATATTACTAGACTTAAAATAAAGAAAAAATCTAATCCTAAAAGCACTGATTTTGAAAATAAACTTAAATCAATTTTAGGAAAGAATTTTATATATTCATACCTAGAGGAACTTACAAATTGTAGTGATAAAGAGTTAAGGGAGTCATTAAATAAAAAATTTCAAGATTCCAGGGAGGAAAGAATAAAATTGTTAGGTAAAGATCAATCACAAGATATAGAAAAAAGAATTTTTTTACAAACTATTGATATAAATTGGAAATCCCACATTCAGTATTTAGAACAACTTAGACAAGTTATCGGGTTAAGATCTTACGGTCAAAGAGATCCTTTAGTGGAATATAAAAAAGAAGCATTTCACTTGTTTGAAAGTTTATTAAATAAATTGAAACTTGATTTAACAACAATATTAATGAATCTTACCTTGGTTCAATCACAAACAAAAAATTCACAAGAAACTAAAATAAAATCTGATAACCCAAAATGCTTATTGGCCTTAAATAAAGACAGAAAAATTTCAAGAAATGAAAAATGTGAGGCTACTGGAAAAAAATTTAAACATTGTTGTGGAGCTTTATAAAAAGAAAAGAATTAATCCTATAACAAAAATTGTAAGCCCAACACCTGCAACAAATATTTTTTTAGATTTAAAAACGTGATTAAAATTACTTTTATCCGAATTTAGTGAACTTAATTCATTTAAATTACTCATAAATCCTTTACTTCTACCTATTCTTAAAAATTTATTCTTTCTTCCATTAAATATTTCCTCTGGGGACATTTGTTTAAAATTTTCTAAATTTTGATTTAAAATATTTCTAACATTTTCAAGTATCAAATCTTTATCTCTATGCGCACCACCGGATGGCTCTGGTATAATTTCATCTATTATCTCAAGCTCTAGTAAATCTTTAGCCGAAAGCTTCATTGCTTTAGCGGCATCAAGCATTTTTTTTGGATCTCGCCATAAGATTGTTGCGCATCCCTCAGGAGAAATAACTGAATAAATCGCATTTTCTAACATTAAAACTTTATTAGATGATGCAAGAGCGATTGCACCTCCAGATCCACCTTCGCCAATAACAATTGCAATCGTTGGAACTTTTAATTTCATACAACATTCTATTGATTTTGCGATGGCCTCTGCCTGACCTCTTTCTTCCGCACCCACACCGGGATAAGCACCCGGAGTATCAATAAATGATATGATTGGTATATTAAATTTATCAGCTAGTTGCATAAGTCGAATAGTCTTTCTGTAACCTTCTGGCCTCATCATACCAAAATTTCTTTTGATCCTTGAGTCTAAATCCTCTCCTTTTTCTTGTCCAATAACTAAAACTGATAGACCATTAAACTTTGCAAACCCACATAGCACTGAAAGATCTTCGCCATAAAAACGATCCCCTGATAAAGGAATGAAATCTTCAAACAAATTATCTATAAAAAATTTTGACTTCGGCCTATCCTCATGCCTTGCTACCATTGTAGTTTGCCAAGGGTCTAAGTTTGCATATACCATTTTTAATTTTTCATCTAGCTCATTTTGTATTTCAGAAATTTTTTGTGTATCTACTTCTGAAAGTCCACTTTGATTATATGGATCTTTTAGTTTATCTAATTCATCTTCTAAATTCTTTATATCGCTTTCAAAGTTAAGATAATTTTTCATATTCTATGATATTAACTATGGAAATTGACAACAAAATGTCAATGCTGCTATTAATTATTTGACTTAGTTTTATGGGGGTTTTAGTAATTATTTATGTCTAAAAATTATCAAAATGTTAAAAATTTAAAAATTTCAGATGAATTGCTGTCATTTGTAAATAAGGAATTACTAAAAGATTTAGATATTTCTTCTGAAAAATTTTGGGAGGGTTTTGATAATGCTGTACATGATTTGGCACCTAAAAATAAAGAACTGATCCAAATAAGAGAAAATTTACAAAAAAAAATAGATGATTGGCATATAAAAAATAAAGGAAATAAAATCGAAATTGAGCAATATAAAAAGTTTTTAAGCGAAATCGGTTATTTAAAGGAAGAGGGATCAGATTTTAAAATAGAGACTAAAAATGTAGATGATGAAATTACTCAAATTGCCGGACCTCAACTAGTCGTTCCAATAATGAATGCTAGATACACTCTCAATGCAGCTAATGCTAGATGGGTAAGTTTATATGATAGTTTGTATGGTACAAATATTATTGAGTCAGAAGAAGGGGGGAGTGAAAGATATGACCCAAATAGAGGACAAGAAGTAATAAAATATGTCAGAGAGTTTTTTGATAAATATATTCCAATTGATGGGACTAGTTGGAAAAATATATCTGCACTCAAAATAAATGATAAAAATCTTATAATTTTAAAAGAAGATAAAGAGTATAAACTTAAAGATGAAAATAAATTTGTAGGTCACAGAGGTGATGTAAATAAGCCATCAGCAATAATTATAAAAAATAATAACTTACATTTTGAAATTATAATTAATCCAAAAGCTTTCAGTGCTGCTCATGATATAGCTGGAATAAGTGATGTAATAGCAGAGTCTGCTGTTTCGACTATTTGCGACAATGAAGATAGTGTTGCGGCGGTTGATGCTGAAGACAAAGTAGCATGTTACAGAAACTGGCTAGGTCTAATGAGGGGAGATCTAAAAGTACAATTTGAAAAAAATGGAAAAAAATTAGAGAGAAAACTTAATCCTGACAGAAGCTACATTTCTAAAGAGGGAAAAGGTCTTAAATTACATGGAAGAAGTTTGCTTTTAATAAGAAATGTTGGTCACTTAATGACCAATTCATCAATAATTCTAAATGATGGTAGCGAAGTGCCAGAAGGAATAATGGATGCTTTTATAACAACCACTGCTGCGTTACACGATTTTAAGAAAAAGAAAAATTCAAGAACTGGATCAATCTATATTGTTAAACCAAAAATGCATGGACCAGATGAAACAGCATTTACCGACTCAATTTTTTCGAAAGTCGAGGAATTACTTGGCTTACCAAAATACACTTGCAAAATAGGTATTATGGATGAAGAAAGAAGAACTTCTGCAAATTTAAAGGAGTGTATAAGAACTTTGAAAAATAGAGTCTTTTTTATAAATACTGGATTTTTAGATAGAACTGGTGATGAGATGCATACCTCCATGGAAGCTGGTCCAATGATTAAAAAAGGGGATATGAAATCATCCAAATGGATTTCTGCTTATGAAAATAATAATGTTGATATTGGTCTTAAATGTGGTTTTTCAGGTAAGGCACAAATAGGTAAAGGTATGTGGGCAATGCCAGATAAAATGAAGGAAATGTTAGATGAAAAAATCAGTCATTTAAAAGCTGGTGCAAATTGTGCCTGGGTTCCTTCCCCGACTGCAGCATCATTACATGCTCTTCACTACCATCAAATAAATATTTTTGATGAACAAAAAAAGATTATGAAAAGAGAACAATCTAAATTAGATGATCTATTGACGATTCCTGTGGCTGATAGACCTAATTGGTCAGTTGATGAAATCAATAAGGAAATTACTAACTCAGCACAAACGCTACTAGGTTATGTTGTGAGGTGGATTGACCAAGGAGTGGGTTGTTCAAAAGTCCCTGACATAAATAATATTGGACTTATGGAAGATAGAGCCACCTTAAGAATATCTTCACAACATATAACTAATTGGATACATCACGGGATCACAACAAAAATTCAAGTTATGGAAATCATGAAAGCCATGGCAAAAGTTGTAGATAAACAAAATGAGAATGATAGGAACTATGTAAGGATGTCAGATAATTTCGAAAATTCTTTAGCATTTAAAACAGCTTGCGAATTGATATTTAAAGGAAAAGATCAGCCATCAGGTTATACGGAGCCTCTTCTGCATTTTAACAGAATAGAAAAAAAATCTAGCTTGAATTAATTTCAGATCTGTTTTTGAAAGCAGAGAATAATGTTCCATCATCAAGAGTTTCTATTTCACCACCAACAGGTAAACCTTGTGCTAATCTTGTAACTTTAGTTTTTGTTTCTTTAAGACTATTTTGGACGTAAAAAGCTGTAGTTTGGCCTTCTACAGTAGCACTCGTAGCTAAAATTACTTCTTCAATTTTGTTTTTCTTAACCCTTTCTACTAAAGAATTAATCAATAAATCCTCTTTGTTTTGTCCAATTGAGGAAATGGTTCCTCCTAGAACGTGAAAATAACCTTTATATATATTTGAACTTTCTATGCTCCATTGGTCAGAAATATTTTCGACTACACAGATTCTAGCATATTTTTCTTTTTCAATTTTACAAAGATCATAATTACACTCAATCGAAGTAGCCTTTAAAATCCCACAAATTTTACACCTAGAGATGTTTTTATATACATCTACGAGTGATTTGGTTAAAGGTTTTACCAACTCATCACGATTATTTATTAACTTTAAAACAATTCTTTTAGCTGATTTTGGTCCTAAACCTGGCAACTTTGAAATTAATTTTATTAGCACGTCAATTTCACTTGTATTTTGCATTTATTATAATGGCCATTTAAAGCCAGGAATTCCAAATCCTCCAGCTGTTTTAGAAATTTCTTCGTTAGTTTTTTCTCTCAATTTTGATTTTGCATTATTGTGAGCGGCAGTAATTAAATCCTCTAAAACAGATTTATTTTCTTTTAATGTTTCATCTGAGATTTCTATTTTTTGCATTACGCCCTCTCCATCCAAAATAACTTTTACTGAATTGGCTCCTGATATACCTTCTACTCTAATTTTTTTTATATTTTCCTGACTTTCTTTCATCTTTGCTTCAAGTTCTTTAGCCTTATCTAATATTTTAGTAAAATCTGTCATCTAATCATTTTCTTCTTTTGGGTTGACATCGATTAAATCTGCATCAGGAAATTTTTCTATTAAATTTTTATATAATTTAGATTGTTTGGCAGAATTGATATTTTTAATTTTTTTATTTTGTTGCTTTTCTTTTATTGATAACTCACCTTTTAATTTACTTAATGTGATAATCCATCTGTCTCCAGTCCATTCAAAGAGTTTTAAAGATAAATCTTTAATAAAATTTTTATCTAGATTATCATTAAATGATATTTCAATACGATTGTTTTCAAAATAAACTAAATTTACATTTTTTTCTAGTTCATACTTAAGTTTAATCTCTTTTTTTTCATTACAAATTTTTAAAAGTTGGTCGAATGAATTTATATCTAGCTTTTCCTCTGCTTTAACTCCTTTATTATTTTCAATTTTTACTTCTTTCTCTTGTGAAATATTTTTAACCTGACCAATTGTTTCATTTTTTTTTTCGCTCACTATGATTTCTTCATCAGCTTTCTTTTTTGATTGATCGATTTTATCCACACTCAAGGGCGAGTGCTCTTTAATTGTTGAGGACTTTAAATACATTAATCTAATAAGAAACATTTCAATTGATAGACTTTGATTATTAACAATTTCTAACTCTCCAAGAGTTTTTAAAGTAAACTGCCAAAATAATATTAATGTTTCATCACTAACTTCTTTAGCAATTTTCTTTATTTTTGAAAATTCCTCATCATTCAAAGTAAAATTCGTACTCTCCATATTTAATGAATTAATATTTTTAAAGTAATACACCAGCTCTAAAAAGTCATTTATAAATACTTTCGGTTCAACCCCTTGCTCATAAATTTTTCTGTAAATTTCTATGGCTTTTTTCTTCTTCTCCCTTTAAGATTAATTCAAATAAATCAATTAATTGTGATTTATCAAAATATCCAAAAAATTTTTTGAGCGGAATTTAAATCTAGTTCTTCATCTTTATCCAAACTTAATAAAGCTCTATCGAGTAAAGATAATGCGTCTCTAACAGAACCCTCTGAAATTTTTACAATTAGTTTTAAAGCATCATCTGATATTTTTCCCTTCTCTTTATCTTTTATTTTTTTTATAAATTCAAACAATTCACTCGATTTAACTCTTGATAAGTCAAATCTCTGACATCTGGAAACCACAGTAATAGGAATTTTTTTAATTTCTGTAGTAGCAAAAATAAATTTTAACCCTCCTCCATTCTCATATTGTGGAGGTTCTTCTAAAGTTTTTAACAAAGCGTTAAATGCCTGTTTGCTTAACATATGTACCTCATCAATAATGAAAATTTTATATTTAGCTGAAGATGGTCCATATCTTGAAAATTCAATTAAATCTCTAACATCATCTACTCCTGTTTTACTAGCTGCATCCATTTCAAGTACATCTATGTGACTTGAATTGGTGATCTCATCACAATTATCACACTTAATTTTACATTTGTTTTCTACACCATTTGTGCAATTAAGAGCTTTAGCAATAATTCTTGCTATTGTGGTTTTTCCAACTCCCCTTATTCCGGTAAACAAATACGCATTAGGTATTTTGTTTGCCTTAATTGAGTTTACAATAGTTTGTGTAACAACTTCTTGACCAATTAAATCATCAAAATTTTGTGGCCTATACTTAAGCGCTAATACTTTAGAATTTTTATTCATAATTTAATGAGGAGACTAGACCCGTTCCACTTTTAGTTCGGCTGCTGAATTTCTTCCCTGACCGGTTTCATGAAGCAAACGCCCTAGCCCCCAAAACTATTATAGCAGGTATAATTTCTAGTCTACAAGAAAAGATTATTTTTATTTTCCTCTTATTTTGTCTGCCTCAAAAACACCTAAGACGTGAAAATCTTGGCAATGCAATCCTAATTCCTCTAAGGATTTTTGAACTTTTATATCCTCAATATGACCATCAAGATCACATAAAAAAAAGAAAGAGTCGAATGTATTTTTTTCTGGATAACTTTGCAGTTTTGTTAAATTAACACCATTAATAGCGAAACCACCTAAAGATTGGTATAAAGCTGCAGGTTTACTTTTAAGCTTGAATAAAAAAGATGTAATATATTTTTTATTTCCAAATTCTGGTTGAGATATATTTTTTCCCATAATTAAGAATCTTGTTAGATTGCCTTTTTCATTTTCGATATTTTTTTTAATTATTTCTAAATTATATGTTTTAGCACTCAAAGATGAAGCTATTGCAGCTTTTGTCTTATCCTTTGTTTTTGAAACCATTTCGGCAGAGCCAGCTGTATCAGCCCTCACATGCTCAATTAAGCTATTTGATTTTATAAATCTAGAGCATTGAGAAAGTGCTTGTCCATGAGAATAAACATCTTTTATATCAGAAATTTTCGTGCCCGGTAAACCTAATAAGTTATGTTCTATTTTCTGAAAATATTCAGAATAGATATTAAGTCTATATTTAAAGATTAAATATTCAATTCCAATATTTCCTGTAATTCTATTAGACTCTGGAATAATAATTTTTGAATTATCATCTTTTGAGGCTTTTAAAAAACATTCATCAAAAGTTTTACATGGAATAATTTCAGCATCTTTGAAAATTGATAATGCAGCTAAATGTGAATAGGCTCCAAATGTACCTTGAAAATAAATTTTACTCATTAAGACTTGTTTTCCATGATCTTTTTAACAGCTTCTAAATCCTCTTTTGTATCTACACCTATAGGGGCAAACTTCGCAAAAGCAACATTAATTTTCATATTATTATCTAGAGCCCTAAGTTGCTCAAGTTTATTTTTGATCTCACTGGTCGATTGATTTAAAGAAACAAATTTCTCAAGAGCATCTTTGTTATATGAATATATACCTAGATGATGATAAATGTTTTCTTTTTCTTCAGTAATATTTCTCATAAAATTTAATGCCTCCGGAAAATTTGTTTGATCTAAATTTTCTTTTGTCAAAACCTTAACTACATTTGGATTTTTTAATATAGCTTTGTCCTCAATTTTGGAAGCTAAAGTTCCTAATTTCGAGGAACTTTCAATCATCTTTTTATTCAAGTTTCTAATATCATCTATATTCATTAAAGGCTCATCACCTTGAAGGTTCATTACTAAATCAATATCTGTAGAATTGATTTTTTGAAACACCTCATAAATCCTATCTGTGCCTGTTTTATGCTTATTTTTTGTTAAAATTGCCTGTCCGCCATTTTGTTTAACATCATCAACTATCTCTTGGTCTTCTGCTGCAACTATTACCTCTCCAATATTTGCCTCCTCTGCTTTTTTAAAAACATGTGAAATGATTGACAATCCTTTAATTTTTACCAAGGGTTTGCCCGGTAATCTCTCGGCAGACAATCTAGAGGGAATTATTACCAAAGTTTTCATTATTTTTTTAAATATGAGCACAATATAAACAGAGGCAAAATTGTACATCAAAATATATGAGCAATTTTAAATTTATAGTGTTATATCTTCGAAATATTTTAATTAAATGGATTCATTTGAACTTAACAAGATAATTGCTGCTGTTTTATTGGTTGCTCTAATTATTATTGGTATTGGAAAACTTTCCGATGCTATTTTTTATGTAGAAAAACCTAAAACTCCAGGTTATGTCGTAGAGGTGGAACAAGTAGTAACAACCAGCACAGAAACTAAATCTAAAACATCTATAGAAAAAGTCAATATTACAGCCTTGATGGCGATGGCAGACCTTGCTCATGGCGAAAAAGTTTTTAAAAAATGTGCTGCATGTCACTCGATTGTCAAAGGAGGGAAAAATAATATTGGTCCTGCACTTTACAATGTAGTTAACAGACAAGTTGGAGTTGTCTCCGATTATAAATATTCTAAAGCACTAACTGAATATGGGAAAAATTGGACCTTTGAAGAATTAAATGGTTATCTTATAAGACCAGCAAAATGGATTAAGGGAACCAAAATGGCTTTCGCTGGATTGAAAAAGGAGAAAGATAGAGCTTCAGTTATATTATTTTTAAATCAAAATTCTGATAATCCACTTCCTTTACCTTAATTTTCCAAGACAATAAAGTAGTATCGATTTTTGCACGTGAACTCTATTTGAAGCCTGCAGCCAAACTTTTGATTGTTTACTTTTAAAAACATTTTCATCAACTTCACTTCCTCTTGGGAGACAATGCAAGAATATAGCTCTTGGACATTTTTTTAAAAGATTTTTATTAATCTTAAAATTTTTAAAATCTTTTAATTTTTTTTTTTCATTAACTTTATCATTCATTGATATTACTTTGTCTGAAAAAATTACATCAGCTCCTTCAACTGCTTTTTTTGGATCATTATAAATTGTAATTTTATTTTTATTTTTTTTGATATAATTTAGTATATTCTTATTAGGTTGATATTTTTTTGGACAACCAACTTTTAAACTAAAAGAAAATTTTATTGAAGCAGCAATTAAAGAATTAAGAACATTATTTGAGTCTCCAATCCAAGTGATATTTAATTTTGATATTGGTTTTTTTTTAATTTCCTCAACTGTGAATACATCTGACAAGATTTGTGTTGGGTGAGAGGACGGGCTTAATCCATTTATAATTGGAATTGTTAAATGCTTTTTAAATTCCTCCAACTTTTCATCATTATCGGTTCTTAACATAAAAGCATCACCAAAACTTGACAATATTTTTGCGGTATCTTCAATACTTTCACCTCCTTTAGATAAATGCAGTTCATCTGGTCTAAGTGTTAAAGTTCGACCAGAAAGTTGGGAGATAGCTAAGAAAAAGGACAAGCGAGTTCTTAAACTCGATTTTTCAAACATTTGTATCAATAATTTTCCTTTTAAAGGTGTTCCTTTATCGGGATCAAGAGTGTTTAGTTTCTTTCTTGCTTTTTTTCTTTTTTTTGCATCAATCAAAATTCTTCTAAGATCTTTCTCTGGAATATCTTTTAGATTAATAAAGTGTTTCATTTTATTTTAGTTCCGCGCACACTTTATTGATAATCTTGAGAGCTTGATCTAACTCATTTTTTTTAACATTTAACGGAGGTAAAACACGAATAACATTTTCTGCAGCTCTAATGGTTAATAACTTTTTATCCATGAGTTTTTGAATAAATTTTGATTGATCTTTGTAAAGCTGAATTCCAATTAAGTAACCTCTCCCTCTGATATCTTTAATAACTTTGGGATATTTTTGCTGAATAATATTAAGATTTGAAAAAAAATATCTAGATAATCTTTTAATATTTTCTAAAAACTTTTTGCTTGAAACTATATCCATTACAGCATTTCCAACTGCCATTGCCAATGGATTTCCCCCAAAAGTAGAACCATGGGTTCCTGGGGTCATCCCTGCAGCAACTTTTCTATTCATTAAAACTGCTCCAATTGGAAACCCACCCCCAATACCTTTTGCAATTGGCACTATATCTGGAATACATTTTGATTTTTCAAATGCAAAAAAACTACCTGATCTTGAAATACCGCATTGTACTTCATCTAAAATAAGTAATATTTTCTTCTTATTACATAATTTTCTCAATTCTTTTAAACACCAATCTGGTACGACTTTAATACCACCCTCACCCATTATAGGTTCTATCATAATTGCAGCTGTATTTTTGGTTATCTTTTTTTTTAAAGATTTGTGATCTCCAAAAACAAAATGATCAAATCCACCTACATGTCCAAATCCTTCAGTCATTTTCTTAGATCCACTTGCAAAAATTGTAGCTAAAGTTCTTCCATGAAACGAGTTTTTTACACACAAAATTCTTGTCTTATTTGGTTTACCTATTGAATAAAAATATCGTCTCGCAACTTTAATTGCAGCCTCAGTGGCTTCTGCACCGCTATTTTGAAAAATTACGTAATCTGCAAAAGTTTTTTGACATAATTTTTTTGCTAATTTCTCTCCCTCAGGAATTTGAAAAGCATTGGATACATGCCAAAGCTTTTTTGATTGTTGATTTATAGTTTCAATTAATTTTGGATTAGCATGACCTAAACAATTAACCGCTATGCCTTGTACAAAATCTAAATATTTAGCTCCAGACGCAGTGTAGAGATAAGATCCTTTGCCTCTAACAAATGAAATTTTTTTTCTATTATAATTTTTTGCCAAATAGCTCATAAATTTTTATTATTTTAAAACTTTGTATAAACAATAATATTAAATACAAGTCAGGATTGAATGTTTCTATTTTACTTACTAAATAATTTTTGTTGATAACTTAGATTAATTACTTGTTTAAATAAAATTTATATCAGTATATTGTGTGAAAGTTATATTTAAACACTAAATATAGATTTATTATGAGTTGGACAGATGAAAAAGTAGCTAAACTCAAAGAATTGTGGGGTAAAGGCAATACTGCTAGTCAAATTGCTGAGATAATAGGTGGTATTAGTCGAAATGCAGTTATAGGTAAGGCTCACCGGCTAAATCTTTCAGCAAAAATAAAAACTAGGTCTGCAACCTCTAATGAAAACTTTGAGAGTTCAATTGATAATAAAAATTTAAAATTAAAAAGGGGACGAAGAAGTAAATTTAAATCCTTAATAATTGAAAAAGATTTTGAGCCTGAAAATCCTAAAACACTAGAGGAATTGGATGAAAACTCTTGTAAGTGGCCGATTGGTCATCCAAATGAAAAAGATTTTTATTTTTGTGGAAGGACCTCATTAAAAGATTTTTCTTATTGCAAACTTCATTTACTTTATGCTTACCAACCTAAAGGTAAGAAAGATGATGTCACTGACAAGGATGAGGTGCCAGAATTTATAGAAAAAAAAATCAAATCAGCTTAAAAAGCTCAATAAAGTTTTTCTAAGAAATATTTTTTTTTGAGAATTGTCCACCCTGCCTCCACATATAACAATACTTTTCCACTTCTTTTTCAAATAAACATTTAGCTGGAAAGCCAATATCTGAATTTGTTTTATATTTACCTGATAAAATATTGTTATATTTTAAAAGTTTGAGCTGATCTTCTGTAAGTAGTGGTTTGGGAAATAATTGAAAAAATTTGGCCGATAGTTTTCCAAAAAACAAAGGAACGGGTAATAAAATTCTCCGTTTATCTATTAGATTAAGTAATTTTTCGATAATTTCTTTTAATGTTAGTGTTTCGGTTCCCACACACTCAATTATCTGTGAGTAGATATTTTTAGAGATGATATTAAAAATTATATCGACTAAATCAGAAGAATGAATAGGCATGAATTTGGTTTGTCCATTATAATAAAGTGGAAATACTGGAAGCCTATTCAATAGAGTCATAAAGTTAGTGGTAAAATTATCATCAACAGAATAAACAACCGATGGTCTTAAAATTGTCGATAATGAAAAGTTTTTCAAAATTTCTTTTTCACCTTCTAGCTTACTTCTAGCATATTCAGACTCTGTTGCCTCGCTAACACCTAATGCTGATAAGTGAATAAAATGTTTCAATTTATTTTGCTTACTGAGTTTTGCTAATAGAGATGGGAATAAAGTGTGAATATTTTTAAAAGAGCTTCTTTTTGTTTCATACAAAATTCCAATCAAATTTATACAAATATCTGACTTTTCAAATAGACTTTTGATTTTAGCTTCATCAAAAATATTTGCCTCCACAATATCAATATAACCTGCATTTCCTTGGGTTTTTATTATATGACCTTTCCGATGTATGTTTCTTGTAACAATAGTAACCTTATAATCATTTTTTGTTAACTTTCTTATAAGATGACGACCAATTTGACCACTTCCACCAAAAATTAGACAATTTTTTCCTTTCATATATATAAGACATAAAAATGAATATTGATATCAAACTTCATAAAAATGACTTACCAGATGATTTAGATTTAGGCAATGTAATAGCTGTCGATGGAGAGTTTATGGGTCTAAATGTCAGACGTGATCCTTTGTGTTTAATTCAAATTTCATCAGGTAATTCTGATGCACATATAGTTCAACTTGATAGATCAAATTATCAAGCACCAAATTTAATAAAAATATTAGGAGATCAAAAAGTGACTAAAATTTTCCATTATGGTAGAGCTGATATGGCACATATAAAATTTTATCTAAAAACAGAAACGAATAATATTCTTGATACCAAAATTGCTAGTCGTTTAGCTAGAAGTTATGCTGATAATCATTCCCTTAAGACGCTGATTAAAGAGTTTATTAATATTGACATCAGTAAACAATTTCAAAATTCTGATTTTGGAGGTGACTTAACACCTGCTCAAATGAAGTATTGTGCTAATGATGTAATTTACCTTCACAGAATTCACTCAGAGTTAAACAAGATATTGGAAAGAGAAAAAAGAATTGAATTATATAAAGATTGTCTTAAATTTTTAAGAACTAGAGTAGAACTTGATTTGGCTTTATTTAAGGATGATATATGGTCCCACTAAATGAAAAAAAAAAAATTTATTAAAGTTGCTAAAGAAGTAATTGATCTTGAAATTAAAGCATTAATAAAATTAAAAAAAAGTATCAATGAGTCATTTAACCTGGCGGTCCAGCAAATTATAAAATGTCAATCTAAAATCATTTTGTGTGGTGTTGGAAAAAGTGGATTGATTGCAAATAAGATTGCGTCTACATTATCATCTGTTGGTACTCCAGCATTTTTCCTTTCTGCGAGTGACTCTTCTCATGGAGATTTGGGAAGTATTTCAAAAAAAGATATTTTGATTATAATTAGTAATTCGGGGGAAACTAATGAATTGAAAAATATTATTCAATTCGCAAACAGAAATAAGATTTTACTTATTGGTATAGTTTCACAAAAAAATTCAGTACTTTATAAGTCTGCTGACATAAAAGTTTATATACCTAAAGCAATCGAAGCTGGAGGTATAATACCAACATCTAGTACAACTTCACAATTAGCATTAGGTGATGCTTTAGCGATAGCAACTATGAAACAAAGAAAGTTTAATAAAAAAGACTTTAAAAAAATTCACCCTGCAGGAAGTTTAGGCTCACAATTAAAAACTGTCGAAGATCTTATGCTAAAAGATACAGCAATTCCTTTCGTAAATGAAAATTTTAAAATGAAAGATGCATTAAAAATTTTAAGCTCAAAAAAATTAGGATTTTTGCTTGTTAGAGATAAAAAAAATAACACAAAAGGTATTATTACCGATGGGGAGCTTAGAAGATATAGTCAGAAAAATCAAAATCTACATAACGTCTTGGCAAAAGAAATTATGACAAAAAATCCAATTGGTATTGATAGGAATGAGCTGGCAGTTAAAGCTTTGTCACTAATGAATAATAAAAAGATTACCTCTTTATGTGTTTTTAATAAAAAAAATAAACTTAAAACCATTGGAGTGCTACATATTCATAATATATTACAATCAAATATCTCTTGATGAGAAGAAAAACTATTTTAGGAATCACTATTACTACCTTATTTTTCTTTTTTTTATTTTTTTTATATTTGAAATCAAACCAAGAAGAAAAAATAGTTGAGAAAAAGATCGAGCCTATTGAAAATGAAAGTCAAGAAGATTTAGAAGAAAAAATTGAAAGTTTTAATACAATAGAAGATGTAAGTTATTCCGCAAAAGATATAAAGGGGAATGAATATTTTTTAAAAGCAAAAGAAGGGACAATCGACCAAAATGAGAACAATTTTATTTTCCTAAAATATGTAAATGCAACTATAAAATTGAAAGATTATAGATTGATAGAGATATCATCTGACTTTGGTAAGTATAATATTAAAAATTATGATACAATTTTTTCCAAAAATGTAATAATTACCTATTTAGATAATAAAATTTCTGGAGATTATCTTGATTTTTCATTAGATAAAAATTTGATGATAATTTCTAGAAATGTGGTTATGAGAAATGAAGAGAGTTCTCTTAAAGCTGATGTAATAGAGGTAAATATTGACACTAAAGATATAAAAATATTTATGTACGAAGAAAATAAAAATGTAATAATTAATTCAGAGAATTAAAATGGCCTTAATAAAAAAATTTCGAATAAAATCATTTAAAAAGATTAAATCAATAATTGAGTTTGATAATGTAACCTTATCATATGGTAATAGAATAATTCTAGATAATATAAGTTTTAAAATAAATGAAGGTCAGATATTTGGAATGCTTGGTCCTAATGGTGTAGGAAAATCAACAATTTTTAATTTAATTACAGGATTGATAACTCCAAAATATGGAAAAATTAAAATAAATGGTGAAGATGTATCACAATACCCAATATATTTGAGAACAAAAAAAATTTAAAGTTGGTTATGTTCCACAATATGGTGGATTTTTCAATGACTTGACTCTTCTTGATAATCTCAAAGCTATTAGCGAAATAGTAATAGAAGATAAAAATTTGAGACAAGAAAGAATTGATTATTTATTATCAAAATTCGAACTTGAGAATATTAAAAATATTAAAGCAAAATTTTTATCAGGTGGACAAAAAAAAAAATTAGTAATTTCTTTGTCACTTTTAAGTAACCCTAAGGTACTTTTATTAGATGAATGTTTTGCAGCTCTGGATGTTTTGACAATAAAAATGTTGCAGGAAATAATAGTAAATTTACAACAAGAGAGTCAAATTACTATTTGCATATGTGATCATCAAGCTAGAGATTTACTTGCATGTGTGGATATTGCGATGATTTTGAGTAATTGTAAAATTATTGCAAAAGATACACCGTCTAATTTAGTAAAAGATATAAATGCTAAAAATGCATATTTTGGTAATAGTTTTAGATTTAATTAATACTAAATGCCAAATAAAATTATTTTAAAAAATAAAGTTTCTAATTTTAACAGAAAGATTTCGATACCTGGTGATAAAAGTATCAGTATAAGATGGGTGCTTATTTCATCTCTTGCAAGCGGAGTCTCTAAAGCCAAAAATTTATTAATGTCTGATGATGTTTTAGCAACTATTAAATCAATCAAAAAATTAGGTGTAAAAGTTGTAAATCAAAGAGGTGTTTGTAAAATATATGGCGTTGGTGTTAATGGTTATAACTATAAAAAAAACATTGTGATAAATGCAAAAAATTCTGGAACACTTGGTAGACTTATTTCAGGAATTTTAATTGACACTCCTTTTCCTATTAAGATTGTTGGGGATGAAAGCTTATCAAAAAGGGATTTTAAAAGAATAACAAAACCTTTAAGTAAATTTGGAGCCTCTTTTCGACTTCGTAATAACTATAATTTACCTCTTATTGTGAGAGGATCACAAAAATTGAAATCAATTTCATTTTTTGAGGATAAAGGTTCAGCACAATGCAAGAGCAGTGTTATTTTTGGTGGAATAAAAGCTGATGGAAAAACAATAATAAAAGCAAAAAAATCTAGAAATCATACAGAGCTTCTATTCAAACATTTAAAATTACCAATTAAAGTAAAAAGAAATAAAAAATTTGACCTCATAGAAGTTAATAAAGTAAACAAAATCAATCCAATAAACTATAGAATTCCATCAGATATCAGTTCAGGAGCTTTTTTTATTGCACTGACAGCACTTCTAAAAAAATCACAACTGATCATAAAGAATGTTAATGTAAACCCAACCAGAACAGGTGTCATTGTAATTTTAAAAAAGATGGGAGTAAAAATTTCTCTACTTAACAAAAAAGTTTACAAGGGTGAACAAATTGCAGACATTTCGGTCAAAAGTCCTTCGTCTCTTAAATCTATTAATTGTCCTACCAAGTTTAATAGTGAAGCCATAGATGAATTTTTAATTATTTTTTTGATTGCTGCAAAAGCCAAAGGTATATCAATTTTTAAAAATTTAGATGAGTTGAATAAAAAGGAAAGTCCAAGATTGAAATGGGGCTCAAAAATTTTAAAGATGATGGGTGTTAAAGTTATTACAACTAAAAATTCAATTAAGATATTTGGTAATCCAGAATTAAAGATTGATAAAAAAATTGAAATCCAGGAATACCTAAAAGATCATAGAGTTTTTATGACAAGTGTAATAGCTGCATTATCTTTTGGTGGTGAATGGCATATACATGATAGAGATTCGATAAAGTCCTCATTTCCATCTTTTTTAAAAATTATAAATTCACTTAAAAATGCAAAAAAAGAAAAATTTAATTAAAATTGCAATTGACTCTCCTGCTGCAGCTGGAGCAGGAACCTTAGCTAAAACTATCTCAAAATACTATAACCTTTTATATTTAGATACTGGAAAAATTTATAGATTGATAGCTTTTATAAAAATAAATCAAAAAAAAAAATTTGATAAAAAATTTTTAAAAAAGAGAATACAAAAACTGAATTTAAAAAGTCTTCAAAATAAAAATTTATTATCAGATGAGATAGGAAAGGAAGCTTCTTTAATAGCAAAAGACAAATATATAAGAAAACTTGTTTATTCTTTCCAAATTCAATGTGCTTACAAACCACCAAAGAAATTCAATGGCTCTTGCTTAGATGGAAGAGATATTACTTATAAAATTATTCCAGATGCAGATTTGAAATTTTTTATTACTGCAAATTTAAAAACCAGAGCTAGAAGAAGATATCTAGAGTTAAAAAATCTAAAAAAAAATGTTTCATATTCAGAAATCTTAAAAAGTATCAAAAATCGTGATAAAAGTGACTATAATAGACGTATATCACCTTTAAAGAAAACTAAAGATTCTATATTGATAAATACCTCAAAGTTATCTAAAAGAGCGTGTTTTTTAAAAATTAAAAAAATTATAGACGGAAAAATAAATAGTTAATGGAAATTTATAAAGATTTATCTAATCCAGCTTCTAAGGAATTTGAAAAATTATTAAACTCAAAACTTTCAAAGATTCAAATAGAGGAAGGGAAAATAATTGAGGGAAAAATTAATAAAATTACAGATAAATTTGTTTTTCTCTTTGTAGAGGGCCTAAAAAGTGAGCCTGTCATAGATATTAACGAGCTTAAGAGCATGGGTTTGGGGGATAAAATTAAGCTTGGTGAGACAATTCCGGTTCTTTTAGAAAAAATTGAAGATAAAAATGGAGAGGTATTAGTTTCAGCTAATAAAGCTCAAAAAATTAAAGGCTGGGATAAACTAGTTGAAGCGTATGAAAAAAATGAACCTATTATGGGTAAAATCACATCTAAATGTAAAGGAGGATGTATTGTAGAGCACATAGACACTGGCTCATTAATGTTTTTACCAGGATCTCAAATTAGTGATAAGCCACTAAAAGATATTAGTCACTTAATGAATGAGCCACAAAAATTTGCTTTAATTAAATTAGATAAGGTAAGGGGAAATGCTTGCGTTTCTAGAAGAGAAATTATTTCATCATTTAAAAAAGAAGATAAAGCAAAAATTATAGAAAAATATAAAGTTGGTGATATCATTAAGGGTGCAGAGGTAAAAGGGTACAGCACTTTTGGATGTTTTTTTAACGTAAATGGTGAATTAGATGTCTTAGTACATCTACAAGAAATATCTTATTCAAGAATTAACCATCCTGATGAAGTTTTTAATATTGGAGAAAAACATGACCTTAAAGTTATATCGGTTGATAAAGAAAAGTTACAAGTAGGTTGTAGCGTAAAACAATTATCGCCTGACCCATTTGAGCATATAGAGAACTATGATTTGAATAAGGTTTATAAAGTAAAGGTTGTAAAAATAATGGACTTTGGAGCTTTTTGTGAATTAGAACCTGGGCTTACGTCATTACTTCACTCAAGTGAATTAAGCTGGAGTAAAAAAAATGCATCCGCAAAAAAAATGTTTAAAGTAAATGATACGATAAATTGTGTCATTACTGAAATTGATAAAGACAAAAGAAGAGTTGCTATATCACACAGATTGACTTTAGAGAATCCTTTTGAAGTTTTTGACAAAAAATTTCCGGTAGGATCAATTGTAGAAGGAGAAGTTGTAAATAAAAACGAATACTCATTATTTCTTAAAGTTGAAAATTTAGAAGTAGACGCATTTCTACATTGTAATGATTTAACATATTCAAATAATGGTGAGCAAGAACTAAATAACTATAAAAAAGGTGATAAAATTAAAGTTAAGGTTCTAGAGATAAAAGTTTCTGATCAAAAAATTAGAGTAGGATTAAGACAGACTCAAGCAGATCCCTTCGATTGGTTTAAAGATAAAAAGATAAAGCAAACAATCACAGTTAAGATTATTTCCACAGACTCTAAAGGATTAATTGTTAGACCAGAGGGGTGTGAGATGGATTTACCAATAAAGAAATCTAATATTGCAATAAATGCTGCTGACACAAGAACTTCGAGATTTACTGGTGGAGAAAGAATTGATTGTGCCATTGCTGACTTAGATATAAACAAGAGAAAAGTAACCTTAAGTATCAAACTTTTAGAAGAAATAGAAAAAAAAGAGGCTTTGGAAAAATATGGTGCAGAAGGTTCAGGAAAAAATTTACCTTTTTCTTCATTGTCAGAAGATTTAAAGAAAAAAGATAAAAAATAATTTGAATTGATTGAAATAAATTGGCTATTGTAAAATCAAAGCTTATAAAAGAACTAAAAAAATCCTATCCAAACTTTTTAATTCGAGATCTTGAAAAAGTTGTAGAAATTATTCTTAAAGAGATTAAAGAAACATTAAAAAGAGGTGAGGGAGTGGAGCTAAGAAATTTTGGAACTTTTCGAGTTAATATTCAAAAAGCTTCAATTAGAAGAAATCCGAAAACTGGGGAGAAAATAAGTGTGCCAAAAAAAAGAACAATAAAATGGAAAATGTCTAAAGATCTGTTTAAAAAGTTAAATAATGAAAAAGAATAAAATCTTTGTGGCTTGTGATAGCACCAGTATTTCAAAAATTAAAAAAATTATTAGCAAAACTCGAAATTCAAAAATAAAAGTAGGTTATAAATTTGGACTCGAATTTCTAAACTCAAAAAATGGAAGACCTTTTCTATCTAAATTAAAGAATGAGACAATATTTGCAGATTTAAAACTTCACGATATTCCAAATACCTGTACTTCAACAATTAAAGCAATGAAGGATTTAAAAATTAATTATTTAACTATACATATAAGCTCTGGATTAGAAGCCTTAAAAGCAACCAAAAAAGTTTCGGGAAAAATAAAATTAATTGGGGTGACCATTCTTACATCATTAGACAATAAATCATTAAAAGATATTGGGTTTAACAAAGATTTAAAAAAATTAGTTCTTCATCAGGCGAGAATGGCAAATAAAGCAAAGTTAGATGCAATAGTATGTAGCGCTCACGAAGTAAAACTAGTTAAAAAAGTGTTTAAAAAAGAAATTATAACTCCAGGTATAAGATTTAATTCTAAATCAAATGATCAAAAAAGAATTTTGACTCCTAAACAAGCTTATAAAAATGGTAGTGACTGGCTTGTAATGGGAAGGCCTATAACTAAAGGGAATATCAAAAAAAATATTCAAAATCTAATCGATCACTTAAGCCAATGATCAAAGGTTTAAAAATTTGTGGGGTCTCAGATCCTGAAACTTTAAACTATATCTTAAATCACAATCATAAACCAACAATGATAGGTTTCATTACAAACTTTGAGAAAAGTAAAAGATTTGTTGATTTTGAAAAATTAAAAGATTTGATAAACGTAGATAAAAAACAGGTAAATTTTGTTTCTGTGCTTGTGAACCCCGACGATGTAATTTTAGAAAAAATAAAAGATTTAGATTTTGATTATTATCAACTTTACGACGTAAACCCTTATAGAACAAAAGAAATTAAATCTAAATTCAAAAAAAAAATAATCACAGCTCTTACTGTTTCAAATAAAGATGATGTAATTAAATATAAGGGTTACTCGGAAATTTCAGATATAATTTTGTTTGACTCAAAGGGTTACCATAAATCTGAAAGTTTTGATCATAGTTTACTAGATGACGTACCAATTGAATTAAATAAAATGATTGCAGGAAATATCCAAATAGATGATATACCTAATCTTAAAGATAAAAACTTTATTGTTGATCTTAGTGGAGCATTAGAAGACCGAAATGGAAAAAAAGATATTAATAAAATTGATGAATTGTTAAATTTGTTTAAAAAATATGAAACTTAAAAAAAAAATTCCAGTTATCGATCAAGGAAATTCGCTTGGATTTTGGGGTGGTAAATTTGGGGGAAACTTTGTTCCAGAGACTTTAAAAAAACCAATCGAGGATCTAGAAGTTTTATTCAATAAACTAAAAAAGGATAAAAAATTTATTTCCGAAAGAGATAAATATTTTAAAAATTGGGTTGGGGCTCCCACAAGATTTATAAAACTAGAAAATCTTACAAATCACATTGGTGGTGCTCAAATTTGGTCTAAAGTTGTGTCAGATGCAAATGGGGGGGCGCACAAAATCTACAATGCAACTGTTCATTGTTTGCTTGCAAAACGATCTGGTAAAAAAATTATATGTGGAGATACTGGTGCTGGCTATGCAGGTAAAATGTTAAGTATGGCAGCTAAAAAGTTTGGTTTAAAATGTAAGATATTCATGGGTGCAAAGGATATTGCAAGACAAAAGCCAAATGTAAAAGCAATGAAAAAAAATGGGGCAGAGGTAATACCAGTCTACTCGGGAAGTCAAACACTTGTAGATGCTGTCTCAGAATGTATGAGATTCTGGGTTGCTAATTGTGATACAACAGCAATGTGTGTTGGTAGTACTGTTGGCCCAGCAGTTTTCGTTCGTATATGTGGGTGGAGTACAAGCCAAATATCAAGAGAGTTAAAAATACAGCTAATCAAAGAATTTGGATCAATTCCAAAAAAACTTAAGTTATACAATTGTGTGGGAGGTGGAAGTTCAAGCTTTGGTTTTTGGAATGAATTTATGGATTATGACAAAAAACAAGTTGAGTTTATTGGGGTAGAAGCTGGTGGACCTGCAAAAAGTAAAAAACATGCAGCACCTTTAACCTATGGTTCTAAGATAGGTATACTTCATGGTGCAGCTCAGTACGTTAATCAAAACTCAGATGGACAAATTGAGGAAACGGAATCGATTTCAGCAGGACTTGATTATCCTGGAATTTCTCCACTTCATTGTTTTTTAAAAGATACCAAAAGAGCTAGATATACAGCTGCAAGTGATGAAGAAGCTCTGAGTGCCTATAAACTTGTAACAAAGTTTGAAAAATTAAGACCCTCCTTAGAACCAAGCCATGCTTTTTTTGTTGCTCTCAAAGAGGCAAAAAAGCTTAGTAAAGATACTGTGGTGGTAATTAATAGTTGCGGAGATGCTTACAAAGATCGTGGAATTTTAGAGGAAAGATTAGGAAAAAAATATGTCAAATCCAATTAGTGCTGCATTTAAAAAGGCAAGGGCAGAAAATAGACCAGCTTTATTAACCTACACTGTTGCTGGTGATAGCTCAAAAAAACAATCATTGGATATATTAAAATCTATATCAGAAAATGCAGATATTTTAGAAGTAGGTGTGCCGCACAATACTCCTGTTGCAGATGGAAGCCAAATTCAAACTAGCGCGTATAGAGCAATTAAAAAGGGTATTAAAATAAATGATATATTTAGGATTGTTAGAGATTTTAAAAAATTTGATAAAAACAAACCTATCATATTGATGGGTTACTATAATATGATTTTTCAATATGGAGATAACAACTTTTTAAGCAAATGTAAAACCTCAGGAGTAAATGGATTAGTAGTTGTAGATTTACCTTGGCCAGAAAATAAAGATTTTGCTAAAAAATGTAAAAAAAAATCAATTTATTTTATTCAACTTTTATCACCTACAACAACAAGTAAAAGACTTAAAAAAATTATACAAAACTCTCATCCAATGAATTATTTTATATCAATGCTAAGTACTACAGGTGGCAAATTAAAAGTATCACCTCGAGAAATACTTAAAAATTACAATAGGATAAAAAAAATTAATCCTAAAAAAGAGATTGTTATTGGTTTTGGAATTACAGGTAAAACAATTGGAAAGCTTAAATCTGCTGACGGATTAGTAGTGGGAAGTGCTATTTGTAAAGAAATTACAAGAAGTTTAAATAGTAGACAAAATCCTGTCACAAATGTAGGTAAGTTAGTAAGGAAATTAAAAAATAAAATAAAATGAATTGGATTACTAAAATAATCAAAGCGGGTGAAAAAATTAAATCAGTCATTCATAAAAGAGCATCAAAAGAAGACATTGCGAATAGTGATTGGACATCTTGTTGCAAAGGTCCAATACTAAAAAAAGATTTAGAAGAAAATCTTTGGGTTTGCCCTGATTGTAATAAGCACCATAGAATTAAACCAAAACAAAGATTTGATATTTTATTTGGAAAAGATAATTATGAGATATTTCAAACACCTATACCAAAAGATGATCCGTTAAACTGGACAGATTCAAAATCCTATAAGGATAGATTAAAATCTGCCAGAAAAAAAACAGGTATGGACTGTGGGATGATGGTCGTAGGTGGTGTAATCAATGATATTAAAATTACTGCAGTTGCATCTGATTTTGATTTTTTAGGTGCATCAATGGCAGCTGCAGAAGGAGAAGCTTTTCTATACGGTATTCAACATGCAATTGAGAATAAAACTCCTTTTTTATGTGTAAGTGCAGGGGGTGGAATGAGAATGATGGAAAGTTTAATTTCTTTATCTCAAATGACAAGAACTACACTAGCAATAAATGAACTAAAAAATAATAATCTTCCATATCTTGTTTGTATAACAGATCCGACTGCTGGTGGGATCACAGCTTCCTATGCAATGTTAGGTGATATTCATATAGCTGAGCCCGGAGCGCTAATCGCTTTTGCTGGAGCAAGAGTAATTCAAGGAACTGTTAAAGAAGAATTACCAGAAGGTTTTCAAAAGAGTGAATATGTTGAAAAGACTGGCTTTGTTGATTTAATTGTTGAAAGAAAAGATCTAGCTAGAAAAATTGGAACTTTATTGTCAATATTGTTGAAGAAAAATTCTGTTATAAGCACTGAACAAAATGAAACTACAGAAAATACTCAGTCGCTTTCTAAAATTGCATAAAAAAGAAATTGATCTAAGCTTAGATCGAATTATTCACCTTTGCGAAAAACTGGGTAATCCTCAGGATAAAATCAAAGCCATCAGTATTGTGGGAACCAATGGTAAAAACTCTACGATTCAAGCTTGTTATTCAATTTTAAAGGAGGCAGGAATTAAGTGTAATGTTTATACCAGTCCTCATATTCAAAAAATAAATGAAAGATTTGTTTTTAACAACCAACAACTTGGAGATGATGAACTAGCCTCTTTATTTGAAGAGGTTGAGAGAATAAATGCGAATAATCCAATAACATTCTTTGAAATTTTGACTGCATGTTATTTTTATAAGGCAGCTCAATTTCCAGATAATCTTAATCTGGTTGAGGCAGGTTTATTTCATAGGTTTGATGCAACAAATATCTTTAAAAATAATCTTGCAAGTATTGTGACTTCTATATCGAAGGACCATTTAGACTGGCTTCCAGAAAATGAGAGAACAATTGATAAGATTATTTTTGAAAAAACTTCAAACCTTTTAAATTCAAATATTATTGTTGCAAAACAATACCCTATTTCAACATTAGAAAAGATTAAAAAAAATATTCATCAAAATCAATCTAATAAGTATTTTTTTAATGATGATTTTTCATTTTCAAATGGAGAAAATGAATTCTTTTATTATGAAGATAAATTTGGTGGATTAAAACTACCAAAACCAAATGTATTAGGTCAATTTCAACAGGAAAATATTTCAACAGCTATCGCAACTTTACGAATATTAGATCTGGGCATTGAAGATCATCACATAAAAAAAGGTATTCAAAAAATCGACAATATTGCAAGACTTCAAACAATTGAGTCAGGTAAATTAAAAGATTTAGTTAAAGACAATCTTTTTTTAATATCTGGAGATCATAATGAAGATGGAGCAAGAGTGTTAAATGAATATTTAAAAAGCCTAGATTGTAAAAAACATGTCATTATTGGTATGATGGATAATAAAGAACATGAAAAATATATTAACCACTTTAAAGATATTGACTCAATAACAACTGTAGATATTAAAAACCAGCCAAATGCAATTAGTGGGCTTAAATTAAAAGAAAAATTCAAAAATATGCCAAATGTAAGTTATAAAGAAAGTATTGAAGATGCGATTAAAAGCGTAAATCTAAATCAAGGAGATCTACTATTAATTACTGGATCTTTATATCTTTGTTCTGAAGTTTTGAATTTAAATTAAATATTTTTTTCTAAAAATTCTTTCATGTGACTTTCGGGTACACCGCCAACTTTTCTATCTACTTCAACACCTTTTTTATAAATAATTACAGTTGGTACCCCTCTTATTCCAGCGGCACTACCAGTATTTATTCCACCTTCTTCAATGTCAGCGTAATAAAATCCTGCTTTATCTTTATACTCAACAGCTAGTTTATCCATAATTGGTTTTAAAGCTTTGCAAGGTCCACACCACGCAGCCGAAAATTGAATTACAGAAATATCCTCGTTTTTAATTTTGTTGTCAAAATCTTCGTCTTTAAAATCTGTCAGCATTCAATCTTTCTATAATTTACTAAAACAAAGTCAACTAGGCAATTTCATATTTTTTTTCAATTGACATTATAAATTCGTTTATTTCATCTAATTTTTTTAATTCTTCCTCATCATCTCTATTAGAAGCTTGGTCTCTTAAATAATCAATTTCAGTGTAAGCCATATTAACAGTTTGCCACTTTTCTTTGTTTTTACTCAAAATTCTTCTAGCAATTTCACTTTTAATATTTTTATAAAGATCAGGTGGTAAAATTTGTGGTGCTTCTTGATAAATAATTTTTTGGCCAAACCAGCTACATCTTTTATCTTGAAACTTATCTAATAATCTCAATTTGTCTTCCCAAGATGAGCTGTGCCAAGTTTTAAATAATGCAGTATCTTTATTTGGAACAAATTTTTCATACAGAGTTTCCTCTGGTAATAAATCTACTTGGGTTTTTGTTTGTTCCTTTTCCTCTGCAGCTTCTCTATTTATGATTTGAATATTTTTACAAAAATTTTCATTTTCCCTAACAAGTTTAGCCCTTTTTTGAATTGTTGCTAAATCTAGTTCTGAATAAGGTTTTTGTTTAAGAGCAAATTGTTTATCTAAAATTACTGGTGCTTTATTAGTTTTTAAAACTCTTAAAACCTTAGGGCTATATTTTTTTAATACATCTCGTAATTGATTTACTGGTAGGTTTAACAATGGTTCTGGATCCCTTCTTAGGTCCCAAACATATCCCCAAGATGCATATGACGGGTGAAAGCAATGATTAGGATGTAGCGTACTAGTAAGATACATCATATTCCGACCCTTCACATTTTCAAAAATAGAATATATGCCTTCATTTTTTAAAAATGTTTCAACGCTAGTCTTTGTTGATGTTTTTAAAAAGGTATCCCAATTTTCTTTATGTTTGTCTTTTATAATTCTTAAAACCTTCAATGAATTCTGTGCATCAACATAGGCTGTATGGCTAGCTGAAGTGTCAAAACCCTGCATTCTAGATAGAGATTCAAGTGCAAGACTTGGATTACCTGCTTCGGTTAGCTCTGTTTTTAGGGTCTCTGAGTTTAATGTTTGGGCTGCTCTAGCTATATGCAAACCATCATGTTCACTATTGGGCGATGAGTGGGTGGCATAAGGATACCTATTACCCTTAAAAAAATTAAAGTGGAACATTCTTCGATCAAAATTTAAATTTGACCAACCCATAAATACTGCTGGAGCACACTTTGTGAAAAAATTTTCAACAGCACCTAAAAAATCATAATGTGAATAATTGCCTTTAGTAAGTAAATCAATGCTAGTTGAATTAACAAGCAAGGCCTTTGCACTGGGCACCTCTCCTTCTGGCATTCTGCCTCTGATATTTAATTTTCCAATCTCTTTAAGATTTTTATCAACAACGACAGCACCTACTTCAATTATTGATCCCCAAATAGTGCTATTGGTTGTTTCGGTATCATAGATTACTATTTTATCCATTATTTACATTACTCCAAATTTGTGAGTTCATTAAACTTTTTAAGTCTTCCAAGAAATAAATTTTGATAAGTTACTAATTCAGGTCCTTGAATTTTAAACTCTTGAAACAAATTATCTACTGTGCAAACAAGAATAACGCAAGCATTGATATTTGAATTGTAAACGACATTATGAGCTAATGAATAAGCAGCTGTTTGTAAAAACCAAGAATCTATATATTCAGTCTTTTTTGGTTTATTGGATTGTTTGAAATCAATAATAGTTTCTTTTCCCTCATAAACACCAACGCAATCTGCTGTACCTGCATATCTCTCAGGATAATGCATTGTACATTCCACACCATATATTTCCTCCAACCTATTTGTTAAACCTTTATCAATTATTTCTTTTGCCATTTTTTTATATTGTTCATTATCCTCAAAGAAACTTAAATTTTCTCTTCCTAATAGAAAAGACTCTAAATAGCTGTGCATCTGAGAACCTCTACTACTGGCTGCTTTTGTAATTGCTTCAGCTTCTTTATGGCCAGTTCTTTCTCGCCAATTTGCTAAGGCTGCTTTATCTTCCTCTGACTTTGTTGCATCAAGTATTGAAGTTACACTTGGTAATTTTGCTTCTCCTAAAACATATCTTCTTATTCCATCTTCGGTAGCTCTTGAACTTGATGGATAGTTGTATTTTTTGTTCCAACGCATTTGATTTCTTATAGTCGGTAATATATGAAAAAAGAAATTATTTTTTTAGCTGTTTATTTCTCTCAACAAATTTTTCAACGTTCTCTGTCAGTACAGCTTTTTCAACTTGCTCGGGATCTTTAATATTTTCTAAAGTTCTAGTGATTGATCTTGCATCAGTTCCAAACTTATCAACTACGTTCATAGCCTCTTCTAGCTTTTTTCTTAAAACTATGACGTTGTCAAAATGCTTTGCAAACCTTGTGCTGATTGTTTTTAAGTGATTATAAATCTCTGTTGCACCCTTTTGAACCTTAAGAGATTGAAATCCCATGTGTAAAGACTGTAAATAGGCTGAAAGAGTATTAGGGCCGCAAATTACAATTTTATATTTTTTCATTAATTCTTGGGTTAATAATTCTTTTGTGCTTGGATCTTGGTATTCAGTTAATTCTTTATAAAGACTTTCAGTTGGTGCATATACTATTGCAAAATCAGTTGTTTTTGGTGGAACAATGTATTTTTCCATGACACTTTTTGCTTTGGCCTTAAATGCACTTGCTAATTTTGTTCTAGCATCTGCAACTGCTTTTTTATCATCTGCATCATATGCATCAGTGATGGTTTTGAATTTTTCTACTGGAAAATGAGAATCTACTGGAACCAAGACATCTCCTTGAAGCTTGATTGCAAATTCTACGTTTTCACTAGTGTCCTCTTTCATTTTGACATTTGTCATAAATTGAGATGCTGGTAACAAATCTTTGATTAAAACATCCAAAGAATATTCAGCCAAAGTTCCATACTTTTTAACCCCTGCTAAAATTTTAGTAATCCCCTCTTGGCTTTGATTTAATAATTTAACTTGCTCATTAAAGTTACCAACCTTCTCATCTACTTTGGTTAAGGCCTCAGTCATATCCTTTGTAACTCCGGTTGATAAAGAATTAAATGAAGTAGACATTGAACTAAGCGATGTATTGATTGTCGAATTAAGGCTATCTTTTAACCTCACTATTTCAGCATTCAAATTAGCTAATTCCTCAGCTTCTTTATTCTCATTCTCATCTTTAGGTTTTGACCTTAAATTTAAGTATAAAATACCTAAAGTTGCACCAAGTAGTATAACTAGAATTATTAATAGAATCGTATCCATACTTTTAAAGATATACGTGTTTTAATGGAAATCAACTTATTACTAGATTACTATGAGATACTAAGATTGGTTATTATTTTTAAAAAATAATTAATAAATATGGATTTTTTTTTGGTTTTAAAAATATTGTTTGTTATTGGAGTGATGATTGCTCTATACGCGATAATTAGAAATTTAGATATAATAAAGATCATTTTAATTTACTTTAAAGATAAATTACTTGGAAAGTAATTTAATTAAATTGTTTAATCGCTTTTTCTTTACATTTTTTTTTGAAGTTAAAAGACAAGCTTCAGATTTTAAAATTTCACCATCCTTTAAGATACGTAGATTATTTGCTTTTAAGGTCTCACCTGTGGATGTAATGTCAGTAATCAACTCGGCAGATCCAGTAAAAGGATAGGCCTCAGTAGCTCCTAAACTTTTAATTAATCTAAATTGTGTAACACCTTTTGAGAACAAAAAATCTTGTGTTAAATTTGGATATTTAGTTGCAACCCTAATTCTTTTTTTCTTAATATCTCTGAATTCAAAAGCAATTTCCTCAAGATCAGAGATAGTCTGAACATCAATCCAAGGATCTGGAATTGCTACTACTAAATTTGCTCTTCCAAAACTAAGTTTTTTGACCACATTTATTTTATTTTGGATATTTACGCCACTTTCTTTCAATAAATCAAAACCAGAAAAACCAACATCTAAAGAGCTATCCCCTAACCTTTCAATAATTTCTCTAGCATGAAGATATAAAATCTTAACAAATGGTTTATTTTTAATTGATCCAATTAAATCTCTTTCTCCTCTTTCAGATATAATTTTCAATTTTTTTTTCTTAAAGATTTTTAAAACATCTACTCTAAGTCGACCTTTGCTTGGAATACCTATATTGATAAAATTATCCATTAATTAACTAAATTTAAAGCAGCACCAACTGCTGGAGTTTGCTTTTTTGAACCAAGGTCGGAAATCAATTTGTCATATCGGCCACCATTGCAACAATTAATAATTTTTGATTTGGACTTAATATCTATTTTAAAAACCATACCCGTGTAATATTCAAGCTGTCTGCCAAAAGCAGCTGAAAAAGTAACATTTAATTTATTAATTTTATTTTTTGAGATTGGAAAATATCTCTGATCTACTAATAAATTAATTTTATATTTCTTGAAAAACTTATTTAATACCTTAGCTGCATTATTAATTGGACATTTAATTTTCAAAAATTCCTTAATAATTTTTGAAATATTTCTTCCTTTACTAGGTCTCCTTGGATCTTTAATCTTTTTATCAAATCTGCTTAAAATTTCGTTAATTGTTCTATTTGCTATAATGGTTGATTGATCATCTTTTAACATTCTAAAATATCTTTTTTTATCGATCTCAACTATTGTTGGATCAACATCTGAATTAGTCTCTAATCTTTTGAGAAGATCATTAAAATAATCTTCTCTCCAAAAATGTCTTGAAAGTCTTAATTTCCATCGTTTAGGGATATCTAATTTAGATATAAGAAGATTGAATATTTCTACATTCCCAATTGTGATCTCGCCTGATGAATAATTAAAGTTTTTTAAAGATTTTAATGATGTATTTATTATTTCCTTATCATCATTTTTCTCGTTTCGTGACCCTATGATTTCAAAACCAACTTGATTTCTAACAATGGAGTCCTTTTTGTTTTCAGATTTACGATATGCTTGACCATTATAAAATATCTTTTCCTTGCCCTTTAGATTATTCTCTAAGTATCTTAGACAAGATACAATTGTTAGATCTGGCCTTAAACATAGTTCATTTCCTCCTTGGTCAGTAAATGAGAAAATAAATTTTCGAAAACTTTCACCAGATCTTTGTACGATATGGTTAGCCTCAATTACTGAGGGTAATTCAATATATTTAAAACCATTTGATTTAACAGTTTTAAGTATGCTGTCAGATAAATTTTTTGATTTCATTTACTAAATTTTCTTTTGAAAAGGTGATTTGATTATCTTCCCCCTTAATACCTAGGAGGTTCTTAAGTGTAATTTTACTATCTTTAAATTCATTCTCTCCACAAATAACTGCAATCGGGCACCCTCTTTTATTTGCGTATGTCAGTTGTTTACCGAGATTTTTCTTACTATCTAAAAAAATCTCTGAATTAATATTATTTTTTCTCAAGATATCTAAAATTTCGTAATAATTTTTTAAATATTTTTCATCCATTACGCAAACAATGACTGGTTTTTGATCGTCTAATTGGACTTGATTTATTTGAGACATAGCAAACAAAAGTCTATCCACACCAATACTGACACCTGTTCCAGGTATATCGACACCTTTAAATCTTGAAATTAACTTATTGTATTGTCCACCAGAGCATACACTACCAATATCAATTTCTTTACCTTTATTATTTGTTGTTTTAAAATTTAGATTGGTCTCAATACAAAAGCCATCATAATACGCTAATCCTCTAACTATTGTGAAATTTGTTTTGACTAACTCAGAATAATTTCCAAAATCTAGCACCTCAAATAAATCCTCAAGCTCTTTAATCCCTTCTTGGGTAATAGGATTTTTAAAATCTTGTTTGAGTTTTTTTAAATCTTTAATTTTTAAAAAGTTTAAAATTTTTGAAACTTGATCATCATTTAGATCAGCTCCTTTAGTTATCGCACCACTTTTATCTTTTCTCTCTTTTTTTAGGAGATCTTCAACTCCTTTTATTCCAAAATCTGGTTTGTCCAACTTATCAATTGCTCTCATCACCTTGATCTCTTTATTAGCAGGAATTTTCAGATCTTGAATTAAACCTTGAATAATCTTTCTATTACTTACATTAATTGTAAATTGATCTTTTTTTAAACCACATTCAATTAGAGTGCTTGCAACCAGATTACATAATTCAGCATTTGCTTGTGCTGGATTTACATTGCCTACAATATCGCAATCAGCTTGAGTAAATTCTCTGAAACGTGCATTGCCTGACTTTTCATTTCTAAATACATTTTGAATAGCGTATCTTTTATAAATTGATGGAAGTTCTTGATTATTTTGAGCAACAAATCTTGCTAAAGGACTGGAAAGATCGTATCGAAGAGTAATATTCTTTTCACCATCATTAAAAGAAAAAACATCAGACATAGGATTATTATCATCCTCTGCAAGAAAGGATCCTATATTTTCTGTAATTTCAAATGATGGGGTTTCTAAAGGATCGAAACCATATCTAATAAAATTATTCTCAATGACTTTTAATAGTCTTTTTTTGAGAATTAATGTTCTATTCCATCTATCTTCAAAACCTGAAGGTAATCCAGGAATTAATTTATTTTTTTCACTCATTTTTTGGTACCTTGAGTAGGTTACGCTCCTACGACTTCGGATCCACAAACCGACGTGATACTATTTCACCATCAAGGCATATCCTTTTTTGTTTTATCTTATTTTGTTGTTATTTAAAATTATAATATAAATGATTATTCGCTAGCTTTAGCCAGCATGGAAGTGAGTGTGCGCAGTTCTCCTAGTTCCTTTAAGAACTTTTCTTAAAGTACTTTTTGATGCTAATTTGTTTATCTCAAATTTTTTCATTGAATGCTTTTTAGACAAAAAAAACGATAATGCAACCCCTAAAAGAAAAAGGACGTATATCTACGAGTAGATATATCGCCCTTTTTATAATTTTAGAAAATTAGTCTAATTTTTTTAAATTTACTGCTGAAGGGCCTTTGGGACCATCTTCAAGAGTAAATTCTATTTTATCACCCTCATTAAGATATCTCATGCCCGCTGCTTTAACTGCGCTTGCATGTACAAACGCATCTTTTTCCTTATCGTCTCTTTCTATAAAGCCGTAACCTTTTTTGCCGTTAAACCACTTTACTTTTCCTTGTATTGTACTCATCTTATTCACTCGTCCTTTAGTTATTTATTTTGATATGAGGTTAGGTTCTTTTAAATTAATTTCAAGATATTTTGATGGTGCCTCGGGAAGGATTCGCACCTCCGACACAAGCCTTTTCAGGGCTCTGCTCTACTCCTGAGCTACCGAGGCAAAAGGTCAACCCCTAAAGATTATTCTGCCTTTTGTGAGGTCATATGGTGTCATTTCGACTGTCACATTATCACCTTGTAATACTCTAATTCTGTTTTTTCTTAATTTGCCAGCTGTATGAGCTGTTACAACATGACCATTTTCAAGCTGAACTCTAAACATAGCATTTGGAAGTAAATCAGTTACCTTGCCTTTGAATTCAAGTAAGTCTTGTTTTGACAAATTTATTTTCTCCTTATTCTTTTTTTTACAGATTGAGCATGTCCTGCTAACCCTTCGTAATTTGCAAGAGTTATAACTGATGGCCCAAGACTTTCAATACCCTTTTTTGATAAGTTTATATAAGAAATTCTTTTATAAAATTCATTGACGCTGATACCACTAGAATATTTTGCTGACCCATTAGTTGGCAATATATGATTTGATCCAATGTTATAATCTGTCATTGCCATAACTGCATATTTTCCTAAGCATATTGAACCAGAATTCTTAATTTTGGGTATCAAAGATTTGTAGTTTTTTACGTTTAATTCCAAGTGTTCAGGTGCAATTTTATTTACGATATTAATTATTTTACTGTCGTTTGCTACATACATTAAAATTCCATTTCTCTTTAAACTTTTTTTTGCCACAGATTCTCTTGGAATACTTTTTAATTGTTTTAAAATTTCCATTTGGACTTTACTAATTAGTTTTTTGTCTTTTGAAATTAATATACATTGTGCTTGAGGATCATGTTCTGCTTGACCGATTAAATCACTTGCAGCCCATTCTGGATTTGAGAATTTATCACAGACAATAGTTATTTCAGAAGGACCTGCAGTCATACCTTCGATTCCAACATCTCCAAAAACTTCTTTTTTTGCCGCTGCTACATATGAATTCCCGGGTCCAACTATTTTATCAACTCTTTTAATTTTTTTAGTTCCATAGGAGACAGCTGCTATAGCAGATGGACCACCAATAGAGTAAATTTCTTTAATTTTACATTTTCTTGCTGCGTATAAAACAGCCGGATTTTGATTTCCCTTGAAACCTGGGTTTATCATTACAATTCTTTTAACTCCCGCAACAATTGCTGGTATAGCATTCATAAGTACACTTGATGGATAAGATACAAGTGAACCTGGAACATAAATTGCAACAGAATCTAATGGTAAATATTTATATTCAAGTTTGTTTTTAAATTTATCTGTATACGAAATATTCTTAAATTTTTGTAAAGAATGAAATTTGTAAATTCGATTATAGGCTGTGTCGATTGCTTTCTTAACTTTAGGGTTTAAAGATTTTATTAACTTAGTAATTTTTTTGGCACTAGGAATGATTGTGGTATTTCGATTAAATTTCTTTTCATATTTAATCAATGCTTTATCACCATTCTTTTTTACGTCGTTAATAATATTAGTTACAGAGACTTTGTCAGATTTGATGCTTTTTCTCCTTTTAAAAAGTAAATAATCCAAATTTTTGTCGAAATTTTTAGTTTTACTATTTAATATTTTCATAATTATTTAATTTCGTTTTGATCCTCAAGCCGCGCTTCGATAGTTTCTGTTGTCAAAGCTATGTGGGCATTATTATTAAAAATAAGATTTATTTCATAATCATCATTATTTTTCAAATAATCAATTCCAATTAACTCTAAAACTAAATCTTTATTTGATTGATTGATATTTTTTGATCTTACTTTATCAACAAAATCAAATCGACAGATACTATTGATTTTCTTACCCTCTTGATCAGTTTCAATTTTAGTTCTTTCAATTGATAACAAAAAAACCTTATTAGATTCAAGATACTTTATATCTGTCACTTTAACTTTTGCACCAGAACTACAAGCAGAAATCATTTGTAGCCCCTCTTGATCATTTGCAATTATTTTTGCTAAATATTTACTCATTATTTCAATCTTTTAATTTTAACACCAATTTTTTGTAATTTATTTTCAATATTTTCATATCCTCTCTCCAAGTGATAGACTCTTCCAACAATACTTTTACCATTCGCCACTATTGCGGCTAATACTAAAGCAACACTGGCTCTTAAGTCACTAGACATTAATTCAGCACCAATAAATTTGGTATTGCCCTCAATCAATGCTTTATTATTTTGAATATTTATTTTCGCGCCTAGTCTTTGCAACTCAGCAACATGCATAAATCTATTCTCAAAAATACTTTCAGTTATAGAACTTTTCCCAACGCTCTTGCACATTAATACCATTAATTGAGCTTGAAGATCTGTTGGAATTCCTGGAAACTCTTTAGTTTTTATATTTTGAATAGGTTTGATTTTGTCAGGTCCTTTTATAAAAATTTTGTTATCCGAAGTTTTAATCTTTGCCCCAACTTTTTTTAATAGTTCTATTTCAGTATTAATTATTTTTGGGTCTAAATTTTTAATTTGTAAATTACCTTTAGCAAGCGTTGCCGCTACACAAAAAGTTCCCGCCTCTATTCTATCAGCCATAACTGTATGACTTGTTTGATTGAGAGAATTTACTCCTATGATGGTGCAGGTTCTTCCAGACCATTTTATATTTGCACCCGCTTGACTTAAGAATTTTGTTAAATCTTTAATTTCAGGTTCCACGGCACAATTTTTTAAAATTGTTTTGCCTCTTGCTAAACATGCAGCTATTATAGAATTTTCTGTAGCGCCTACACTAATTTTGGGGAAATTTATTTTTTTGCCTTTAAGTCTTCCATTTGATTTCGCTAAAATATAACCATCTCGTATTTTATATTCCATTCCCAACTTCTTTAATGCACTAAGATGATAATTTACAGGTCTCGCACCTATAAGACATCCACCAGGTAAAGATGTTTTAGATTTATGAAATTTAGAAATTAATGGACCTAACACCAATATTGAACCTCTCATTGTTTTTACAAGTGAATAACTTGCAAAAGTTTTCATATTCTTTTTATTAATAATTTTTGCAGTTTTTCTTTCTTTAGATAAAATTATTTTTGATCCAAGAGATTTTAATAAATTAAGCATAGTATCTATATCTCTTACTCTAGGTAAATTTTTAATAATTACTGGTTTGTCAAATAATAAAGTTGCTGCAAGAATTGGTAGAGATGCATTTTTAGAACCTGAAATCGAGACTTTACCCTTGATTTTACAAGGACCATTGATCAGAAATTTATCCATAAATTACTTTTTAATTTTAGCAACCTGTATGGTGGTTTGTCCCTGATATTTACCGTTTTTTGATTTATATGTTGTTTCTGGCTGGGTATCTGATTTAAAAAATAAAAATTGAGCAATACCCTCGTTTGAATAAATCTTTGCAGGGTTAGGAGTTGTGTTGCTTAATTCGATAACAATATTACCTTCAAATTCATTTTCAATTGGTGTTACATTACAGATAATTCCTATTCTCGCATAAGTACTTTTTCCAACACAAATACAAAGAACATCCTTTGGAATTCTAAAATATTCAATGGTCTTTGCCAAAACAAATGAATTTGGTGGAATTATACAATATGGCCCATTTCGCTCAATAAAGTTTTCATCAGAAAAGTTTTTTGGATCCACTAGCGAACTATTAACATTTGTAAATATTCTATACTCATCAGAAATTCTGACATCGTAGCCCATGCTACTTAGTCCATATGATATTTTCCCCTCGGAGACTTGATGATCCAAAAATGGTTCGATCATCTTATGCTCTTTACACATTTTTTTTATCCAAGAGTCTGGTTGAATGGACATTATTTTGTTTTCTTTTTATTTTTTTTTTGAAAAATTTTTCTCTTTTTTAAATTTTTTCTAAGCGCAATGCTTAAGCGCTCAATTTTATTTTTAGTAATCATTCTTTATTTGGATTAGTAAGGAAATCTAAAGTTATTGGTTTAGATGTATCTAAAGCTTTATCTTTATTATCATCTTTTTTAGGACCTTCTTTTGCTAATCTTTTAGCTTTTTTTTCAGCAAGTTTTTTCTCTCTTTTCGCTTGCTTTTCCATGAGCTTAGCACTTTTGGTTGATTTATAATCGTAATGAATACCCATAAAATTTCCTTGGTAAGATATAAATCAAATTAATCAAAAAATTAAGGCAATAATTTGGAAAAAATGCACTATTATCAATAAAAATAGAATTGATCCTAATGCTCCTATAGTTAAATGGCATAACGTGTCCATGGTAAGGATAAATTCCAAGTTCGATTCTTGGTGGGAGCACCATTAATTTTTATAAAAAAATTTTCTCAAAATAATTGATATTAAAATTAAACTTATAAAAGCTAAAAGTGGAATATAAATTTCGGGAGAAACTATTATATCAACAATTTTTGGAACTTTTGAGTTCTGCTCGATAACTTTATCTAATCCACTTCCAATAGAAACGATTAGAAATGTCCCAGGAATGATCCCTATTAAAGTTGAAAAATAATAATTTCTTAATCTAACATTAAAAAGAGTTGGTAAAAGACATTGTAATTGCCATGGGATTCCACCTATCATTCGATAAATTAATAAATACATAAATTCTGACTTTTTAAATCTATTTTCAAGTTCTTTAAATTTTTTTAAAAAGTTATCTCTTATGTAGTTTTTTAGAAAATAATTTCCAAATAAATATAATAGTGTAGCACCAAAACTTAGACCAATAACAACAATTAAAGTACCTATCCACTTTCCAAATATGAAACCGCCAACGAGGGCGATTGGTGAACCAAATCCCAAAAATGGAAAAACCCATAATATTGTGAAAATTAGGAAAATTATAGATATTAAAAATAAATTAGAATTTTTTAATTTTAAAAAATACAATCTGTTATCTTTAATGAAGTCATAAGAAGTTATTTCTTGGATACTAAATTCTGAAAAAAATAATAATACAAATATAGTAAGTAAAACTAAGTATGATAAACCTATTATTATTTTAATTTTCTTAGCTTTTTCCATCATGGTTCATGGTATTTATAAATCTTCTATTTGCTATTTATATATTTAATTATTATAAAGGGCGAAATTTTATATAAATTTAACCACTTTTATGAAAAGAACATATCAACCATCTAGGAAAAAAAGAAGCCGAACCCATGGTTTTAGATCGAAAATGAAAACCAAGGGAGGTAGAAAACTTTTAAAACGAAGAAGAGCTAGGGGAAGAAAAAATTTAACAGTATCCTCTACTGTAAAAAAAAGAAGAAAATAAAGCCAGCTCAATGAAAAGCAAAATTGTTGCTCTTTCAAAGAATGAAGACTTTAAAACTTTGCTCAAAAAGAAAAAAGTATCAAACAGATATGTAACAATTTTTTTTGGTAATATAGATAAAAAAAATAATCAAAAACTTAATATTTCTTTTGTAACTAAGAAGAAGATAGGAAATGCTGTAAAGAGAAACAAAATAAAGAGGAGACTAAGGAATATTATGAATGATGCTGTTAAAGAAATATCTCTAAAATATCACTATTCATATCTTGTTATTGCTAAGTCAACTATGCTAAATAATGAATTTAAAATTATAAAAGAAACCTTATTTCAGGATTTTAAAAAAATTAAATAATGAACATTTTTACAATTATATTTATAAAATTAATTCAGGGTTACAAATACCTAATAAGTCCATTACTTGGTAACTCTTGTAGGTACTTTCCATCTTGTTCCGATTATAGCATTGAAGCATTAAAAACTTATGGTTTTTTTAAGGGTGGATATTTAAGTTTAAAAAGAATTCTTTCATGCCACCCTTTTAAAGAAGGTGGAATTGATCCCGTAAAAAAAGAAATAAAAGTTAAAAAATAATGGACTCTAAAAATACAATAGCGGCTATAGCTTTATCATCTGCTGTAATTGTTTTGTGGGCATTATTCTTTGTTCCAGAAAAATCAACAGTGGATCAAAACATTGTTGAAAAAGAAAAAATTGAACAAAGCGGTGATGCACCAAGTTTAGAGCAAAAGGAAACACAAATTATAATTTCACGAGATGATGCATTAAAAGAAAGTGAAAGAATTCAATTTGAAAATGATAATATTATAGGTTCAATATCATTAAAAGGTGCATCAATTGATGATTTAACTTTCAAAAATTATAAAGTAACCCTCGATAATGAACAAAGAGTAACTTTATTAGGACCTCGAAATATTAAGGAGGGATATCTAATAGATAGTGGTTTTGTTACTTCTGATAAAAATATTGATGTTCCTAACTCAGATACAATTTGGTCAATAGAAGGTAATAACAAACTCACAAACGGGTCTCCAATAAAACTATCATGGTCCAACGGACAGGGTCTAAAATTTGAAAAAATAATATCGTTAGATGATAAATATCTTTTTACTGTTAAACAAAAGATAATTAATGAGAGTAATAATAAATATGATTTTTACTCATATGGACAAATAATAAGAAATGAAATTCCGGAAATAATTGATTTTTTAATTCTTCATGAAGGACTCATTGCAACTTTGGATGATGAATTAATAGAGGAGGATTATGATGATATTCAGGAAAAGAAGTTTACTAAAATAGCTAATAAAGGGTGGTTAGGGATAAGTGATAAATATTGGATTACTTCCTTAATACCTCCAAAAGATAAAGAGTTTAAAACAACATTCGACTATAAAAATAAATTTAGAGCAAATTTTATTTCTACAGATCCTTTGGCATTAAATGAAAAAAGTTCAATTGAAGAAGAATTACAAATTATCGTTGCTGCAAAAAGAGTGGATGTGATAGACGGATATGCTGAAAAACTCAACATAGATAAATTTGATTTAGTTATTGATTGGGGATTTTTATACTTCATAACCAAGCCTCTATTTTATGGAATTGATTATTTCTTTAAACTACTTGGAAACTATGGTTTGGCAATTATAGCTATCACTATTTGTATTCGTTTAGTTTTTTTCCCATTAGCTAACTTTTCATTTAAAAGCATGGCAAAAATGAAAGTTCTTCAACCAGAAATGGTTCGCCTAAAAGAGTTGCATAAAAATGATAAAATGAAACTTCAACAAGAAATGATGGCTCTTTACAAAAAAGAAAAAGTAAACCCAATGTCAGGTTGTTTGCCAATTCTTGTTCAAATACCTGTATTTTTTGCATTATATAAAGTTTTGTTTGTCACTATTGAAATGAGACAAATGCCATTCTATGGATGGATTCATGATTTAAGTGAGAGAGATCCTACAAGTATATTTAATATTTTTGGTTTGTTGCCTTACGACGTTCCAAGTTTCTTGGTTATTGGGGCTTGGCCAGTAGCAATGGGAGTTTCAATGTGGGTGCAACAAAAATTAAATCCCGCACCTACTGATCCAATGCAGGCTAAAATTTTTGCTTTCTTCCCGCTTTTCTTAACTGTAATACTCGCACCATTTCCAAGTGGGTTAGTTATTTACTGGACTGTTAATAATATTTTAACAATGGCTCAGCAAGTATTTATTATGAGAAGAACAACAGTCAAAACGACAACCTAAATTTTAATTTAAATCAATTAATGGACTTAAAAAAAATTCTTCCTGAAAACGGACCTCCAATAAACGAGGTTAATAAATATATAGAAAAATATAAAAATGACTTGATAGTCATTAAATATGGAGGAAATGTTTTAATTGATAGAAATATCTTTGATAATTTTATTACTGATTTAAGTATTTTAAATAAA
>CACJYR010000003.1 GCA_902597675.1 uncultured Pelagibacteraceae bacterium | reverse complement strand
CGTTAGTAAGAGAACCAGGTCTGTTAGTAAAAACACCATGTTTTGAGCCATCAAAATTTGTGTTTAATACTCTCATTCCACCCATTAATGCAGTCATTTCTGGAGCCGTTAAACCCATTAATTGAGCCTTATCAACTAGTTTTTCTTCTGCAGAAACATTTGAAGCTCCACCATTTAGGTAGTTTCTAAAACCATCTGCTTGTGGTTCCAAAAGACTAAATGAGTTAATATCAGTCTGATCTTGTTTTGCATCTCCCCTTCCTGCAGAAAATGGAACTTGAACTTTATAGCCAGCTTTTTTTGCAGCTATTTCGATACCAACCCCACCAGCTAGTACAATTAAGTCTGCCATTGTAACACTTTTCTTTTTACTATCGAATTTGCTTTTAATTTTTTCTAAAGCTTTAATTACAATTGATAATTTTTTTGGATTGTTCACTTTCCAATTCTTTTGTGGTTCCAACATTATTCTTGCACCATTAGCACCACCTCTTTTATCAGAGCCTCTAAACGTAGATGCTGAAGCCCATGCAGTAGAAACTAAATCTGAAGTTGATATTTTTGATTTAGAGATTTTGTTTTTTAAATCTTTAATATCGTTTGATTTAAGTTTATATTTAGGTTTATCAATTGGATCCTGCCAAATAAGTTGTTCTTTTGGAACCTCGCTACCAAGATAGCAAACTCTTGGTCCCATATCCCTGTGAGTTAATTTAAACCATGCTCTTGCGAAAGCATCGTGAAACTCTTTTGGATTTTGATGAAAATGTTTAGTGATAGGTCCATAGCTAGGGTCAACTTTCATCGATATGTCGGTTGTTTGCATCATTGGTGGATGAAGCACACCTTTTTGATGTGCATCAGGGACCATTTTAATCTCTTGCCCATTTTTCTTCGGAGTCCATTGATGAGCACCAGCTGGGCTTTTTGTAAGCTCCCACTCATGTCCATATAAACAATCCAAGTAACCCATATCCCATTGAATTGGATTTTGAGTCCAAGCCCCCTCAATACCACTACTTATTGTATCAACACCTTTTCCAGATTTATATCCACTATTCCATCCAGTTGACTGGTCTTGAAGTCTTGAGGCCTCAGGGTCCGGTCCTTTATACGATTCTGATGCTGCACCATGAGATTTTCCAAATGTATGCCCTCCAGCAACTAATGCTGCTGTCTCATAGTCATTCATAGCCATTCTGCCAAATGTCTCTCTAATATCATGTGCTGCTAGTTTTGGATCTGGGTTAGCGTCAGGACCTTGTGGATTTACATATATTAAGCCCATATGTGAAGCTCCTAATGGCTGTTCTAAATCTCTCTTTCCACTATATCTTTCCACACCTAACATTTCTTTTTCTGAACCCCAATAAATATCATCCTCTGGTTCCCAAATATCAGTTCTGCCAGCTCCAAAACCAAATGTTTTAAAACCCATTGAGTCTAAAGCAACGTTTCCAACAAGGATGAATAAATCTGCCCATGAAATTTTTCTTCCGTATTTCTTTTTAATAGGCCATAAAAGTAATCTAGCTTTATCTAAGTTTACGTTATCTGGCCAAGAATTAAGTGGTGCAAATCTCTGGTTCCCTGTGCCTGCTCCACCTCTACCATCGCCAGTTCTGTAAGTTCCTGCGGCGTGCCAAGCCAGTCTAATAAATAATGGACCATAGTGACCATAATCTGCTGGCCACCATTCTTGTGAATCTGTCATTAATTTTTTTAAATCTTTTTTTAATGCCTTGTAATTTAATTTTTTAAATTCTTTTGCATAACTGAATTTTTTATCCATAGGGTTAGATAAATTTGAATGCTGACTAAGAATTTTAAGATTTAAACTATTTGGCCAAAAGTCTCTTACTGTTTGACCTCTTCCTGCAGAAAACTTTGCTGGTGTTCCTGCTCCAGTAAAAGGACACTTGCTCATTTGATTTGCTTTAAAAGACTTGTTTTTGAAATTTTCTGTACTCATAATTTTTATATTTCCCCCATGGTTATTAGAATTATTAATTTATAATAGTTCTAAACTAAATGTCAACAGTTTAGAACAATTATAATATAAATTTAGAAGGGAAGTTTTTTTTAATTCTGATTTTGAGTATCACTCGCAACTCTTACTAACACTTCCACAGAACTAATTTTTTTTCCTGTAATATTATTTTTGATATTAACTTTTCCAATTTCGTTATCATTACAATCTATAAGTAAATTTGTGTCCTCATCATAAAAATGATGATGTTTAGTAATATTTGTATCAAAATAACTTTTATCGCTACTGATCGTAATCTCTTTTAGATATCCTTTATCTTTAAAAGCATGAACTGTATTGTAAATTGTAGCTAGAGATATTTTTTCATTAAACTTTTCTGAAATACTTTTTGCTAAATCATTAATGGTAAAGTGAAACGTTTTGTCTCTATTAAATAAGACTTCACAAATTTTAAGTCGTTGTTTAGTTGGTCTTAGACCAGAATTTCTTAATTTGTTAACAAATTCGCTATTTTTTAACATTGTAAATTATAATAATTCTAAACTTTATGTATATTATAATGGGTTAAAATCAAGTATTAAGGTGATCTATTTTATGAAAAAAAACTCCTATTCTTATGAAGAACTTATAAGTTGCGGAAACGGAGGTCTTTTTGGTCCAGGGAATGCAAAATTACCACTTCCGCCAATGTTGATGTTTGATAGAATTACAGAAATTAATGACAAGAATGGTGCTTTTAAAAAAGGCTCTTTAAAAGCTGAACTAGATGTAAAGAAAGACCTTTGGTTTTTTGATTGTCATTTCAAAGAAGATCCAGTGATGCCAGGATGTCTTGGACTAGATGCTATGTGGCAACTCGTAGGATTTTATTTGGGCTGGATTGGAAATCCTGGAAAAGGTAGGGCCTTAGGTGTTGGTACAGTAAAATTTACAGGAGAAGTTTTACAAAATATTAAATTAGTTAAATATGAAATCGATATGAAAAAAATTATGTCTCCCGGTGGTACAACTGTTGGTTTGGCTAATGGAATATTATTAGCAGACGAAAAAAAAATTTATTCAGCGGACAATTTAAAAGTGGGGTTATTTAAATAATGAGAAGAGTTGTAATAACTGGTTTAGGTGTAGTCTCTTGTTTGGGTAATAATCAAAAAGAAGTTCATCAATCTTTATTAAATTCAAAATCAGGAATCTCATTTGCTGAAGAGTATAAAGAACATAATTTAAAAAGTCATGTTCATGGTAAACCAAACATCAAACTTGAAGATCATATAGATAGAAAACAATTCGATTTATGGGTTCAGGATCAGCTTATAACTATATTGCGATGAAAGAGGCTATCAGAGACTCTGGTCTTGAGGAAAAAGAAGTAAGTAACTTCAGCACCGGTATAGTCATGGGATCTGGAGGCCCTTCTATTGAGAATGTGATTTTAGCAGCTGATAAAACTAGAGCAAAAACGCCAAAATTAATGGGTCCTTTTATAGTTCCAAGAACCATGGCAAGTACTGCATCTGCTACTTTAGCAGTTCCATTTAAAATCAAAGGAACCAACTATACAATGAGTTCTGCATGTGCAACTAGTGGCCACTGCATTGGAAATTCAATGGAGTTAATTCAAATGGGTAAACAGGATATTGTTTTTGCTGGTGGAAGTGAAGAAATACATTGGGCAATGACAGCTATGTTTGATGCCATGACTGCACTATCGTCAAAATATAATGATACACCTCAATCAGCATCAAGAGCATATGACAAAACTAGAGATGGGTTTGTAATTGCTGGTGGAGCAGGTGTGCTGGTTTTAGAGGAATATGAGCATGCAAAGGCTAGAGGTGCCAAAATTTATGCGGAATTGACAGGATATGGTGCCACTTCCGATGGATATGACATGGTAGCTCCATCAGGAGAAGGTGCTGTCAGATGTATGAAAATGGCAATGGCTAACACTAAGAATAAGATTGATTATATAAATACTCACGGAACTTCTACACCAGTAGGTGATATAACTGAGCTCAGAGCTATAAAAGAAGCTTTTGGGGAAGAAATTCCAAAAATAAGTTCAACCAAATCTTTATCCGGTCACCCTTTAGGTGCCGCGTCAGTTCATGAAGCTATATATTGTTTAATTATGATGAAAAATAATTTTATTGCTGGATCAGCAAATATTTCTGAAATGGACGAGGAAGCTAAAAAATTTCCAATCGTTTCAAAAACTGAGACTAACTCTAATTTAAATACAATCATGTCAAATAGTTTTGGTTTTGGTGGAACTAACGCTGCTTTAATTTTTGAAAAAATGTAATTATGAGTTTAATGAAAGGTAAAAAAGGGTTGATAATGGGTGTGGCTAATGAGAGATCTATCGCTTGGGGTATTTCTCAAAAACTATCCGAGGCAGGTGCTGAATTAGCATTTACATATTTAGGAGATGCCTTAAAAAAAAGAGTAGTTCCCTTGGCAGAAAAATTAAATTCAAATATAACTTTTAGTTGTGATGTTGAGAAAAAAGAGGACATAATAAAATTATTTGAGGATATAAAATCAAAATGGAGTGAAATTGATTTTGTGGTCCACGCAGTTGCTTTTTCAGATAAATCAGAATTATCAGGCGAATATTTAAATACCACTAGAAAAAACTTTTTGAAAAGTATGTTAATATCATGTTTCTCTTTTACTGAAGTCGCAAAAGAAGCATCAAAAGTAATGAAACAAGGTGGTAGTTTGCTGACTTTAACTTATGAGTCCACCAAAGCTATTCCTAATTATAATGTTATGGGTGTTTGTAAGTCAGCGTTAGAAGCTAGTGTTAAATATTTAGCAAGAGATCTTGGTGCAAGAGGAATGAGAGTAAATGCAATAAGTGCAGGACCTATTAAAACATTAGCTGCTTCTGCTATTGGAGATGCAAAATTCTTATATAAATGGAATGAAGACCACTCTTTTTTAAAAAGGAATGTTGATATTTATGATGTAGGAAATTCGGCATTGTATCTTTTAAGTGACCTTGCAAATGGTGTTACTGGTGAAATTCACTATGTAGATGCTGGATACAATAAAGTTGGAATGCCTGATCCACAAAATATTAAATAAATCCTATAATAATTTTTTTATTTTTGATTTTGGCAAAATTACAAAATTATTTATATTTGAATATTTATTAGCCAATATTTTTTTGTATGATAAGTTTAAACATTTCGACAATTTTTTAAAAACTTTAGGCCAACTGTCTAAAGTAATTTCAATAACTTTTGTTTTTTTTTTGCAAAAAAGAATATTTGTTAACCCAGCTCCATGAAGACCAATCACTAACTTTGCATTATTAAAGATAAGAGCTTGTTCTAAAAAAGAGTAATTTGATAAAATTAATACATTGAATCCTTTTTGAATAAGATAATTTTCAATTTCTAAATTATTTTTAAGATTTCTTTTATTTTTTAAATTAGCATCAACTCTACTTATAAAGATTTTTTTATATTTGTATTTTGATGATTTAAATTTCTTTCTGGCTTCAGTTAAAACTTTATTTTTTAAGATAGACAATAAATTATGATTTAAATATTCAAAACCCTCATTATTAGAAGATAAAGTTATTTCATCAAATTGCATGAACTTATATTTACTAAAATTTATAAAATTAGTTCTTTTATTATCGATAAAACAATTTAAAGATTCTATTTGGTAATCTTTTTTATAATTAGGGACGAGAAGGTTGAGTAATTTTTTTTTTTTAATTTCCTTTTGAAGAATGATAAGTCTGGGTAAAACATCTATTACCCAATGATAATAATTATCCTTGGCGTCTCTCCCTGATATTATCGAGATTACGTCAATATTAAATTTTTTACAAAATTTTGTAATTCCATATTTAAATATATTTGAGGATTTTGTAAGGCCCTTAATATCTATAGATGGTTTAATTAAGATAAAATTTCTATAAATATAAAAATATCTACCTTCTGATGAGTCCATATATACTTTTGCTTTTCGTAAAGTAAAAATTTCATATTTTTTTTTACCAATTTGAATATTTTTTTTTAAATAATAATTATTATTTTTTTTTGTCAAAATAAAAGAGCGATTGATAACTAAGAAAATATATTTTAAAATTGTTTTGTATAAGTTATTTAATAATTCCATGTATCAGACATAATGATATCGTTTTTATAACTTCAATTAATCGAACAAAATATGATTTTGATAACATATTAAATCTCTACCATGTTTTATAAATTCGTAATTATTTTTTTTTAGTTTTTTTAGTAAAATTTCAACTTCATTACTACTAGAGTGAATCCATTCAAATATAATAATTGGCCTTATATTAATTGTTTCTATAAAATTATCTACAAGTGTGCAGTCGTAACCCTCTGTATCTATAATTAGTAAATCTAAATCTTGATAACTATGAGTATTAATTAATTCCAAAAATGTCTTACATTCTATGATTTTGGAAATTATATGATCTTTTTTAATTCCATGCTTGACCAAATGTTGTTTATCAAAAGATGATAAAACATTAAGCCAGTCTACATTTCTATCATTATATTTTTTTTTATAAAATTCATAAAATTTTTTATCTGGAGTAAATATTTCTTTTTTTTTACTTTCAATATCTATAGCAACGTTTAAACATTTTGCTTTTTTGAAAGACTTATAATTATCCTTTAATCTTAAAAAAGCATCTTCGGTTGGCTCAATCAATATTGCTTCTAAATCCTCATTAAAACATTTAAATAAAAAATCCTCATTTGCACCATCGTTTGCACCTACTTGGATAATTTTTTTTATTTTATTTTTTTTAATAAGAGTTTTTAAAATGTCTTCAGCATTTATTAAAAAACGATCTATTAATCTTTCAGCCTTTAATGATTTTTTATCAACTAATTTGTATCCAAGTCCACCAATAATTTTTTTTAGAATCTTGAACTTTTTTACATCATGACTCAATTTAACACCATTAAGTTGTTGCTTGTTTGATTGAAAGTTTAACCTTTCCTCGATCAAAACCAATTACCTTAACTTTTACTTCATCACCTTCTTTGACAACATCAGTAACTTTAGCTACTCTTTTATCTGCAAGTTCTGAAATATGAACAAGACCATCTTGTTTTCCTAAAAAATTAACAAATGCACCAAACTCCATAATTTTCATAACTTTACCTGAATAAATTTTATTTAGTTCAGCTTTGGCGGTGATGTCTTTAATCATTTGCATTGCAATGTTTCTAGACTCTTCATCCGGAGCAGCAACAGTCACGACTCCTTCATCATTCACATCTACTTTAGCACCTGATTTTTCAACGATCTCCCTAATTGTTGCACCACCTTTTCCAATAACGGCGGCGATGTCTTTCTTATCGACTGTAATTTTTTCCATTTTTGGAGTATGTTTTCCAACATCAGATCTTGATGCTGATAATGCTTTATTCATTTCTCCTAAAATATGGACTCTCCCATCTTTAGCTTGGCTTAATGCTTGCTCCATAATTTCAAAAGTAATACCGGTAATTTTGATATCCATTTGTAGCGAAGTAATTCCATCTTTAGTTCCCGCAACTTTAAAGTCCATATCGCCTAAATGATCTTCATCACCCAAAATATCTGATAACACACTAAAATCATCACCCTCTTTAATTAAACCCATTGCTATACCTGCAACAGGTTCTTTTATTGGTACTCCCGCATCCATTAATGCAAGTGATGCTCCACAAACAGTAGCCATTGATGAAGAACCATTGGACTCTGTTATTTCTGATACTACTCTAAAAGTATAAGGAAATGTCTCTTTTGGTGGTAATGAAGAGTGAATTGCTCTCCATGCTAATTTACCATGACCTATTTCCCTTCTACCAGTTCCTATTCTACCTGTCTCACCAACAGAAAAGGGTGGGAAGTTATAATGAAGCATAAACCTTTCTCTTTGTAATCCATCTAAGCTCTCAATTCTCTGTTCATCATCAGATGTGCCTAAAGTGGCAGTTACGATTGCTTGCGTTTCACCTCTGGTAAACAAAGCAGAGCCATGTGTTCTTGGCAAAACACCGACCTCACATGAGATTGGCCTTACATCAGACAAACCCCTCCCATCAATTCTATTTTTATTTTTTAAAATGTCAGTTCTGACTATTGTTTTTTCAAGATTTTTTAGTTCAGAATTTACATCAAGATCTGTATAGTTTTCGTTTTCCTCGTAAAGTTTTTTTGCTTTATCAGTAATTTCTGAAATTTGATTTGATCTGTCTTGTTTGTCTCTTGTAGCGAATGCTTTTTTAAGATCTGCGGTAAAAGTTTTCTCGAGCTTTTTCTTTACCTCAGATAAATCTTTCTTTTCAACACTCCACTCAGGTTTTCTACATTCTTTAGCCAATTCCTCTATCATTTTAATCACTGGAACAAATCCTTCATGACCAAATTTTACTGCATTTAACATCTCTTCCTCTGTCAACCCGCTTGCTTCAGACTCAACCATAAGCACAGCATCTTTTGTACCAGCAACAACTAAATCTAATTTTGATTTTTCAAGCTCAGTTTTTGATGGATTTAAAACATATTTACCATCAATATATCCAACTCTAGAAGCACCAACGGGGCCCATAAATGGCATTCCTGATATAGCTAAGGCTGCAGATGATGCAATAATTGATAAAATATCTGCCTCATTTTCTTTATCATAAGAAATTACAGTTGGTAACAACTGAACCTCATTTTTAAATTCATCAGGAAACAATGGTCTAATCGGTCTATCAATTAATCTTGAGATTAACGTTTCACTTTCAGTTGGTCTTGCTTCTCTTTTAAAATATCCACCAGGAATTTTTCCTGCTGCATAGTATTTTTCCTGATAATTTACAGATAATGGAAAGTAATCCATATCTGGATTCACTTTTTTTGCTCCAACGACTGTTGCTAAAACTACTGTCTCCCCACATGTTGCAATAATTGCTCCGTCTGCCTGTCTTGCTACTTTACCTGTTTCTAAACTTATCTTCTTCCCTGCTACTTCAATTTCCTTCTTGTATACTTTAAACATTTCATTTCCATTTCGTTTCGTTCGTTTCGTTCCATTCCGTTCTATCTATCTTGACTCTTATTTTCTTAAATTCAATTTCGACAGGACATTCTTGTAAGAATCTACCTTATTTCTTTTAAGATAATCTAACAATTTTTTTCTTCTATTGACCGCTCTCAATAATCCAACAGATGAATGTTTATCTTTTTTGAATTGTTTGATATGTTTTGAAAGCGTTTCAATTTTTTCTGTTAACAAAGCAATTTGGATTTCTGACGATCCAGTATCTTTTTCGTGCATTGCTAACTCTTGAGCTTTTTTGTTCATACTTCTTTTTTCCTATTTATTTGTTTGTTTAATTAAATTCTCTATTTTTTCAGCATACTCAAAAGACTCGTCTTTTCTAAAAAGTAATTTTGGTAAAAATTTCATCACTACTTTTTGAGATAAAATTTTTCTAATTAAAAATGAGTATTCTTTCAAAGTATTAACAGTTTCTTCTGCATTTTTTCCTCCAAGAGGAAGTACATACGCTTTGGCTATTTTCAAATCTTGACTCATTCTGACTTCAGTAACTGTTATGGTATTTGTTTCTAAATTCGGAACTTTAGCCTCATTTCTTATAAAAATCATGCTTAAAGATTGTTTAATCATTTCACCCACTCTTAATTGTCTCTGTGAAATTGGTTTACCTATTCTATCTGCCATTAAATTGTCCTCTCTTTAGATGTAACACTAAAAGCCTCTATAGTATCATTTTTTTTAAAATCCATATAATCTTTGAGTGCGATTCCACATTCTTGACCATTGTTGACCTGTTTTACTTGATTTTTTTCTCTAAACAAACTTCCAACTTTTCCTGTAAAAACTATTGAGCCATCTCTAATTACTCTTACGTCTGAATTACTATTAATTTCTCCATCAGTTACTTTAGAACCAGCAACTTTTCCAGCTCCTGAAACTTTGAAAATTTCTAAAATTTGCGCAGTCCCAATTACTTTCTCTTCTAAATCAGGAGTTAATAATCCAGACATTCTTTTTTTTACAAAATCTAAAACCTCATAAATGATATTGTATGATGAAATATCTATTTTTTCATTTTCAGCAAGTTTTTTAGCTTCCTTGCTTGGCTTTACGTTAAACGCTATCAAAACTGCGTTTGAGGCCTTTGCCAAAGTCACATCTGTTTCAGTTACCATTCCAATATCTGCTAAAATTATCTTTGGTTTCACCTCATCATGCTCAATTTGACTGATGGCATTTTTTATTGCCTCCGAGGATCCGTGAACATCAGACTTAATTATAAGATTTAATTCTTCAGTGGACTTATTAGAAAAAGCAGACTCTTGAGTGGCAAATGTTAAAGGATTTTTACCATCCTTGCTCTCTTGTGCTCTATTTTCACTCAAAGTTTTGGCCTCTTTCTCATCATCTAAAACTATAAAATCATCTCCAGCTCTTGCAGCACCATTTATGCCAAGTATTTCTACTGGAGAAGATGGTAGAGCTTCATCAATATTTTTTCCCTTATCGTTAATAATAGCTCGAATTTTTCCCCATTTTAGACCACTTACAAAAAAATCTCCTTTCTTTAAAGTTCCCGTAGTCACAATTATTGTTGCAACTGGTCCTCTTCCAATGTCAATTTTTGATTCTAAAACAACACCTGTGGCTTTTGACTCAAAATCAGTTTTAAGATCTAGAATTTCAGCTTGAAGAATAATTGCATCAATAAGTTTATCTAGGTTTGATTTAGTTTTTGCTGATATCTCTACCATCAAAGTGTCTCCTGATAAATCCTCAGCTATTAATTCATGTTCAAGTAATTGATTTTTAATTTTTTGAGGATCAGCCTCAGGTAAATCACATTTATTAATTGCTACAACTATTGGTACATTTGCAGCCTTCGCATGTTTTATTGACTCAATAGTTTGAGGCTTAACACCATCATCAGCCGCAACAACTAGAACAACAATGTCTGTAAGCTTTGATCCTCTTGCTCTCATTTCAGTAAAAGCTGCATGGCCTGGTGTATCAATAAATGTTAATTTGTTAGACTGATGGTCTATTTGATAAGCACCAATGTGTTGGGTTATTCCACCAAACTCTCCTGATACTACATTTGCACTTCTCAAGACGTCTAGAACTGAAGTTTTACCATGATCCACATGACCCATAACTGTAATTATTGGTGGTCTATTCTTTAAATTTTCAGTCCTTGAGGCTTTAATTTTTTGGATTATCTCCTCTGCTTTTTCCTCTCGAATTGGATTATGACCAAATTCTTTTACTAAATATTCTGCAGTATCGGCCGCTAGATTTTGGTTTATTGTTACTGTTACTCCCATCCCAAACATATGTTTAATTATATTACTTGATTGTTCTGCCATTCTATTTGCAAGTTCTCTAACAGTGATTACCTCTGGGATATTTATATCTCTTTTAACGGGCTTTAAATTTTCTTGAACTTCCTCTTTAGTTAGACTTCTATTTTCTTTTTGTCTTGCCCTTTTAACAGAAGCTAAACTTCGCTCTCTAGCTTCAATTTGATCACTCAAAGCTCTAGAAACTGTTAATTTTAACTCTCTTTTTTTTGTATTAGGTTTTATCGATTTTTTATTCTTATTTTCATTTTCTTCTTTAAGTCTTTTAGTGGCTCTTTGCTCAGCTAATTTACGTCTTTCAAAATCACTTGTTAGAGGCGATGATTTAGGGATATAACTCGGTTTGCCAAAAGTCCCTTTGCTACTTGAAAAATTATTTTTGATCTTTGAAGGGTTTGACTTAAATGAACCACCTCTACTAGTAAATTTACCAGTTTGCTTTTCAATTATTACAGAATTCTTTCCAAGATTTTTTGCTTTATCTATACTTTTGATAGACTTTTTGGCTATGCCACCTGATATTGTTAATTTTGTTTTTTTTTCCATAGCTCATCTCTCAATCTTCATAAACAATTTTTCTTGCAGACATAATAAGTTCATCTGCCTCTTCTTTTGATAAAGCAAAATCTTCCAAGTAACCTTGAATTTTTACTCTTTCACCTTTTACTACATCATATCCACCTGTTAGCTCATCTGATGCTAGATCGGCAAAATCATTTAATGTAAGTATTCTTTGATCACCTAGAGTGACCAACATTCCAGGAGTTAACCCCTTTAAATTAATTAGTCCATCATCCAAACCTAATTCTTTTATCCTTTCGGAAATATCTTCTTGATCTTTTTGATGAAACTCTTTTGCTCTCTCTATGAGAGCTTTAGCAGTCTCTTCCTCAATACCTTCAATTTTCAATAAATTTTCTGCTGAACTATCTTTTATATCATCAATAGTGGAATAACCCTCAGCCACAAGAAGTTGTCCAAGTGTTTCGTCTAGTTCTAAATTCCTAACAAAATTTTCTGTTTTCTCCTTAAACTCTAATTGTCTTCTTTCTGAGTCTTCTGCATCTGTCATAATATTTATTTCAAAGTTCAATAATTTAGTAGCGAGCCTTACGTTTTGTCCTCTTCTTCCGATAGCTTTACTTAAATTTTCCTCAGTAAGAATCACATCTAATTTTTTTCTTTCTAAGTCTACATTTACTCTTTGCACTTCAGCCGGAGATAAAGCATTAGATACTAATATTGCAGGATCCTCAGACCAATTTACAATATCAATTTTTTCACCTTGTAATTCATTTACAACTGCTTGTACTCTCGATCCTCTCATTCCTACACATGCTCCAACTGGATCTAGTGATGTATCAACTGCCTTAACACAAATTTTTGCTCTACTTCCTGGATCTCTAGAAGATGATTTAATTTCAATCAGACCATCATAAATTTCAGGAACTTCTTGGACGAAAAGTTTTTCCATAAACTTTGGGTGGGCTCTTGATAAAAAAATTTGTTGACCACGAGGCTCTCGTCTTACATCAAAACAATAAGCCTTAATTCTATCTCCAGCTTTAATGTTCTCTCTTGGTATAATTTCATTTTTTTGGATTATTGCCTCTGTTCTTCCAAGATCTACGATTACATTTCCGAACTCTAATCTTTTCACTATTCCGCTTAATATCGATTCTTTTTTATCGATAAAATCATTAAATTGTCTTTCTCGCTCTGCCTCTCTAACGTTAAAATTAATTACTTGTTTAGCTGTTTGGGCAGCTATTCTTCCAAAGTCGAACGAAGGAAGTGGTTGTAAAACCTCATCTCCAATCACTTTGTCTTTATTAGTCTCATTCAATGTTATTGCATCCTCTAATTTGATCTCAGTGTTTGTATTTTCTGGATTTTCTGTAACTATCAGTTTTCTAAAAATTTCGATATCGCCGTTATCTCTATTAATCATTACCTTAATCTCATTATCCTGGCCAAATTTAGATTTTGCTGCTTTAGCAATTCCAGTTTCCATTGAACTAATAATAAGTTCTTTATCAATTGATTTTTCTAAAGCTACTGCTTCTGCGATTCTTAATAGTTCAAGTTTGTCTGCTCTTTTATTCAACATAATTTTGTTTACTCCAAAAAAAAATGGGCCAAAGCCCATTTTGATAATTCAACAATGTAAGTGCATATATAAAAGTTTTTTTTTGTTTTTCAATAAAAACTATTTTAAGAAAATGTCAGATTTATTGGTATTTTCCCAAGAAAAAGCACCTTCTTTATCTGGCTCTCTTCCAAAATGCCCATATGCTGATGTTTTTTCATATATAGGTTTATTAAGCCCTAACATCTCTCTTATTCCTCTTGGGCTAAGATCAAAACTTTCTTTAATCTTATCTTCAACAAATTTATTTTTATCTAAATCATTATCAAAAAGATTCACATAAATAGATAAAGGTTTTGAAACACCAATTGCATACGCCAATTGAATCAAACATTTGTCGGCAATTTTAGATGCAACAACATTTTTAGCGATATATCTGGCTGCATAAGCTGCAGACCTGTCAACTTTAGTTGGATCTTTTCCAGAAAAAGCTCCTCCTCCATGTGGAGCAGCACCACCATAAGTATCTACAATAATCTTTCTACCTGTTAGGCCACAATCCCCATCAGGACCTCCTATTACAAAATTTCCAGTTGGATTTACATAAAATTCATCTTCATTAAAACCCTCCAAAAAATTTTTTGGTATAGAGTTTATTAAATATGGTCTTAATAATTCTCTAACCTGTTCTTGGTTAACATTTGCAGTATGCTGAGAGGATATTACAACTGATTTAACTTTTGACGGTTTACCATTTTCGTATTCAAAAGTTACTTGGCTTTTAGAGTCTGGTTCGATATTTTTTAATCTACCTGATTTCCTATCTTCTGCCATTAACCTTAAAATTTTGTGAGAAAAATGAATTGGTGCTGGCATTAAAACATCAGTTTCATCACAGGCATAACCAAACATAATGCCTTGATCTCCTGCACCCTCATCTTTATTTCCTGAAGAGTCTACACCCATAGCAATGTCGCTTGATTGTGAATGAAGATGGCTTTCTATCTTTGTAGCTTCTTTCCAAGTAAAACCATCTTGATCATATCCAATTTCTTTGATGCATTCTCTTACTTTATTGATTAAATCATCTTTTTTAATTTCTGGTCCTCGAACCTCACCAGCTAATACAACTTTATTGGTAGTTGTGAGAGTTTCACATGCAACTCTCGAATATGGATCGTTAGATAAATAAGTATCTACCACCATGTCAGATATCCTATCAGACACTTTATCTGGGTGTCCCTCTGAAACAGATTCACTTGTAAAAAGAAAATTTTTTAAATCACTCATTTTTGATTCTATTAAATGAAAATGTTAAAAGAATATACAACAAAATTAATGTGAAAAATATATTATTTCCATATTTAGAAAACAATGTTGGTTTAAAATCTCTAATGCCCTCTAAATCAATGTAACCCGAAACTCCATAATCTATTTTATTCTCAATATAACCTAATGGATTTATAATTGCTGCCATCCCGTTATTAGATGATCTAATAATATACTTTCCATTTTCGACTGCTCTAAATTTACTATGGATAAAATGTTGTTTAGGTCCAATGGATTTACCAAACCATCCATCTTCTGAGATATTCAATATAAAATCGAAATCAAAATCTTCAGTCAAATTTCCACTATATATAATTTCATAACAAATTAATGGCAAAAAATTTATTTGTTTAAGATCATCTTGGATTTTAATAATTTTTCTATTAACACCTTTATCAAATGATCCAATATTATTTGTGATTGTTTTTAAACCGAATTTGTTGAGAATATTTTCAATAGGAACAAATTCACCAAAAGGTACAAGTTTAATTTTGTTATAGTTGTCAATTAAATTTATTTTACTATCAAATATTGAAAATGAATTATAATAATTGTAATCATTATTAATAGTTTTTCTGCTTGTTATTCCTAATCCGATTAAGTGATTTTCACTAAAATATTTTTTAAATATGTCATTGTATAAATCTAATTGATCTTCATAAGTGTTGGGTATTATTCCCTCTGGCCATACAAAAAATGTCTTTTTTTCTTTAATGGGTGAACTAATTGAAATTAGCTCATTAATCACACTCTCTGCATTAATGTTTTTATAGTACCTATCTAAACTTATATTTGCTCCAATTACTCTAACTGCAAAAGGAAGTTCTTTCTCTTTACTATTATAAAAATTTTTTTTTAAAAATTCACCATATGTATAAAAAGTGATTGGCAATAGCAGTAAAAAGATACATACAACGAATTCTTTTTTAGATTTTCTAAATATGAAAAGGGCGGGAGCTGTAAAAAAACTTACTACTATAAGATTTAATGAATAAGTTCCTATTATTGACAAAATGCTTAGGAAACTATTAATTTCAGAAAAACTATAAATTACCAAGTTCCAAGGGAACCCAGTTAAAATTGTTCCTCTCATAAACTCTATTAAACCAAACAAAAGAGAAAATAGGAAAAAAGCACTTAATATATTTTTTGGTTTGTATAGATAAAAAATAGCAGTACATAATGCATAAAATAAACCTAAAAATGCTGGGATGAGAATTAAAGATATAGGAATTAAAAAATTAAAACTTTGATCAAAACTTAAAGATATAGTTAACCAATACAAACTAGATAAAAAATAACTAAAACCAAATAACCATCCATAATAAAAAGATTTTTTTATTCCTTGTTTTAGTCTCTGAAATAAAAAAATAAAGAAAACACTAAATGTAAAAAAATTTAAAAAAAAAAAATTATAAGGAGGTAAACTTAAGGAAGTAAAGCTTCCTAAAAAAATTATCAATAAAGTCTCAAATATAAAATTTTTTTTCAATTTAAAATGGAAGTTTTTTCTATAGATCTAAAAATTTTTTTTTCTTCATTTAACATCTGTTTGTACTCTTTACTTTTTTGATGATCATGACCCAATAAATGTAGAAAACCATGTATAAAAATTTTTATTGTTTTTATTTTAAATTCATAATTGTCTAAATTTTTCGGCTTGTTCATATAATTAAAACTTATAATTATATCACCAAGATAGTTTTCTTTTAATTTTTTTTGTTTTTTATTAAATGGAAAAGAAAGTACATCGGTATGTTTATCCTTATTTCTAAATTTTTTGTTTAAAGTTTTAATTGTTTTATTATTTGATAGTAGTAGAGTTAGATAGATTTTTTTGTTGATAAATCTATATTTTTTTGGGAATTTATTACATATTTTATTAAAAAATAATTCTTTTTTTTTTATCTTTTTTGACCAAGAATTTTCTTCTGAAAGCACATTAACTTTGATCATTATTGTTGTACGCTTTCACAATTTTTGAAACTAAGGGATGCCTCACAACATCTGAATGATCAAAGTCTATAACTGCAATCTCATTTAAATGTGATAATATCTTTTTTGATCTTTCTAAACCTGACATTTTTTTGTTAGGTAAATCTATTTGGGTAGGATCACCATTGACAACTATTTTTGAATTTTCACCTATCCTAGTAAGAAACATTTTTATTTGCGTATCAGTGGCATTTTGAGCTTCATCTAAAATTGCAAAAGAATTTTTTAAAGTTCTTCCTCTCATAAAAGCTAAAGGAGCGATTTCAATGTCACCAATTTCTATCATTCTCTGAATTTTTTCAAAATGAAACAGATCATACAAAGAGTCATACAAAGGACGTAGATATGGATCAACTTTCTCTTTCATATCCCCTGGCAGGAATCCTAATCTCTCACCTGCCTCAACCGCAGGTCTAGAAAGTATAATCCTCTCTATTTTTTTTTCTAACAACATTGTTAAACCTACAGCAACAGCAAGAAAGGTTTTTCCTGTACCAGCAGGTCCAGCGGATATTATTATTTCATTATGTCTCAACGCTCTAACATACTCTTTTTGTTTTTCTGATCTTGGAATTATAGATTTTTTTGGAGTTTTGATTATATCAGTAACGTTGGTATTTTTTACTTTTTCATTTATCATAAATTGATCTACTGAGGATAAAATATCTTTTTGTTCTATACTACCATTATTTTTAAATTGATTTGCAAGAAATTGAATTGCATTTTTTAAAATTTCATTTTTTTCAGAAGTCGATTTGATCAAAATTGAGTTTCCTCTAGAATAAATGCTTGACTCAGTTATTTTTTCTAATTCTTTCAAATTTTGATTAAATTCACCAACTACTCCCATTAGAAGATCATTTTCATGAAAAATTACGCTAATTGAATTATTTTCTGAATAAACAAATTTTAGTGATGAATTAAAATCTTTTTTAATAGTATTACTCAAACTTAAGCCACTCTCTGTTTTGAATTATCTAAGCTTTTACCAAACAATGTATTTTGATTACTACGATTTATTTTTACTTTTATAACATTTCCCATATCTAAATCATTACCATCAAAAATAACTGAAGTCATATATTCTGATCGACCAAAAAACTTTGTGCCACCATCTATTTTATTTTCAACTAAAACATCTATTTCTTTACCCTCAAGCGATTTATTCATATTAATTTGATTGGTAAATAATTGTTTTTGAGCTTTTTCTAATCTTGTAAGTGAAATTTTTTTATCAATTAACTCAAAATTTGCTGCAGCTGTTCCTGGTCTTGGACTAAATATGAAAGAAAAAGAATTTATAAATTCAATCTTTTTAATTAAATCACATGTTTCATTAAAGTCCTTCTCATCCTCACCCGGATAAGCAATTATAAAATCACTCGAAAACTTTATTTTTGGGTTAATTTTTTGAAGTTTTTCGTAAGTATTAACATAATCACTTATTTGATGTTTTCTATTCATTGACTTTAAGATTTTATCAGATCCACTTTGAACAGGCAGGTGAACTAAAGGCATTAACTTCTTTGAAACACCATATACATTGATAAGATCTTCTGTCATATCCCTTGGGTGAGAAGTTGTATATCTAATTCTTTTAATTCCATCCAACTTTTCTATTTCTAAAATTAAATCTGACAATCTATAATTTTCGTAATTATAAGCATTAACATTTTGACCTAGTAGTATTATTTCACGAACTCCATTTTCTGACAAATTCTCTGCTTCTACTAATATTTTTTTGAAAGGTCTTGAATATTCTGGACCCCTTGTAAATGGTACTACACAGAAATGGCAAAATTTATCACAGCCCTCTTGAATAGTTAAAAATGATGAAATTTTTTTTGATGAATTCTTAATATTATCTAAATAATCAAATTTTGTAATAGCATCAAATTCGGTTTCATCTATTTTTTTTTGTTTGGATAAAAATTCTTCAATTTTGTCATTTATTTTATGATAGGCTTGCGGTCCAATCACGATGTCAATATAGGGTTCCCTTTTGATCATTTCATCATTTTCAGCCTGAGCAACACATCCAGCAACTATAACGATTGGTTTTTTTCGTGATCTAAAATTTTTTTTAACCCGTCCAATCTCATGATAAACTTTTTCTTTAGCTTTATCCCGAATATGGCACGTGTTGAGTAGATAACAATTAGACTCATCTAGATTTTCAGTTTTTACAAAACCTATTTCTCTCACGGTATCAAATATTCTGTTAGTGTCATATTCGTTCATTTGACAACCGAAAGTTTTGATAAATATCTTTTTATTCATCTTTTGAGTTTACTTTGACACCATATAACTCAAGTTTATGGTCTACTAACTTATAACCATATTTTTTTGCAACTTTTTTTTGCAACTCTTCAATTTCTTCATCCACAAATTCAATTATTTCACCAGATTTTATATCAATCAAATGATCATGATGACTCTCTATCATTGCTTCATATCTAGCCTTACCACCTTTAAAATCATGTTTAGTTAAAATTCCTGCTTCTTCGAAAAGCTTAACTGTCCTATAAACTGTGGCTATGCTTATTTTTGGATCAATTTTTGATACACGACTATATAACTCATCAACATCTGGATGATCAGACTCGCCATAAGCGGCTTTTGACTCTGAAATAACCTTTGCAATAATTCGCCTCTGTTCAGTTAATTTTACCCCTTTAGATAAACATTGTTGTTCAATTGTATCTGACATAATTGATTTTAACTCAAATAAATAGGATTTATCAAATTTTTTTCAACTTTCAATTTATCGCAAAGTTTTGGGATATTTTCGTATTTAACCTCATTTTTTTCACTAAAATCCTCTAAACTATAACAATAATAATCAATTTTATTAGCTAAATGAAAAGCTTTAACAACTGATAAAGAATTTCTTATCCCCGCAAAACTTCCTGGACCTCGATTTACATAAATTTGAGAAACTTTATCTAAATCTAAATTTTTTTTATTTAAAAAATCATTAATTAGAATTGATAATTTTTCATAATTTATTTTGGAATTTTCATGTGTAATGCTGTAATTAATATCATTATTAATGATCATTAAAAAAATTTTATCTTTAGCGGCGTCTATAATTAGCTTATTCATTTTACAATTTATTTTTCTAGTTGACTCTATTTCACAAGAGAATAATATCAAATCTTATTCTAGGGACAGTGGTGTTTTATCATTGATGTATCATCGATTTAATGAAAATAAATATCCATCAACAAATATAAGAATGGATATGTTTGATGAGCAAATGAAAATCATTAAAAATAAAGGGTATAAATTTTATGACCCTAACAATTTTTTAAATGAATTTAATAAAGTAAAAAAGAGTAAGAAAATTTTAATTACAATTGATGATGGATTTAAGTCATTTTATAATGAGGCTTGGCCGTATCTAAAAAAAAATAAAATTCCATTCATCTTATTTGTATCTACTGAACCTGTGGGTAAAAAAGGGTATATGACTTGGGATGAAATTAAAGAAATTGATGACTCCGATATAGGCTATATAGGACACCATTCACATACACACGAATATTTAATTGATATGACAGAAAAAGAATTCATAAACGATATAGAAACAGCAACTGAAATTTTTAAAGATAAACTAGGATATGTACCACCAATATTTTCATATCCTTTTGGTGAATATTCTCTCTATATGAAAAATTATATATCAAAAAATTTTGAAATTGCTTTTGGACAACACTCTGGAATAATTGATAACAATAAAGATAAATTTGAATTACCGAGATTTCCAATAAATGAAAAGTATGGAGATTTAAAACGATTTAACTCACTAATAAATTATAATCCTCTAGAGTACAAATCTCTTAAACCAGTAGAAAAAAAATTAGAAAATAATGATAATCCTCCTAAATTGATTGTGGAATTTTTTGATAATCAAAAAAATATTAAAAATATCAATTGTTATTCAAATGATGGTGGTTCATGGGGTAAACCAAATTTAGTATTCGAAAAAAATATTCTTTATATCAATTTCGAGTCTAAATTTTTACCAAGACGTGGAAGAATAAATTGTTCCTTAAATGATGATGGCAAGTGGCGTTGGTTTGGAACCCAGTTTGTTATAATGGAAAATTAAATTAAACTTTCAAGCTCTTTACTTGAAGGAAGTAACTTAGCATCATCAAAATCTTTTAAATTGTTTTGATTAATAATTTTTTGCAAAACTTCCACATATTGATTTCCTGTTTCAGCATAATTTTTTAGAAATTGAGAAAGAATTAAACTATCTAAAGGTTGATTATTATCTCTTAAATGTGCTCTTGCTAATCTAAAATTTTTATATGATCGATGGGTATTTAAATTTCTTTGATAAGCTCTAACTGAGGCCTGTAATACATTAAATTTCATAACTTTATGACCCTTACTCTCATCAGCCTCTTTAGGTTTTAGGCCCTCACCAGACCAAGTCCATTGCCCAAAAAGTGCATTACCCTCTTGTGCAAATCTTGATGTTCCCCATCCTGTTTCTTTTGCAGCTTGAGCAAGTGCTAAAGAAACTGGTACTTCATCCATTCTGATTTTAAGTGTTGTTAAATCTTTAGATGTTACTCCATATTGTTTATATTTTTTTTCAAGCCATTTTTTTTCTAATTTACTATTATTGCTTTTATTTATAATTTTAAATAAAGTCTTCCTATCTAATCTAATATTATTATTTTCTTTTAAAACTAAAGGTAAAACGATTTGAATAAAGAACTCTTTTCTTTTCTTGGTGCTTTCGATCATTTTAATTTCACCGGGAAGTAAAGTTAAGGCGACAGGCTTAACTAACTTTGTTTCCCTTACATCATCTAGTTTATAATTGGTGTCTTGAAATAATTGCTTAATTGTAGACGCATTTAATCTTACTGTGTCTGTTTCAAGATCGTTTAGACTGAAAATATCGATTAACAAATCTTTTTCATTTAAATCTCCTCCATCAGCTTCAACACCCTCTTTTTTATTAAGTGTATAAGCTAGTATAGCTTTTGAATTGTTTTGAAATTCTTGATCTTCTAAAAGTTGCTTATTAGCAAAATTAATTATTGATGGAATATGATAGAACGAAAATACAACAAAAATACTTGTTAAAAATATTCTTGGAATTGCTCCAATTCGTCTGTCATCAAAAAACTTAAACATTTTTAAGTTCTTTCTTCTCATTCTAACAAAATAAAATTTTGACTTAAAAAAAATCAAATGGTTTAAAAATTTTAGGTTTTTTAATTTAAATTTAAACATTTAAAGAGCCTCAACCTTCTTAACTTCTGGTAGATAGTGACAAAGAAGATTTTGCACACCTTGTTTTAATGTCATAGTTGAACTTGGACAACCTGAACAACTCCCTTGGAGCTGCACTTTAACAATACCATCTTTAAACTCTTTGAATTTAATATCTCCACCATCTTTCGCAACTGCAGGTCTGATTTTTTCATCTAATATTTTAACTATTTTTTTTTCTATATCTTTTAAATTTTCATTATTTTCAATTAAGGTATTTTCAACAACACACTCTTTTCCGCTAGAGTAAAAATCATTGATTAAAGAAATTACTATATGTTTAATTTCATCCCATGATGTGTCATCATATTTATTTATTGAGATAAAATCTTTACCTAGAAAAATGCCTTCAACACCATTTATGGAGAGCAAATTTTTAACTAATTCATTATTAGTTTGATCCTTTTGTGTAATTTCAAATGACCCATTATTTGAAACATTCTTACCTGGTAAGAATTTTAAAGAATTTGGGTTCGGCGTTATTTCAGTTTGAACAAACATGATTTATATATAATCAATAATTGTAAAAATTAAACTTGTTAATAAAAAAATCCTAAAAACCAACAAGTTCTTGGATTTTTTTTACCTTTTCCGAAGCTATTTTATCTGCTTTTTGAGTTCCCTCTAATAGTATTTTATCTAAATATTGTTTTTCACTTAATAACTTTTTAATTTCCAAAGATATTGGATAAATTTTATCAACCATAACTTGTGATAAATTTTCTTTTAGTTCTGAGAAATTTTTTCCAGAAAATTTATTTATTGTATCCTCTAAACTTACATCCATTAAACTAGAATAAATACCCATCAAATTCTTTGCTTCGGGTCTTTTTTCTAAATCTGCACTAGCGGATGGTAATGGCAAAGTATCAGTTTTTGCTTTTTTGATTTTATTTATTATTTGTTCTTTATCATCTGTTAAATTTATCCTGCTCAGATCTGATAATTCAGATTTACTCATTTTTTTTGTACCATCTCTCAAGCTCATAATTCTTGAAAACTCTTTTTGAATTAATGGCTCAGGAATTTTAAAAAAATTGTCAGCATTGAAATCATTATTGAATTTTTGAGCTATATCTCGACAAAGTTCCAAATGTTGCTTTTGATCATCTCCAACAGGCACATGGGTTGTGTCATATAACAAAATATCTGCAGCCATCAAAACAGGATAAGAATAAAGACCAATACTAGCTTTTTCTTTATCTTTTCCAGCTTTCTCCTTAAATTGGGTCATTCTATTTAGCCATCCCATTCTAGCAACACAACTTAATATCCAGGCTGTTTCTGAATGAGCACTCACTCTTGATTGATTAAAGATAATACTTTTTTTAGGATCAATGCCACTAGCAATAAAAGTTGCTACAGTTTCATATATATTATCTCTTAATTTTTTTGGATCTTGAGCAACTGTAATAGCATGAAGATCAACAACACAGAACACACACTCATTTTGATCTTCATTGTTAAGTTTTACAAAATTTTTGATTGCTCCCAAATAATTTCCAAGATGAAGGTTTCCAGTAGGTTGAACACCTGAAAAAATTTTTTTTCCCATAGTTAATACTTTAGTTTAATATCACCATATTTGAAAGCTTTGATAAATAATGAAAAACTCAAATAAAATATAAGACTTAAAAAAGCTGAAAGTATCAAATAAAAAGATTTAAAGTTATATTCATAAATCAATTTATTTTGAAAAAACAAAATTAAATAATTAAAAAATATTCCCATTAATATAGATGCCAGAAGTATTTTTATTAATTTGGCGAAAAATAATTCATTAAAATTAAATAAATCTTTATTTTTTAAGTAAACAAATAATATTATTGCATTAAACCATGATGAAATTGTCGTGGCTATAGGAATGATTATAAAACCAATTTCTCTAAAAAAATAAATACTTATTAATATATTTAGAATTACTGAAAATAATGAAATATAAAATGGTGTTTTGGTATCCTGGTTTGCGAAAAAAAAAGTCGAAAATACTTTAATTAAGGCAAAAGCAGGTAATCCTAATCCAAAATAGTATAGTGCATTTGCCGAGTTAGACACTGACAGCTCATCAAAGGAACCATAGCCAAATAATGCTGAGATAATTTGCTCTGATCCTACAATTAAAGCAACTGCAGCTGGTAAACTTAAAAACATACTAAGCTCAAGCGCTTTATTTTGTAGTAAAAGAATTTTATTTTTCTTTTTTAAGAAAACATGTTTTGAAAGTTGTGGCAGAACAACCACGCCTATCGCAATTCCTGCGATTGCAAGGTTTATTTGATAAATCCTATCAGCATAATATAGATAAGATACGGCACTAGCTTGGAAAGATGCAATTATAGTACCTACAAGAATATTAATTTGTGTTACACCAGATGAAAAAATACTGGGTAAAAGTTTTTTAAAAAAAAATTTAACCTTATTATTAATTTTAAAATTAAACTTAAGATTTATAGAATAAAATTTTTTCGCGAATTGATATAAAAAAACAAGTTGTAATAATCCTGCAATAGAAACTCCATATGATAAATAATAAACTAGTTCGTCGTTAAGAAATTTTCCAAAAAATAAGATTCCAATCAAGACTATATTAAGGATTATTGGAGCTGCAGAGGCCGCAGCAAACTTATTGTGAGAATTTAGAATTGCAGCAAAAAAAGAAGATAGACTCACAAACATTAAAAATGGCATAGTTATCCTTGTAAGATTAACAGCTAACTGAATTTTTTCTGAATTATCAACAAAACCTGGCGCTATTAACCTTACAAAAACTGGCATGAAAATTTCTATAATTAAAACTAAAAACAATAGTCCTAAAAATAATAAATTGAAAATTTCGTTAGCAAATTTTTGTGATCCAGTTTTTTTTTTTACTAATTCTGAAGTGTAACTTGGTATAAAAGCTGCATTAAAAGTTCCTTCTGCAAATAATCTTCTAAAAGTATTAGGTATTCTGAATGCTACAAAAAATACATCTGCTAAAAAACTTGTTCCAAGAAAGATCGCTATCAAAACATCTCTTAAATAACCAAGTAATCTACTGATAATAGTATAAAAACCGAAAGTCCCTGTTGACTTAACTAAATTCATAAATCATATTAGTCTTAATTTTACCCCATTTGTACACCTAATTAGCATAAATGAAAAAAACAAAAATTGATCATTACACAGATAAAGAAGCTTTAGATTTTCACAAAGATAAAAAGCCAGGTAAGATTGAAATATCTTCCTCAAAAAATATGACGACAAAAAGAGATCTGGCTTTAGCATACTCACCTGGTGTAGCTGCTCCTGTAAGAGCAATCAGTGATAATCCTGAGGCTGCGTTTGATTATACAAGTAAGGGAAACCTTGTTGCAGTAATTAGTAATGGCTCAGCGATTTTAGGTATGGGAAATTTAGGTGCGTTAGCATCTAAACCGGTGATGGAAGGCAAAGCTGTTTTATTTAAAAGATTTGCTGATATTGACTCTATTGATTTAGAGATAGACTCCGAAAATCCAGATGAAATCATAAATAGTATAAAAAATTTTGCTCCAAGTTTTGGAGGTATTAATCTTGAGGATATTGCTGCTCCTGATTGTTTTATTATTGAAGAAAAGCTAAAAGAAATACTTGATATACCTGTATTTCATGATGATCAGCATGGAACTGCGATTATCACAACTGCAGCACTTATTAATGCTTTGGACATTAGTAAAAAAAAAATTGATAAAGTTAAAATAGTTGTCAATGGTGCCGGGGCTTCGGCTATGGCTTGCGCTAATTTATTTAAAAAGACTGGCGTACCCCAAAAAAATATTACAATGGTAGACAGAACAGGGGTTATTTACAGAGGTCGAGATAATTTGAACCAATGGAAATCAAGTCATGCAATTGAAACAAAAGATAGAACTCTAGATGATGCTATTACTAATGCAGATGTTTTTTTAGGCTTATCGGCGAAAGGAGCGTTAACTAAAGACATGGTTAAAAAAATGGCAAAAAATCCAATTATATTTGCATGTGCTAACCCTGACCCAGAAATTACACCTGAAGAAATTGAAGAGGTTAGAGATGATGCAATTATAGCGACCGGAAGGTCAGATTACCCTAATCAAGTAAACAATTTAATAGGGTTTCCATATATTTTTAGAGGTGCATTAGATGTACGATCAAAAACAATTAATGAAGAGATGAAAATTGCAGCTGCACATGCGATAGCAAAATTAGCTAAAGAAGATGTGCCGGATGAAGTCATTGCAGCAATGGGAGGTGAGAGGCCTCACTATGGAAAAGATTACATAATTCCATCAACATTCGATCCAAGATTAATTAGTGTAATACCAGCTGCAGTTGCAAAAGCTGCTATTGATACTGGGGTTGCAAGAAAAAAAATTGATAATTTTGAAATCTATAAGGACCAACTTAAACAAAGATTAGATCCAACTGTAACAATTATGCAAGGTGTAAATAGCTATATAAAGAAAAAACAAAAAAAAGTTGTTTTTGCTGATGGTGAGGATGAAAATACACTTAAAGCTGCTATAGCTTTTAAAAACTCTGACTTAGGAATACCCATCTTAGTTGGAAAAGAGGAGCTGATTAAAAATCAAATAAAAAAAATTGGTTATAATGAAAATTTTGATATTGAAATTGTAAACTCAAAAGACACAGCCAAAAGAGAAAAATATGTAAAATATTTATTTAAAAAACTTCAAAGAGAAAAAGGAATGTTAGAATGGGATTGTGATAGACTTATAAGAAACGATAGAGTTATTTGGGCCTCATGCATGGTTGCGTGTCAGGATGCAGATGCGATGATAACTGGGAACACAAGGAGATACTCATCTTCACTAGAAAAAATTATTAAAGTTGTTGATCCAAGACCTGGGGAAATTATGTTCGGGTTAAACCTGGTTGTAAATAGAGGTAAAACAATCTTTATCTGCGATACATCGGTCATAGAATATCCAGACGCAAAACAATTGGCTGAAATGGCAAAATCAGCAGCGAGGGTTGCAAAATTATTTGGTTTTGATCCAAAAGTTGCTTTTTTATCTCACTCTACTTTTGGGGAGCCAGCTACAGATAGAACAAAAAGACTAAGTGATGCTGTTGAAATTCTAAAAAATGATAAAGTTGATTTTAAATTTGATGGTGAAATGCAACCAGATGTTGCTTTAGAAGAGATGTACAAAGAACTTTATCCATTTTCAGAAATAGTTGGTAACTCAAATGTTTTAATTATGCCTAGCCAACATAGCGCAGCTATTTCCTATAAAATGATTAAGTCAATGAGTAGAGCAAAGGTAATTGGACCTTTATTAATTGGTTTGGGTTTACCTATTGAAATAGCACCTTTGAGATCTTCAACTTCAGATATTTTAAATTTAGCCTCTATTGCAGCTTACTCAGCTGATGTAATTGATTATAAAAAATTTAGTTAGTTTTAATTCTTAAATTATCTACTAGCAAAATACTAGCAATCACATCTTCAACATCTAAAATCTCTTTTGCCTCTGTAATAACCAGATCTTTTTCATCTTTAGTTTGTGAAATTCCATAAATATAGATTTTCTTTTTATAAGTGTCTATTTGGTAATTTGTTGCCTTAATTTCTTTGTTTAAAATTAATGCAGTCCTTAATTGCGAAGTGATTAATAGATCCTTGGCAGATTGTTTAAAGTTAAAAGCCTCTTTTATTTTAATATCGTTTCTCACAGATCTTACACCATTTGTTTCCCATGCAATTTTTGTTAATTTTAATTTTTCCTCTGGCTCATTGACTTTTCCAGTTAAAAAAATTCTACCATCTAAAACTTTTGATTTTACTGATAAAAGATAATTTTTATTTAGGAGTAAAATTCTAGCAGTTAAGTTTTTTTGCATCAAAGAGTCATCTATCTGAGTTCCTAAAGATCTTGGATCGATAGCAACACTTACTCCAGTTCCAAAAATTCCTGAGGATGATACACCTGCGCATCCACTTAAAATAAAACCAAAAAAAAATAAAATGAGTATTTTATTTTTCATCTTTAATTTTCAAACAATAATCATAAATAATTTTTTTTGAAATATCATTTTTACGAATTATTAAATCTGTTATTTCTTTTATGCTTAGTTTATTTATCATCGCTTTAATCAATCTTTTATCTGATTCATCTAAAGTTTGTGAAGCTTTTTTGTCATGAATTTTTTCCGAAATAACAATAGTCAATTCACCTTTTAAATTTCTCTTTAATGGTTCTAAATCTTCAACTTTAGATCTCTTATACTCCTCATAAAACTTTGTCATTTCTCTACAAATCAGGATTTTTCTTCCTAAAAAAATTTTTTTAATTAGAGGAATATTCTTATTAATTTTCTTTGGTGAAATGAAAAAAACGATTGAACTATTTAATTTTGATAAATTTTCCAAATCCTCTTTTAAAATTTTATCCTTTTCAGGAAAAAATCCATAAAAGAAAAACTTCTCTGAAAATCCTGATATTGATACTGCTGATATTACTGCTGAAGCACCAGGTATAGGAATAATATTGATATTATTTTTTATGCACTCATTAACTAATATAGAACCTGGATCAGAAATGCCCGGGGTGCCAGCATCTGAAATTAAAGAAATAAGCGATCCTTGATTAATTAACTTTATAATTTTAACAACATTTCTTTTCTCATTGAATTTATGATTGGCAATCAAATTTGATTTGATTTGGTATTTTTCTAATAAATTTTTAGAGATTCTAGTATCTTCACACAAAATGTAATCTGACCTTTTGAGAGTTTCTATGGCTCTGAGACTTATATCGTTTAAATTTCCAATTGGAGTTGAGACTAAATATAGACTTTTTTTGAACACTCTATTAGCAGATTTTAAATTTCCAATCATATTTATAATTAAAATATTATAGTATCATTAAAATGAAAAAAATTTTTAGAATTATTTTTACATTAATAATTATCTATTTAACAAATCCCTCATTTGCATTTTCACAAAATGAAAAAATTAAAATTGGGCTTCTTGCACCTTTATCTGGTGAATATAAAGAATTAGGACAATCAATAATTAAATCAACACGAATGGCTTTGAGTGATATTGGAACAGACAATATTGAAATTTATCCAATGGACACAGGTATTGATCCTAATCAAACTCTACAATCAGCTAATAAGTTAAAAAATGAAGGAATAAAAATTTTTATCGGTCCAATTTTTTTTAAAAGCTTAATGTATTTGGATGAAATACAAGATGTTATTTTTCTATCTTTAACAAATAAAACAAATGATCTACCGAAAAATGTCATAAGCAGCGGAGTAAATTCTTTATCACAGTTAAATGCAATTAAAGATTTTTTGGAATTAAGCGAAGTAAAAAAAACAATTTTTTTAACACCTGACCTTGATTATAAAAATGAAGTTAAAAAGGCAATTAAACAATCGAAAATCAAAATTTTTAAACAATACACTTATGAAACCGAACCAACTAAACTTACAAAGCAAATCGAAAAAATAACAAATTATGATGTGAGAAAAAAAAATCTGGCTGATGAAATTTTAAGAGTTGAAAACTCAGATTTGATGGATAAGGAGGAACAAATTAAGAAATTGGAAAAACGATATACAATTGGAAATGTAAATTTTGACTCAGTTATTATTTCTGATTTTGATGAAAATCTTAAAAGTGTAATTACCTCACTTATTTACACTGATGTATCACCAAGAAATAAATTATTTATAACTCTTAATCAATGGTTTGATGAAAGTTTACTTTTAGAGGAAAATATCCAGCCTTTATATTATCCATCAATCAATAAACAAAATCTAGAAACATTTAATAAAGAATTTGTAGATACTTACAATTCAAAACCAAATCATTTAAGCTTATTAAGTTATGATCTTTTAGGATTGATTTATTATCTATCTTTAAAATCTGATTTTTCTGACATAAAAAATATTTTTAAAAAAGAAAATTCATTCAAAGGTAAAATTGGTATTTTTGATGTTAAAAATAACAAAATAAATCATAGATTAAACTTTTACAAAATTGACGGGGGAGAGATTAAAGAAATTTTCTAAGCTTTTTGAAAGCATCTGATCTGTGGTCTAATTTATACTTTTGAAATGGCTTCATCTCGCCAAAAGTTTTTATTTTATTTTTTGGAATAAATATTGGATCGTATCCAAAACCATTTTTACCCTTGGGTTTTTTGGAAATATACCCCTCAACTTTTCCAACAACACAAGCTATTTTTTTATTTAAATCACTTATGGATAAGGCACAAACAAACCTGGCATTAATTTTTTTATTTCTCCAATTTTTATCTTTTCTATCTAATGCCTTATAAACTTTTTGAATTGCCTTATTAAAATTTAATTTTTTTCCAGCCCATCGTGCCGAAAAGATTCCCGGTTTTTTATTTAAAATGTCAATTTCTAAACCAGAGTCATCAGCTAAGCAGATTAGATTTGTTTTTTTTGAAAAGTATTGAGATTTAATAAGAGAATTTTCTTTAAAAGTCTTTCCTGTTTCTCTTGGGCTCTTTAAATTAAACTTTGAGGTAGGAAATGTTTTAATATTAGCTGGTAATAAATCTCTTATTTCCTTTAATTTTCCTTTGTTATTTGTACCTATAAGGAGTTGTTTAATTTTTTTTTTTAGCATCTGGAAATTTAATTTTTTCTTACCATATATGTCCATATGGAAAAAGATCAAAACCAAAAAAATACAGACAAAGCATCAGAGAAAGATCAAAAAGATTTAAATCAAGATCAAAAAACTGAAAATTTAGAAACAAATAATAAAGAACAAGACCAAGAACAGGATCAAGATCAAGAAAAAACCCCAGAAGAGAAAATTTTAGAGTTAGAAGATAAGCTTGCAAGATCATTTGCTGAAATGGAAAACCAAAGAAGAAGGTTTGAAAAAGAAAAAGAAGATGCTTTTGAATATGGAGGGTTTTCTTTTGCAAGAGAAGCTTTGAATTTAATAGATAATCTTGAAAGATCAAAACAAATTTTATTAAACGATGAAACTTTAAAAGATACTGAGGCATTAAAAAAAACACTCGAACATTTTGACATTATCAATAAAGATTTAATTTCAATTTTTTCAAAAAATAAAATCAAGCCTATTGAAAGCCTCAATAAAAAATTAGATCCAAACTTTCACCAAGCAATGATTGAAATAGAAGATGATCAAAAAGAACCCGGAACAATTGTTCAAGAAATACAAAAAGGATTCACAATTAAAGATAGATTGTTGAGACCAGCTCTAGTCGGCGTAGCAAAAAAAAGTGAAAAAAAAGAGGAAAAAAATGAGGAAAATAAAGAAAATTCAGGAGATAAATAATATTTAAATGAACTTGCAGAATTCAATTTCAACCCTATATGAAGAGAACAAATAACTGATATGAGCAAAATAATTGGAATAGATTTAGGAACAACAAACTCTTGTGTAGCTATTATGGAAGGGAGCCAGGCAAAAGTTTTGGAAAATGCAGAGGGTGCAAGAACTACACCTTCAGTAGTAGCTTTTACTGAAGAAAAAGAAAAATTAATAGGACAACCTGCTAAAAGACAAGCAGTAACAAATCCAGAGAATACAATTTTTGCAGTCAAAAGATTAATTGGTAGAAATTTTGAAGACCCAACTGTTAAAAAAGATATCGAGGCTGCACCTTTTAAGATTGTAAATTCTGAAAAAGGTGACGCATGGATTGAAGCAAAAGCAGAGAAATATTCGCCTTCACAAATTTCTGCTTTTATTCTTCAAAAAATGAAAGAGACTGCTGAAAAATATTTAGGTCAAGCTGTTACAAAAGCGGTAATAACTGTCCCTGCATATTTTAATGATGCGCAAAGACAAGCTACCAAGGATGCTGGAAAAATAGCTGGGTTAGAGGTTTTAAGAATTATCAATGAACCAACTGCAGCTTCACTAGCCTATGGTTTGGATAAGAAACAAAATAAAAAAATTGCAGTTTACGATTTAGGTGGTGGAACTTTTGATGTGTCTATTCTTGAATTAGGTGACGGAGTTTTTGAAGTAAAATCTACAAATGGTGATACCTTTTTAGGTGGAGAAGATTTTGACAACGCTGTTGTGGAATATTTAATTTCTGAGTTCAAAAAAGACAGCGGTATTAATTTAAAAACTGATAAGTTAGCATTACAAAGATTAAAAGAGGCAGCCGAAAAAGCAAAAATTGAACTTTCAGCAGCTGAGCAAACAGATATTAATTTACCATTTATAACTGCTGACAAAACTGGTCCTAAACATATTAATTTAAAAATGACTAGAGCCAAGTTAGAGGCTTTAGTTGAAGACTTAATAGCTAAAACTATTCCACCATGTAAAACTGCTTTGAAAGATGCTGGAATTTCAGCTAGTGATGTTGATGAAGTGGTAATGGTCGGAGGTATGACTAGAATGCCAAAAGTCATTTCTGAAGTAAAAAATTTCTTTGGTAAAGAGCCAAACAAAAGTGTTAATCCAGATGAAGTGGTTGCAATGGGCGCTGCAATTCAAGCTGGTGTTTTACAGGGTGATGTAAAAGATGTTCTTTTATTAGATGTAACACCATTATCCCTAGGAATTGAAACTCTAGGCGGTGTATCTACAAAACTTATTGAAAAAAATACAACTATACCTACAAAAAAAAGCCAGGTATTTTCTACTGCTGAAGATAACCAGCCAGCCGTCTCAATACGTGTTCTTCAGGGTGAAAGAGAGATGGCAACAGATAATAAATTACTTGGTAATTTTGAACTAGTTGGTATTGCTCCTGCACCAAGAGGAGTTCCTCAAATTGAGGTGACTTTTGATATAGATGCTAATGGAATAGTTAATGTATCAGCTAAAGATAAAGGTACAGGTAAAGAGCAAAAGATTCAAATTCAAGCCTCTGGTGGATTAAGTGATGAGGAAATTGAAAAAATGGTAAAAGATGCTGAAGCCAATAAAGAAGCAGACAAGAAAAAAAGAGAGTCTGTTGATGTTAGGAATCAGGCAGATACTCTAATTCACTCAACTGAAAAAAATCTAAAAGAGCATGGATCTAAAGTTTCAGATGCAGAGAAAAAAGTAATTGAAGATGGGTCAAATGCATTAAAGGAATCTCTTAAAGGTGAAGATATTGAGGACATTAAGAAGAAGACAGAGGCATTAGTACAAGCTTCGATGAAACTAGGAGAAGCTATTTACAAGTCACAACAAAGCACAAAACCAGATTCTAGTAAAGATGATGGAAATGATGAAAAGGGAAAGAAAGACGATAATGTTGTTGATGCGGACTTTGAGGAAGTAAAAGACGAGAATAAAGAAAAAAGCGCTTAACTGACATCTATTTGTCCAGGTTATATACATGGCTAAAAGAGATTATTATGATGTCTTAGGAGTAAGTAAAAGCGCAAGCCCCGACGAACTAAAATCAGCCTACAGAAAATTAGCTGTTAAATATCACCCTGACAAAAATCCTGGGGATAAATCAGCAGAAGAAAAATTTAAAGAAGCCAGTGAAGCTTATGGTGTGCTTTCTGATAAATCAAAAAAAGAAAACTACGATAACTTTGGACATGCTGCATTTGAAAATGGTGGCGGTGGTAGAGGTGGTTTTGGTGGTTTTGGAGGTTTTAGTGGTGCAGATTTCTCTGATATTTTTGAAGATTTTTTTGGAGACTTTGGTGGTGGAGGCAGAAGAAGTTCAAGAAGAAGCTCAAATAACAGAGGTTCAGATCTAAGATATGATTTATCAATTACACTAGAAGAGGCATACACTGGAAAAAAACAGAACATTCAATTCTCCACGTCTGAAAAATGTAATACTTGTAAAGGAAATGGTTCTAAACCAGGCTCAAGTCCAGACAGATGTACCTATTGTGGAGGAAATGGAAGAGTTAGATCTAATCAAGGTTTCTTTACAGTTCAACAAACTTGTCCTCAGTGTGCAGGAAGTGGTGAAGAAATAACCAATCCGTGTGGAGATTGTAATGGGCAAGGTAATAAACAAACAAACAAAAAAGTATCTGTAACAATACCTAAAGGGGTAGATGATGGGACGAGAATAAGACTTGCCGGCAAAGGTGAGGCTGGAACAAGAGGAGGTACTAGTGGAGATTTATATTTATTTATTAATGTTAAATCTCACGAATTATTCAAAAGATCTGATGTAAATTTATTTTTTGAGTTTCCAATTTCAATTGCAGATGCTGCACTTGGTACAACAATAGAAATACCCACAATTGATGGAAAAAAAGCTAAGATTAAAATACCAGATGGAACCCAAGATGGTAAACAATTTAGATTAAAAGGTAAAGGTATGCCATTTATGCGAAGAGGAGATTTTGGTGACTTATATGTACAAGTTAAAACAGAAGTTCCAGTGTTTTTAAACAAAGAGCAAAAAGATTTGTTAGAACGATTTAGAAAAATTGAGAATGAAAAATCAAATCCAAGTATTAAGAAATTCTTCCAAAAAGCTAAAAGTTTTTGGAATAGTTAGGAAATGGGATTAGAAGAGATCGTTCCAGCTATTTTTTTGATAGCAGTTTTAATTCTAGTGCTACCTGAATTTTTAAGATCTAACTCAAAATCAAAAAGATTTATCAAAAATTTATTTATTTGGTCTATAATTGTTGCTATCATTGTGATACTTTCTATCTTTATCTTTAAATGAAAAAAATTAGATTATTAGTGACCGGTTGCATGGGTCGTATGGGGCAACAAATAATTAAATCTGTAAAAAAAGATAAAAATTTTAAACTTACTGCTCTTACAGAAAATAGAAAAATTAATAAAAAAATTAATGGAGTTAAAGTTGAACTAAATAATGAAAAATTATTTAAAAATGTCGATCTAATTATTGATTTTACAATACCAAAATGTACTTTTCAGGTTTTAAAAATTGCTACAAAATTAAAAAAAAGAGTTGTAATCGGCACAACTGGTTTTACCAAAAAAGAGGAAAATTTAATAAAAAATTTTTCAAAAAAAATACCTATTTTAAAAGCAGGAAATATGAGCTTAGGTATAAATCTTTTGATGTATTTAACTGAAATTGCTTCAAGTTCATTAGGGAAAAATTTTTTAAGTAAAATTTTTGAAATCCATCACAAGCATAAAAAAGATTATCCATCAGGAACTGCATTAATGTTGGGTAAAGGAATAGCCGTAGGAAAAAATAAAAATTTTTATGGTTTATTAGGAAAAAAATATTTAAATAAAAAAACTTTTCCATATAGCAAAAAGATAAATTTTAATTCTGTGAGAAAAGGTGAGATTATTGGTGAACACGAAGTCAAATTTTCAAGTGGTAAAGAAATAATCACTTTAAATCATGAAGCCTTTGATAGAGCTCTTTATTCTGAGGGAGCCTTAACAGCAGCGAAATGGCTTATAAATAAAAAACCAGGTCTTTATTCAATGAGAAATTTGATGAATTTCAAGTAATGAATGAAATTCAAAGAGCAAAGACAGTTTTAAAAATTTTAAACAAAACATATCCGAAAATTTATGTTCCTCTTAAAAGTAGAAATGTATTTACACTTTTAATTTCTGTTCTTCTTTCAGCACAATGTACAGACGTAAATGTAAATAATGTAACTAAAAATATTTATCCAAAATTTTATAAACCTAGACATTTTGTTAAATTAGGAAGAAAAAAAATTGAAAGATTAATTAAAAAAATTGGTATTTTCAGAATCAAAGCAAAAAGCATTTTCAATCTATCAAAAATACTAATCGAAAAATATAATGGCAAAGTGCCAAAAACTTTTGAGGAATTAGAAAAACTTCCTGGTGTTGGTCATAAGACTGCTGGAGTTGTAATGTCTCAAGGCTTCGGATATCCCGCATTTCCAATTGATACCCATATACATAGATTGGCTCAAAGATGGGGTTTAACAAATGGAAAAAATGTTGTTCAAACTGAAAAAGATTTAAAAAGACTTTTTCCTAAAAAAAATTGGAACAAACTTCACCTTCAAATCATATATTATGGAAGAGAATATTGTAAGGCAAGAGAGTGTTATGGTGTGACTTGTAAAATTTGTACCACTTGTTATCCTAATAGAAAGAAACCTATTAAAACTAAAAAAGCTTGATATGAAAATTCTTGGTATCGGAAATGCGATTATCGATGTCATTTGTAAAGTAGAAGAGAGTTTTATTACGAAAAATAATCTTACAAAAGGAACAATGAAGTTAATCTTTGATGAAAATGAATTTAAAGATATTTTAACGAATCTTAAAATTGAAAAAACTGTTTCTGGAGGTTCAGTTGCTAATTCAATCGTTGGCTTATCTCAACTTAAAAATGAAGTTGGATTTATAGGAAAAATATCTGATGATGATTTTGGGGCCAAATATGAGGAAGGGTTAAAAAAAGAGAATGTTAAGTATTTCTATTCAAAAAAAAAAGAGAGCCTTCCTACGGGGTCTTGTCTTATTTTAGTAACACCAGACTCTGAAAGGACAATGTGTACTTTTTTAGGTGTAGCAGGAAAAATTGGTGAAATTGATGTAAATGAAGAACTAATTAAAAAAAGTGATTTGATTTTTCTAGAAGGCTATTTATGGGATGAGGGTGAACCCAAAAAAGCATTTGAGAAAGCGATTAAGTATTCTAACAAAACTGCAATGTCACTATCAGATTTGTTTTGTGTAGAAAGACATAAAAAAAATTTTTTAATATTAGTTAAAGAAAAATTAGATCTTACTTTTGCAAATGAGAATGAAATTATGTCACTAATTAGTGCAAAGAATTTTAATGAAGTAATCTCTTTTGCCAAAGAAGTTAAAAAAAATATTATAATTACTCGTGGAGAAAAAGGTGCAATCTCAATAATTGGAGATAAAATAATTGAGACCAAGGCTAAAAAAAATCTCAAAATTAAGGATTTAACTGGTGCAGGAGATCTTTTTGCAGCTGGTTATTTACATGGTTTTGTTAATAATCTATCTAGTGAAAAATGCTTAGAGGAAGGAGTTAAATTATCATCAAAAGTAATTCAACAAATCGGCGCTAGACTTTAACTCTTTTTCTCTTAAAACTGCCTTTGCCCTTTTTCGGCTTTATTACCCGAGGCTTATATTTTTTGGAAAAAAGCTCTCTTGCAAATTTATTCTTTTTTATTAATTTCGTAACCATCGTCCTTGCTTAAAATAAAATTCTCATCTTTAAAAACTTTTGAAATTTTTTTTCTCAATCTATAAATATGTGTTTCAACAGTATGGGTTTCCAGTTGAGATTGATATCCCCAAACATTTGATTGTAATTCTCGAATTTTTACAGGTTTATTTGCTTTTAATAGGTATATTATTGAGTTTATTTCTTTTTCAGTAAGTTTAAGTTTATTTGCATTTGAAGACATTTCGCGTGAATTTATATTGAAAATATAGTTACCTATTAAAATCTCAGATTGTTCTTGAAAATTTTTTTTTATAAATTCAATGTTAATTTTTTCTAATATTTTAGATATTGGAATAGGAAATTTATCAAAAATTATTTGATTATTTAATTCTGGTATTTTTTTTTTTGTGAGTACTAAACAATTTGAGTTAGATTTTAAATTTAACAATTCTTGTTTATTAATTTTCTCAAAATTAAAATTTATATCTTTTTTAATTTCTTCAAAAATCTTATATAATTCATCGAGTTCGTAGATGACAAGATTATGAGTATTCATATAAAAAGATAATATGATAATTTATATTAAAAATAAACATTCACTTAAAATTGATGATTTTTATCTTAAGTGCTGTATTGGTAAAAATGGTTTAACTAAAAACAAAAAAGAAGGTGATAAAAAAACACCAATTGGTCGTTTTTCTATTGAAAAATTGTATTACAGATCTGATAGAATTCAAAAACCTCTAACTAAGTTAAGGTGTATCAAAATTGAAAAAAAAATGGGTTGGTGTGATGATCCATTGGACAAAAAATATTATAATAAATTAATTTTCTTAGGAAAAAAAATTAAATGTGAAAAACTTTACCGGCGAGATCATAAGTATGACTTGATGATACCAATAAAGTATAATTATTTAAGGCCAATAAAATTTAAGGGAAGCTGTATCTTTATACACTTAACAAATGATTATAAACCAACAGCAGGATGTATAGCCCTAAAAAAAAAAGATTTTTTAATAATGTTAAAATTGATAAATAAAAAAACAAAAATTCAGATAAACTAACTTCTTTGTCCAAAAATATTAGATCCTATTCTCACATATGTGGCAGAATTTTTTATAGCATCTAAATAATCTGAGGACATCCCCATGCTTAATTCATTAAGATTTAAATTTTTATTTAAAATATTCATTTCTTTGAAATAAATATCCGATGATTTTGTCAATGGTGGAATACACATTAGTCCAATCACATTTAAGTTGATCGTTTTACAATATGAATATAATTCATATACAGATGATTTATTTACTCCAGATTTTTGTTCTTCATCGCCAATATTTACCTGTATAAATATCTTTATTTTTTTACCCTGTTTTGTCTCCTCATCTGCTATCTTTTTTGCGAGCTTTTTGCTATCAACCGAGTGAATATAATCAAATATTTTTACCGCATGTTTTACCTTATTGGTTTGTAATTTACCTATAAGATGCAATTTCAAATCTTTTTTTTTTAATTTAATGTCAGACCATTTCTCTAATGCTTCTTGAACCTTATTTTCCCCGTAATGCAAATGACCATATTCTATCAAGGGTAAAATTTTATTAATCTCAAAAGTTTTGGATACTGCTAATATTTTGGGATTACTATTTATATTTAATTTTTCTAGATAAGATTTAATATTATTCTTAATATCTAATAAATTTTTTATAGTATTATGCATGTTAACTTAATGAAAAAATATTACTTTATAAGTAAATTTAATACAAACAATATTGATAAGCAGGATGGGCAAACTGCTATTATTTTTAGAAACTATAGTTCAAAAAAAATTAATGAAGATCTTATTATAAAGATAAAAAACTATTGTAAAAAAAAATCTCTAAAATTTTATTTATCGAATAATATTAAATTAGCTATAAAACTAAATTTAGATGGCGCTTACATACCAGCTTTTAACAAGTCATTTATGCATAATTCATACAATCTGAAGAAAAACTTCAAATTGATTGGGTCTGCGCATAATTTAGCTGAAATAAGAATTAAGGAAAAACAAAATGTTACGTCAATTTTTATATCATCAATTTTTAAAAATAATAAAAGTAATAAATTTCTAGGTATCTATAAATTTTTTAACTTAATGGGTTTAACAAAAAAAAATGTGATAGGCTTAGGAGGAATTAATAAAGATAATATAAAAAAAATTAATTTATTAAGTATTAGCAGTTTTGGGTCTATCTCAATGTTAGAGAATTGTTAAACAACTATGAATTACAGCAATATAATTTATCTTAGAAAAGAACTGGATAAAATTAAAGTTCTTTTTAAAAAAGGAGAATACAAACTCGTCATTCAAAAATCTAAAACTCTTTTAAAAAAAAATCCAAATCAAACTATAATTTATAATTTTATTGGCTTATCATATATTCAGTTGAATGAAATTGAAAACGCTTTGGAGATATTTCTGTTATCCAATCAAAAATTGCCCTCCGAACCTTCGACTTTATGTAACATTGGAATCGCCTATAAGAATCTTGATAATATTTCAAAAGCAAGAGATTATTTTAATAAAGCAATAAATATTAATCCAAGACATTTACCATCGTACATTAATTTAGGTCATCTCGAAAACAATCTAAACCATACTGAAAAAGCAGCAGATCACTATTTAAAAGCTTATCATTTAAATAATAATTCTGAAGAGGCCTTAACCTATTATACCCTAAATCTTTCTGCGCAAGGAAAATTCAATGAAGCAAAAAAAATAATTTTAGAATTAAATAAAAAATTTCCAGAAAATACTAAATCTTATCAATTATATAGTAAAATTCATAAGTACGGGTTAGAGGATCCTCATCAAAAATTGATGTTAAGCAAAATAAATATTCCAAGTTTAAATCATGAAGATTTATCCAATTTACACTTTGCTTTAGCAAAATCTTTTTATGATCAAAAAAATATTGAAAAATTTGTACATCACACTTTAAAAGCTAATGATACTAAATTTAAAACCTTTGAAAATTATAATTTTAAATTAGAAAAAGATCAATTTGTACAAATTAAAAAACAATATGAGAATTTTGACTTTCAAAATCAAAAAAATAATAAAGGAGAAAATCTCATATTTATAGTTGGGTTACCAAGATCAGGTACAACCTTACTTCATCAAATTATAAGCTCACATTCTAGGACTTTTGGAGCTGAAGAAAGCCATGTTATGAGCGATTTTTTTATTAAAAAATTTAAAAATAAAAACTCACTTGCAAATTTTTTTTCTAATGAGCTTGTTAATAAAGACACATGTATCAAATTATCGAATGAAATTTTGTCAAAATATGAAATGTACGATCAAGATAAAATTATAGTAGATAAAATGCCTTTTAATTTTAAATGGATTGGTTTTATTAAAATACTATTTCCTCATGCTAAAATAATTCATAGTAACAGAAATCCCGTTGATAGTGCTTTTTCAATATACAGAAATGTGTTTGATAGCCCAGGCGTTGCTTGGGCTTACAATCAAGATTATATAACAGAATATGTTAATCTTTATAGCGATCTAATGTTTTTTTGGAAAAAAAAATTGGGAGATTTTATCTATGAAAGTCATTATGAAAAATTAGTGACAGAACAAATCAGTGAAACTAAAAATATTTTAGAATTTTGTAATTTAAAATTTGAGGATAATTGTGTAAATTATACTAAAAACAACATACCCTCTAAAACAATCAGTGTTTATCAAGTAAGAAGTAAGATCTACAAGAGCTCTCTTAACATAAGTGACAAATATTTAAATTATTTTCCTTTTTTAAAGGAAGTAAAAAAAAAGGCCCCTTAAAAAAGGGGCCTTTTTAATTAGACTAAATAATTAATTAAAACGCAAAAATTAATATTACTTCTGTAGTCTCGTGAGTGTTAGTAGCAGTGTGTGCTACACCAGTCATTTCACTATCTTTAATGTTAACTGTCATACCACCCATTGAATAAGATGCTTGAATACTTTCAGCTTCTTGATCAACAGAAGTACCTGATTTTTCAGTATTGTGCTCACCATAAGAAATTGAGAAGTTTTCATTTACCATAAATGAAATTCCGTAAATCTCAGTTTCGTAGTCAGTACCACCTGTAGCAGAGTCATCCTCGTCATTGATTTGGTAACCTACTGTAGCTGGACCGAATGCATAAGTTGCACCGATAGTTGAATGGTCAAGTTCTTTACCATCAGCTTGTCCTTCAGTACCTACTCCACCAAACACTGTAAGACCCATGTCTTCTACAGCGTAAGTTACAGCAACAGAAGATGATGAATCAACACTTGTAGAACCTGTGTCTTGACCACCATCAGATCTGTTTGCTGTTGCACCTAAGTTATCAGAATAACCAATGCTTACTGAAGCACCGCCTACTGTTGTTGAATAACCGAAGCCTGCACCAGAAGCCATTTTAGCCATAGTAGCTGCTGTAGCAGTTGTTCCTAGACCATCGTTAGCTTGTTCATATGCATTTGGTATTTTATCTTCTAAACCAGCTAATCCATAGTGACCATCAGTATCGTCATATCCTAACGTACCCATATCACCCATGTCTAACGTTAAAACTGAAGAGTCTGATCCTTCAGCACCTGAACCACTTAAACCATGTGACAACGATATTGTAAAACCATTGTCTAGTTCAGCTGAACCACTTGCACTGATTTCTTGGTCCATTGCGTATCCACTTGCAACGACATTAGTCGTTTCAAGAGTTCCGCTTTTAGTTACATAACTGAGTTTAGCACCACCACTTAGTGATAACTCGCCTGCAATTGCAGATGTTGCAACTAATGAACCAGCAAGAGCTGTAAGCCCTACTTTTTTAATGTTCATATTGTTTCCTTTGTTTGTTTATTGTTTTTATTATTAAAATTAATAATAAGTGCCATTAATTAACAAATTTTGGATTGACATGATTTAAAATAGAAAAAATTTTTATTTTTTTATACCTTGTGTTGCATAATTATCACACTTTTATTCATTTATTTGGTGCATTTTATGTGATATCTAACCTTTTTTAACTAGTTCTAATAATTTAATGCATATTTTGCCAAGACTTATAATAGTTCTTTTTTTTATATTATCTAGTGGTTGTAATATCTACAAGCCAGTAGATGCTAGAAAAGTAAGTCCAACAGGTACTGAAAGAGCTAAAAAAAATATTGAAGAAGGTAGAAGCGTTGGGTTGATTGGCCAAGTGACTGGAAGAAGTAGAGGTGGCTCGTTTGAATTTGCAAGCGCCAATGAATTATGGAGAGCTTCATTAGATGTAATTGATTTTATGCCTTTAACCTCTGTAAATTATAGTGGTGGTGTTATAATTACCGACTGGTATTCAGATCAAGGTAATACTAATGAGTCTATAAAAATTACGATAAAGTTTCTAAGTAATGAGGTAAGATCAGATTCTCTTGATGTTGATGTATTTTACAAAACATGTATTGCTACTAACAATTGTAAAATCAACAAACAAGAGGGACAACTCAAAAAAGAAATTACAAAACAAATATTAGCTAAAGCTGCGATATATAAAAAACAAGATAAAGATAGATAGAACCAGCTGGTGACTAATTAATCAATTTGGTAATTGGTTATGAACAGATATAATTTCAAATTAGTAGAAGCAAAGTGGCAAAATTATTGGGAAAAAAATAAAAGCTTCAAAGTTAAAACAGATCCTTCAAAAAAAAAATTCTATTGCCTTGAAATGTTTCCATACCCATCAGGAAAAATTCATATGGGTCATGTAAGAAATTATACTATAGGAGACGTGCTTGCTCGGTACAAATCCCTTAAAGGATACAATGTGTTACATCCAATGGGTTGGGATTCATTTGGTATGCCTGCTGAAAATGCTGCAAAACAAAATAATCTAGATCCTAAAAAATGGACAGAAACAAACATATTAAATATGAAAACTCAATTAAAAAAACTGGGTTTATCGATTGATTGGGATAGAGAAATTTCTACTTGCAATAAAGACTATTACAAACATCAACAGGCCTTTTTTTTAGAACTATTCGAAAAAAAACTTGTTTATAGAAAAGAAAAATATGTAAATTGGGATCCAGTAGATGAAACAGTTTTAGCGAATGAGCAAGTTATAGATGGTAAGGGCTGGCGTTCTGGAGCTATAGTTGAAAGAAAAAAATTAAACCAATGGTTTTTTAATATATCCAAATTTTCCCAAGAACTTTTAGATGGCCTAGAAAAATTAAATACATGGCCAAACAAAGTAAAAACGATGCAAAAAAATTGGATTGGAAAGTCATTTGGGTGCGAAATTGATTTTAAAATAGAAGGAGACTTGCCTGTTGAAAATATTAAGTGTTTTACTACAAGACCAGATACACTTTTTGGGTTTTCTTTTTTAGCATTATCAGCGGATCATGAAGTTTCTAAATTCTTTAAAGATGACAAGAATTTTTTAAGTTTTAAAGAAGAATGTTCAAAAACTGGCACGACTGAAGAAGCTATAGCAGTAGGTGAAAAAATTGGATTTAAAACGAATCTTGTAGCTGTAAATCCCCTCAATCCAAAACAAAAAGTGCCAGTATACTTTGCAAACTTTGTATTAATGGATTATGGATTTGGAGCTGTTTTTGGTTGCCCAGCGCACGATCAAAGAGATTTTGATTTTGCAAAAAAATATGATCTAGAAATAAAGACTGTTGTTCGACCAATGGATAAAGATGAAAATTTTAAAGTACTCAATGAGGCATATCCAGGACCAGGTGTTTTGATTAATTCAGAGTTTCTAAATGGTCTTAAAGCACCAGAAAATTCTATACTTGAAACAATTAAAATTTTAGAAAAAAAAAAATTGGGAAAAAAACAAATTAATTTTAGATTAAAGGATTGGGGTGTATCTAGACAAAGATATTGGGGATGTCCTATTCCAATAGCATATGATGAAAATGGTATTGCTTACCCAATTCCTAAATCAATGTTACCAGTAGAGCTTCCTGAAAATATAGATCTAAATGTTAAAGGTAATCCACTAGATAACCAAAATGATTGGAGAAAAGTAATTATAGATGGAAAACAATTGATAAGAGAGACAGATACTTTAGATACATTTGTATGTTCGTCTTGGTATTACTTAAGATTTTGTTCACCTAAAGAAGCTGAATATGGATTTAAAAAAGAAGATATCGATTACTGGATGCCTGTAGATCAATATATTGGTGGTGTTGAACATGCTATTTTACATTTACTTTACTCAAGATTTTTTATGCGAGCTTTATCCGAAAAAAATAGTAATTTTAATATCCTAGAACCGTTCAGTGGTCTATTTACACAAGGAATGGTATGTCATGAAACTTATAAAGATCCAGACAATAATTGGATAAGTCCTGAAGAAATTGAAAACATAGATGGAAAGAAGTATCTTAAACAAGATAGATCAAAGTTGATTTCGATTGGGCCTTCAGAATCTATGTCAAAATCAAAAAAAAATACTATAGATCCGGAAAATATAATTGCCAATTATGGTGCTGACTCAGCAAGACTTTTTATATTATCAGATAGTCCTCCAGAAAAAGACGTTCAATGGTCTGAGGAAGGTATCGTGTCATCTTTTAAATTTATTCAAAAACTTTGGAAATTAAATGAAAAAATCATCAATGAAATTAATAAAGATCATAACAAAGATAAAGATGAGGAGATTACAAAATATACCAATAAGTATTTAAAGAAAGTTTACGATAATCTTGAGAGTTTCAGTTATAATAAAATAATAGCTAACTTGTATGAAATGTATTCTTACATAAACAAACAAATAGAAAAAACTTATACAAAACATACAATAATTGAAAATTATCAAAAAATTTTAATTACAATGACACCAATTCTTCCTCACTTTGCTAACGAGTGCTTAAGTATGATAAAAGCTAAAAATTTTAAGTGGCCAGAATACGATACTTCAATGTTAAAAGAGGAAACTATTAACATTGTTATACAAATTAATGGAAAAAAAAGAGGTCTTATTCAAACAAAACCCAATATTGCAGAGGAAAAACTCTTTGAAATAATTAAGAATGATGAGAAAATAATGAAATATTTTGATCAGAAAAAAATTAAAAAGAAAATTTATATTAAGGATAAACTTTTGAACATAATTATTTAAATGCTTAAAAAAATTTTTTTTATAATCTTATTACTAAATTTGTTAAATCATTGTGATTATAAACCAGTTTATTCACAACAAAATAAAGTAGATTACAAAATAGTTATAACAAGTTTTACTGGTGATAAAGAGATTAACAATTTAATTTCTACAATCCTAAAAAGAAACAGCAAAATAAATTCTAATAAAATTTTGAATATAAGTTTTGATACAAAATATATGAAAAATATATTGGCTAGAAATACTGCTGGAACAATTACTGATTACCAAGCTAAAGTAATTACAAAATTTACGATTGAGAAAGAAAATAATTCTGAAAATTTTTCTGTAAATGAAAAATTTAATTTCCAAAAAATGACTGATAAATATGAGGAAAAAAATTATGAGCAAACTATTAAGAAAAATTTAGCCAATTCGATTTCTCAAAAACTAATTCTTAGATTAGCTGTAAATTAATGATTTTAAAATCTTTTGAATTGAATAAAATCTCAGAAAATACAATTTTCCACTTATTATACGGCAAAAATGAAGGTTTAAAAACTGAATGTATAAATGAAATTTTAAAAAGAAATGATGGAAAGGTTTTTAATTATGATGAAAATCAAATTAAAGACCAGACAGAGTCTTTTTATGAAAATTTATTATCTGGCTCACTATTTGATAGTACTAAAATCATTTTGATTAATAGAGCATCAGACAAGCTTTATAATATAGTTCTAGATTTAATTGAAAGAAATATAACTAGTACTAAGATTATAATTAATGCTGGTGTTTTAGAAAGTAGATCAAAACTAAGATCTCTTTTTGAAAAAAATAAAAATTTAATTTGCATACCAACTTATCCAGATAATAATGATACTCTTACAAAGTTGGCTGCAAATATATTTAGAAAAGAAAATATTACAATCTCACAACAAAATATAAATTTGATCGTTGAAAAATGTAACGGAGATAGAAAAAACTTAAAAATTGAAATTGAGAAAATAAAAATTTTTGGAAAAGATAAAAAAAAGATATCAACTGGAGAAATTTTAAAATTAATAAATTTATCTGAAAATTATGAATTATCTGAACTAATAGACAATAGCTTAGCAAAAAATAGAAATAAAATAATTAATATTTTAAATGAAAATAATTATAACGCAGAGGATTGCATAATTATTTTAAGAACCTTTTTATCAAAAGCCAAAAGAATTCATAAACTTGCAATAGAATTAGAAAAAAATAACGACATTAACAAAACAATAAACTCAGCTAAACCACCCATCTTTTGGAAAGATAAAGAGATTGTAAAAGTACAACTTAAAAAATGGAAATCTAAAAAAATCAAAGTGCTTATCAATAAAATTAATGATGTTGAATTAAAAATTAAGAAAAATTATAATAATTCTGTACTGATTGTGACTAACTTTATTTTAGAGGAAAGTCTTTTAGAGGCTAGTAATTAGATTTGATAATATCTATTATTTTATTTAGTTGTTCAATATCATGATAAACAAAGGTAATTGTTCCTTTATTTTTTTTATTATTTTTAATTGAGACATTTAAGCCAATTCTATCAGTAATTGATCTTTCAAGATTTTGAATATTGGGGTCACTGGATTTTGTTAAAGAAGTCTTTTTTTTCTTGAAGATCTTTACAAAATTTTCTGATTGACGCACAGAAAGTTTTTTTTCGATGATTTTCCGAGCAACAAAAGTAGCATTTTCAAGTCCAACTAATATTTTTGCATGACCAGCTGAAATTTCTTTTGTTTCAATCAAATCTAAAACGTCACGTGGTAAAGTTAATATTCTCAAACAATTGGTAATATAACTTCTACTTTTTCCAATAAATTTTGAGACTTTTTCTTGATCATAAGAAAAATCGTTTATCAATCTTTGATAGCCCTGAGCTTCTTCCAGGGGATTAAGATCATTTCTTTGAACATTTTCAACAATTGCAAATTCCAAAGATTTCAAATCATCTGCTTCAGTAACAACAACTGGCACTTCATGAAGACCAGCCCTTTGAGCTGCAAGCCAACGTCTTTCGCCAGCTATGATCTCATACTTAGAATTTTCATCAGATTTACGAACAATAATTGGCTGAATAATACCCCTTTCTCTAATTGATTTTTCTAAGTCATTCAAACTATCTTCATCAAAAATTTTTCTAGGTTGAAATTTATTTGGATAAAGATCACCAATTAATAGTTTGTTTGTTTTTTCTTCAATTTTAGTTTCTCCAATCAATGATGACAATCCTCTACCCAATCCTTTTTTAATCTTGTTCATTAAGCTGCACTCCCTACTTGATTTTCTTGATTAATAAATTCATCTGTAAAACTATAATATGATTTGCTACCTGGACAATTTTTATCATAAATTAAAACTGGTACCCCATGAGATGGTGCTTCAGATAATCTAACATTACGTGGAATTACTGTTTGATATACTTTGTCTTTAAAATAATTTCTTGCCTCCTGTTCAACTTGCGATGATAACTTGTTTCTTCTATCGTACATCGTTAAGAGTATCCCTTGAATTTCCAATTTAGGATTCAAATTAATTTTTATGCGATCAATTGTTTTCATTAATTGCGTCAAACCCTCCAGGGCAAAAAATTCTGTCTGGAGTGGAACTAGGAGTGAGTTTGAGCACACGAGAGCCATTACGGTCAATAAACTAAGGGATGGTGGGCAGTCTATAAGTATATAATCGTATGTTCCTCCAGAATCATTTAAATACGTAGCTAATTTGACCTTCAAAATAAATGCCCGATCACTATCACCAGCTGTCTCAACCTCAAGGCCAGACAAATCAACATTTGAAGTTATCACATCGAGATTATCAAAATTTGTTTTTTTAATTACTTGTGAAATTGACTTACTTCCATTTAAAATTCCATAAATAGTTTCGTCAGATCTTTCCAAATTAGATAAGCCAAGACCAGTTGTTGCATTTCCTTGAGGATCTAAATCAATAACTAAAATTTTTTTTCCTTGTTGTGTTAATGCTGACGCAAGATTAATTACTGTAGTTGTTTTGCCAACTCCGCCCTTCTGATTTATTATTGAAATAATTTTCATTAAATTTTTTTTTCCATTTTTTTTATATTTAACAAAAACGAATCTTTACTTGTTACACTTTTTTTTTCCTCATAGTCCAAATTCCAAATTTTTAGACTATCTTTTAAAATTTTTCTTCCACTTTTGCCCATGAATAAAATTATATTTTTATATTTGCCAAAATTTTTCTGCACTAGATCAAGAATTATGGGCATTGGTTTAAAGGCTCTGGACATAATGGTTCCAGTTTCAATATTTTTAATTTTAAAAACATCCTCTTGTATTATTTCTGTATTCAAATTTAATTTATTTGAGACATCTTTTAAGAAAACACATTTGTGATAACTTTTTTCATAAAGTTTTATTTTCATGCTGTTTTTTAATTTTTTCATTATGATTGCTATGATTAATCCCGGCATTCCACCTCCAGATCCTAAATCAGAGGTTGTATTACTATTTAAATCAACAAAATCAATTATTTGCGCAGAATCAATAATGTGTCTTTGTCTAATAGCCTCTTTTTCAGAGGTTTTTTTGCTAATTATGTTAATTTCCCTATTTTTCTCTTGTATCAAGCCTATTAGGCTTTCAAAATCATTACAAGTTTCACGTGAAACATCATATTTTTGTATTTGAGAGTAATTTTTAGAAATTATCGAATCCATTAAGCTATATGCTTAATAGACTTTCTTTTAACGTGTGACAACAAAATATATACAGCTGCTGGAGTAATACCATCTATTCTTAACGCTTGACCCATAGTTTTTGGTCTTATTTTCTTAAATTTAGCTTTTACCTCATTTGATAAACCCGAAAATTGATCATAATCGATATTATCTGGGATAATTAAATTTTCATCTCTTTTAAAGGCTAAAATATCCGCATTTTGCTTTTTTAAATAGCCTCTGTAATGAGAATTAATTTCTATTTGTTCATCAATTTCAAACCCAAAATCCTTAATTTCAGGCCAAATATCACGCATTTTACTCATATTAGCATCTTTTTGGGCTAAAATTTCATCTGCTGAACGTAAAATACCATCCTTTGCTACTTTAATACCATGTTTATCAGCTTTTGTTGGAGATATACTTAAACTCGACATTTGAAGAGATATTTCACTCATTTTAGCAAATTTATCCTCAAATTTTAACTTTCTATCACTTGACACTAAGCCAATTTTTATGCCTTTGTTGGTAAGTCTCAAATCAGCATTATCTGCTCTTAAGCTCAGCCTATACTCGGCTCTTGAAGTAAACATTCTATAGGGCTCTGCAACACCCTTGGTAACCAAATCATCTATCATCACTCCAATATAGGCATCTGATCTATCTAGTATGAATGGCTCTTTATTCATAAATGACAAAGCTGCATTAACACCAGCTACAAGACCTTGAGCTGCAGCCTCCTCATATCCAGTGGTTCCGTTTATCTGACCGGCTAAATATAAGTTCTTAATTTTTTTAGTCTCAAGAGTTAGAAAAAGCTCCCTAGGGTCCACATAGTCATATTCTATTGCATATCCTGGTCTAATCATTTTTACATTTTCTAAACCATTGATATTGTTGAGTATTTCAGCTTGTACCACCTCAGGTAGCGAATTTGATATTCCATTTGGATAAATTGTGTAGTCACTAAGACCCTCTGGCTCTAAAAATATTTGATGCCTCGTCTTTTCGGCAAACTTGACTATTTTATCTTCAATTGATGGACAATATCTAGGGCCCACCCCTTGAATGCTACCAGAGTACATTGCGCTCTTAGACAAATTTTTTTCAATTATCTTATGCACCTTTTCGTTAGTATACGTCATCGAACAAGACACTTGTTTGTTAGTTGTTGATTTCGTTAGGAAGGAAAAAAAATAAGGATTGTCATCCGCTGCTTGTTTTTCCAAATTTTTGAAATTTATTGTTCTAGCATCGAGTCTAGGAGGAGTACCTGTTTTCAGTCTACCTATTTTAAATTTATATTTTTCTAATTGTTCACTTAAACCTGTGCTAGGTTTTTCATTATATCTTCCCGCTGGAGTACGCTCATTACCAATATGTATCAATCCATTTAAAAAAGTGCCTGTAGTAAGTATTATTTTATTACAGTTAATCTTGTTTCCTTTTAATGTTAAAAATCCATTTATCGTATTATTTGAAAAAATAAACTTAATTACAGGATCCGAAAAAATGCTTAAATTACAATAGTTTGCAAGTTTTTCTTGCATAAATCGCTTGTATAATGATCTATCAGACTGAGTTCTTGGACCTCTCACAGCTGGTCCTCTGCTCCTATTTAGTAACCTAAATTGTATTCCTGATTTGTCTGCAATTACTCCCATAACGCCATCTAATGCATCTATTTCTCTGACTAAATGACCTTTACCCAAGCCACCAATTGCAGGATTACATGACATTTCACCAATAGTATTTTTATTATGGGTGAATAGAGCAGTATTTACTCCTAGACGAGCTGAAGCAGCTGCTGCTTCGCAACCAGCATGGCCTCCTCCTATTACAACAACATCAAATGAAAATTCATTTTTCATGATGTAAATTTATATTTGAAAAAAAATTTTACAAGGATCTTATTTTCCAATACAAAAATCATTGAAAATACTACCTAATATTTCCTCTACATCGACCTTTCCAACAATCATTTCTAAATTTCTAGTAGCTAACCTTAAATCTTCAGCGGCTTTATCAAAATCTTTTTTATCATTTTTTTCTAGGAAATTTTTCAAATTATCTGAACAATGAACTAAGTGTTGTCTATGTCTTTCTCTAGTAATTAATATATCGTCATTTATCATAAATTTTGTCTTTAATTTATTTTTGATCTTTGAAATCAATTCATCTAAATTCTCGTTTTCCTTTAATGAAATTAATACATGATCGAATTTCCTTACCTCCGGATCCAATTCTCCATTAATAAGATCTGACTTATTTATAACTAAAATTGCATTATCTTTTAGTAGATCGTTTAAAAATCCGCTAAAATCAATGCTTTTAGCATCTACTACAACTAATTTCAAATCAGCTTTTTCTGCTCTATCTAAGGATAATTTAATACCTTTTTTCTCTATTTCGTCTTTAGAGCTCCTAATACCTGCTGTATCTGAAATAATAACAGGATAACCATCAATATTTAAATGTGTTTCAATCACGTCCCTTGTTGTTCCAGCAATTTCGGACACTATCGCTACATCTCTATTTGATAAATTATTTAATAATGAAGATTTTCCAGCATTAGTTGGGCCAATGATAGCAATTTTAAAACCTTCGCGGATTATTTCACCGATCTTTTGATCATCTAAAGTTTTTTCAATTTTGTTTAAAACTTCAGTTGTATCTTTTTTAATCTGTTTAATATTTTCATCAGGTAAATCTTCCTCGGGAAAATCTATTTTTGCCTCAACAAAAGATAAGATCTTTAATAACTTTTCTCTTAAATCATTAAATTTCTCAGCTGACTTACCTTCCATAATTTTTACAGCTTGTAATCTTTGCATTTCGGTTTCTGCTGAAATTAAATCACCTATACTTTCTGCCTTTAACAAATTAATTTTTCCATTTTGGAATGCTATCTTTGTAAATTCTCCTGGCTCAGCTAGCCTGAAATTTTCTATTTTAGACAATTCGTTTTGTAATGCTAAAACTATCGCTTTTCCCCCGTGAACATGGAACTCAGCCATATCCTCACCTGTGTAGCTCTCAGGACCAGGAAACCAGATAATAATACCTTCATCAATCAACTCAGAAGTGTTGAAGTTATTTATTTTTCGAAGAGTTGCTGTTCTCGGAGTAGGTAGATCTTTCTTGGTGAGTAATTTAATTGCTTTTGACGCCTCCGGGCCAGAAACTCTTACAATTGCTACACCAGATACACCTGGACCAGTCGATAAAGCATAAATAGTCATTCAAATATTATAGCTTCAATTATATGGTATTGGAAAATTAAATTATGCTGGTTTGTTCATTGAATTAAAGAACTCAGCATTGTTTTTTGTATCTTTAAGTTTTGAATTGATAAACTCAATGGCGTCCATGGTTCCCATTGGTGCAATTATCCTTCTCAAAACATTCATCTTCTGTAAATCATTTTTATCAAATAACAATTCTTCTCTTCTTGTACCTGACTTTGTAATATCAATAGCTGGATAGATTCTTTTATCCGCAATTTTTCTATCGAGAACCGTCTCACTATTACCAGTTCCTTTAAATTCTTCAAAAATTACTTCATCCATCCTACTTCCAGTGTCTATTAATGCTGTAGAAATAATTGTTAACGATCCACCCTCTTCTATATTTCTCGCAGCACCAAAAAACCTCTTAGGTCTTTGAAGAGCATTTGCATCAACACCACCTGTTAAAACTTTACCAGAACTTGGTATTACTGCATTATAAGCTCTTCCTAGTCTCGTAATTGAATCTAATAATATAACAACATCTTTTTTGTGTTCTGTTAGTCTTTTAGCTTTTTCTATTACCATCTCAGCAACAGCTACGTGCCGTTGTGCTGGTTCATCGAAAGTTGAACTAATTACTTCTCCTTTTACAGTTCTCTGCATATCAGTTACTTCTTCAGGCCTCTCGTCAATTAACAAAACGATTAAATAACATTCTGGATAATTTTTTGCTATTGAGTTGGCTATACTCTGTAAAATCATAGTTTTTCCAGCCTTTGGAGGTGAGATAATAATTGATCTTTGACCTTTTCCGATGGGACTTACAAGATCTATAAGCCTTGGAGTTAAATCTTGTTTTTTATCTGGTTTTACTTGCTCCACCTCCATAACAAGTTGTTTATCTGGATAAAGAGGTGTCAAGTTATCAAAAGCTATTTTATGTCTGGATTTGTCAGGTTCTTCAAAGTTAATTTTACTTACTTGTAGTAATGCAAAATATCTTTCTCCTTCTTTTGGAGCTCTAACTGGTCCTTCAACAGTATCACCAGTTCTAAGACCAAATTTTCTAATCTGACTTGGGCTTACATAAATATCATCTGGACCCGGCAAATAATTTGACTCCATTGCTCTCAGAAAACCAAAGCCATCTTGAAGTAGTTGTAATACCCCTGCTCCAGTAATCTCCTCTTTTTCTGCTACTTTTTTTAAAATTGCAAAAAGTATCTCTTGCTTTCTTAGAGTACTTGCATTTTCAATACCAAGCTCTTCTGCTTGAGAAATAAGTTGTTCTGATGATTTGAGTTTTAGTTCTTGTATGTTCATGAGTAAATTATTAAGGACTTAATAATAGAACTAATATATATGCTAATTAAAATAATTCAACCTTAGATAGGCTTAAATATTACAATAAATATGATTAAAATAAGCAATAATGTGGGTATTTCATTAATGTATCTATAATATTTATGAGAATGCTTATTCATATCTAATTTAAATTGCCCTAAAATTCTTCCAAGATAAAAATGATACAAGGTTAAAATAATCACAAAAACTAATTTTAATACCATCCACTTTTGCCCTAGTTGCTCAAAACCTATTTCATGTATTAATACTAACCCGAATATCCAGGATAGAGTCATTGCAGGAGTCATAATATAAAAAAAAAGTTTTTTTTCCATTACTTTAAATACATCTGATACCAATGGTTTGTCATTATTTTGTGAATGATAAACAAAAATTCTCGGAAGATATAAAAGACCTGCCATCCAAGAAATTACTGCTATTAGATGAAGAGATTTAAAAAGCAAGTAAGTATTCATAGATTATATGTTTTGTTGAATTAATGATTTTAATAAATTTATATGATCATTATTATCATTTAAACATGGCACCATATCGAAATTTTCACCACCAGATTCTAAAAAACTCTCTTTACCCTGAATAAGAATTTCTTCTAATGTCTCAACACAATCTGAGGAAAAACCAGGACATATTGCTAGAACATTCTTCTTTCCCTCTTTGGGCAATTTCTCCAGTGTTTTATCAGTATAGGGCTCAAGCCATTTTTGAGGACCAAATCTAGACTGAAATGTTGTTTTAATTTCTATTGAATTAAATTTCTCTGAAATCAATCTTGTCGTTTTTTGACAATAGCAGTGATATGGGTCTCCTTTATCGAAATATTTTTGGGGTATACCATGATAAGATGCCAATATTAAATCCGGCTTCCAGTTTATTTCTTTTATTTTCTTATTTAATGAATTTACCAAAGCATCTATATACAAAGGATGTGACTCATAATGTGGTATTATTTTGATTGATGGTTGCCATCTCATTTTCATTAACGTTCTATAAACTTCATCACAAACAGTTGCTGTTGTTGCGGCAGCATATTGGGGATATAAAGGAAGTATAATCAAGTTCTCACAACCTTTTTCGTGTAATTTTTTTATTTTACTTTTGATACTCGGATTTCCATACCTCATGGCATAGTCAATAATTAGGTTTTTTTCAGAAAGTAAGCTTGATAATTTCTTGGCTTGTTCTTGTGTATAATAGAGAAGGGGAGAAATATTTTCATCTTTCATCCAAATTTCTTTATAAGCTTTAGCAGTTTTAGATGGTCTAAAATTTAATATGAAAACGTTTAATATAATTTGCCAAATAATAGGATTAACTTCTATTACTCTTTTGTCTGACAAAAATTCTTTCAAATATTTTCTAATGTCGAACCAACTTGTGGAATCTGGTGTCCCTAAATTTATTATCAGAGCTCCTGTTTTACCAAAATTAATAGGCGGGTGATTTAATTCTTTTTTCATTAATAATCTTTTATAGTTTTAACTAAATAATCCATCATACTTGGATCTGTTTCGGGTAATATTCCATGACCTAAATTAAATATATATGGATGATCTTTAAAAATATCCAGATACTTGATTGCTTCTCTTTTAAGGTTTTCTTTATCAGTAAGTAAAACTTTTGGATCCATGCCGCCTTGCACAGGAATTCTTATCTCTTTTGCAATTTTTATTGGATCAACTTCATAATCTATACAAATTGCATCTGGTTTTACAATTTCACAATATTTTTTGTAATCCTTTATTCCTCGTGGAAAGCAAATCACTGGAACATTTAAAGATTTAGTGAATTCAACTAATGAACAAGTTGGATTATAGATATAAAAATCATAATCCTTATCTTCTAATAATCCTGCCCAACTATCAAAAATTTGTACAATCTCTGCGCCACTATCAATTTGATTTTTAATATGAATTTTTAAAAATTTATCTACTATCTTTAAAGTTTTTTCAATAATAGAAAAATCTTTAAAAAAATTTTCTTTAAGTTTTATTTTTGGAGATTGTTTATTTAAAATATAAACAAGTAATGTCCAAGGAGCTCCAACAAAACCTATGGTAGATTTGTTTTCTGTTAGATTGTTATTTCTTACCAAATTTATAGCTTTATAAACAGGATCAACTCTTTCAATAAAATCTTTCTCAGAAACTTCAAATGCCTGGTCAAGATTTAAATTACCAAGAATGGGTCCAACATTTTTTTTAAATTCCACTTTTTGTTTCAAACCGTAAGGTAAAATTAATATATCAGAAAAGATTATGGCTGCATCTAAGTCAAATCTTTTTAGAGGTTGTAAGGTTATTTCAGCTGATAAACTAGAATTTAAACATAGTTTAATAAAATCAGTATTTTTTTTTCTAATTTCTCTAAACTCTGGCAGATATCTTCCAGCTTGCCTCATAATCCATATAGGATTTAAATCTGTTTTTCCGTTTTTAATAACTTTCTTGATGTTAGACATATTAATAATTAAGTTTATTTAATAGTAGTTGTAATATGAGCTGTGAAATACGTGGATTAAATTTTATATACATTTTACAGACTAGTTATTAACATTTAAATGTAATTTTTTGATATATATATAAGTAATATTGAAGCTTATTACCAATATTTCAATTTAATGAAAAACTTTATACAGATGTTTAATAATGTTAATAAAAGCTATGTTTTACGGCATAAATTTTAAATTTATAAAATTAACCAACTTTGTCTAAATAAAACAAAACTATTAACACTTTATACATGAGTAATATTTATCAGATTTATCTAATATCAGACTCTACGGGTGAAACGTTAGATAGAATTTTTACTGCAATTAAAGCTCAGTTTAAAAATATAAATTATAAAATACACACTTATTCTTTTACAAGAACAGAAAATCAAATTTTAAAAATTTTATCTAATGCTCAGGAAAATCAAAACTCTATTATTTTATATTCGATCGTAGATAGTGGCCTAGCAAAATATCTTGCAAGAAATAGTGAAGAAAAGAAAATACCTTGTTTTGGTGTTCTTGGAGATTTAATCTTGAGCTTTTCAAAGCTGCTTAACCAAAAAGCATCTCATCAGCCCAGTGGTCAATACACTCTTAATGATGAATATTATAAAAGGATTGAAGCAATTCAATTTACCATGAACCATGATGATGGAAATTTAGTTAAAGACATTAAAAAATCGGATATTATTTTATTGGGGGTTAGTAGGACCAGTAAAACACCAACCTCGATTTATCTAGCAAACAAAGGTTATAAAATATCTAATATTCCTTTGGTAAATGAAAATTCTATCCCCGAGACTTTAAAAGAAGACCCAAAAGTAACTTGTATTGTTGGCTTAAGCACAGAGGCAGATAGGTTAGCTGATATTAGGAAAAATCGTATGAATTCATTAAAAGAGTCTCAGAATAAATCTTATACGGATTTATCTAGTATTAAAAAAGAAGTTGAGGACGCTAAAAATACTTTTAAAAAATATAAGTGGCCAATTATAGATGTTACTAGAAAATCGGTCGAAGAAACTGCTGCCTCAATTATAAAGATATACGAAATATATAAAAACAATGGTTAAAATTATACTTGCCTCAAAAAGCAAAGTAAGAAAGCAAATTTTGGATGATAACAATATCTCCACAGAAGTACAAAACTCTAATTTAGACGAGGATATTGTCAAAGAAAGTTTAATTAAAGAAAAAGCATCTCCTGAACTAATATCAAAAAATTTAGCTGAGTTGAAAGCAAACAAGGTTAGTCAAAAAAACCAAGGATTTTTAGTTTTAGGTGCTGATAGTGTAATAGATTTAGAGGGTGAATTAATATCTAAACCGACAAACAGAGATCAAGCTTTAGAAATTTTAAAAAAGCTTAATGGAAAAAAACATCATCTCATTAGTTCGGTTTGTATTTCTCAAAATGGTGCCATGATTTGGAATTATACTGATAAAGCAACTTTAACAATGAAACAATTTAATTTAGAAGAGCTTAAAAGTTATTTGTCAAAAATCACAGATGAAGCATTATATGCTTACAACGTTTACCAAATTGAAGGAGAGGGTAGAAAATTATTCTTAAATATTGATGGGGATGAAGACACTATAATGGGTTTACCGATCAAAAAAATAAAACAATACTTGAGTAATTACGAATGAAAAAATATTTAGTAATAGGAAACCCAATTAATCATTCCTTGTCTCCCAAACTTCAAAACTGGTGGCTAAAAGAAAATAATATTAATGCTACATATGACAAAATTAAACTAGAAGATCATGAAATTAAAAATTTTATTCAAACTATTAAGGAGCAAAAAATAGCTGGTTGCAATGTGACTGTCCCTTTTAAAAAAACAGTTATTCCTTTTTTAGATAAATTAAGCCCAGAGGCAGAACATACCCAATCAGTAAACACAATTACTTTTGAAGATGGTGATCTAGTTGGACACAATACAGATATAGCTGGTTTTGATAGTGCGATTAGAAAGTTAAACTTCAGTGTAAATGGCAAGAAAGTTTTGATTTTGGGGGCCGGTGGTGTAGTTCCATCAATAATTTTTGCATTACAAAATATGAATGTTCAAGAGATAACAATTAGCAACAGGACTAAAGAGAAGGCAGAAAATTTAAAAGTTTTGTTTAATAATATTAAAATTTTAGAATGGGGAAACCTAACTGATTTTCATATGGTAATAAATGCCACGAGCCTTGGTTTGAATAATGAAAAAATAAATCTAAATTTTTTAAGTTCCGGAAATGACAGATTGTTTTATGACGTAATTTATAATCCTCAAGAAACTCAATTTTTAAAAATGGGAAAACAATTAGGATATAAGACCGAAAATGGAAAAACTATGTTTGTATACCAAGCTCTAGAAGCATTTAAATTATGGCACAAGATAGAACCAAAAGTTAATACTGATACATTTAAGCTTTTAGATAATGATTAGAATTGGAATTCTAGGAGATATTGGATCAGGAAAAAGCTTTGTAGCCAAGTCATTTGGTTGCCCAGTATTTAATGCCGATAACGAAGTTGGAAAATTATATAAAAAGAATAGAAAAATTTTTACTAAACTAAATAAAGCTTTACCTAAACATATCACTCAATTTCCAATTAAAAAAGAAGAAGTAACAAAGACAATATTAGCAAATAAAAATAATTTAAAGAAAATTGTTAAAATTATTCATCCCGAAATAAGAAAGAAGATGAATATCTTTTTAAAGAAAAATAAAAAAAGTAAATTAATCGTTTTAGATATTCCTTTATTACTTGAGAATAAAATCAATAAAAAAAAAGATATTTTAATATTTGTTCAATCTAAAAAATCTGAAATTTTAAAGAGATTAAAAAAAAGGCAAAATTTTAATTCAAAAATTATGAACAGATTTAGAAAAATACAACTACCACTTGATTACAAAAAAAAAAAATCAAACTTTATTATTAAAAATAATTTTACAAATAGATTTATTAAAAAACAGATAAAATATATTCTTAATCAAATTTATTAAATGAAAGAAGTAATTTTAGATACAGAAACAACGGGATTGTCTGTTAGAGAGGGTCATCGAATAGTTGAGATAGGATGCATTGAGTTAGAAAATTTTATTCCTACAAATAATAACTTTCATTGTTATTTAAATCCAGGGAGGAAAGTTTCTGAAAAAGCTTTAGAAACTCATGGATATACAGATGAATTCTTGTCTGATAAGAAAAAATTTAATGAAATAGCAGATGATTTTTTACTTTATATAGAGGGAAAAAAACTAATAATTCATAATGCTGAATTTGATCTATCGCATTTAAATAATGAATTAAAAATAGCAGGTAAAAATTTAATTAATAATGAAATTATAGACACTGTTATTTTAGCCAGAGATAAATTTCCGGGCTCTTCTAATAGTTTAGATGCTTTGTGCAAAAGGTATAGAATAGATAATTCCAAAAGAGAAAAACATACAGCTTTAATCGATTGTGATCTATTATCAAAAGTTTACATCAATTTAATAGATCAAAAAGAGCCCAAATTAAATTTTATTAATGAAACTATTGATAATAACCAGATGTCCAAAACAAATATTTCTTATTTTAAAAAAATCATAAAACCCACTGAAGAAGAAAAAAGAAATCATGATCAATATTTGAAAACTAATTTGAAGAAAAATTTTTTTAATTAAATTGTTTGTTATAAAGTTCATCAAAATCAACTTTTTTTTCAAATTTAATATTTGGATACCCTGATGTATGTAAAAGACTAAGTAGAGCCTTTTCTAATTCTGGATAAATTTCCTTTTGCACATCACATAGTATAATTTTTTGTAGAATTTTTTTATCTTTAATTTCTTCATCAAGTTTTATTACAGATGTATAAGTCATTTCAAAATGAGATTTTTTTTTACTCTCTGAAGTATCATGAAATTTTAATAAAGTATTTACCTCTATAATTTGTGCTTTTAAAGGCTTTGAATTTATTTCAATATTTAGTTGGTATTTAGAAATAAAATCTTTTACATATAAATATGTTTCAATGTCAGGCGTTTCACCTGAGATATCTTTTATAAATTTACTTATAATTTTATAACTTTCGCTCATCGTCTTCCTCAATGTCTTCAAACTCACCTTCTATATATGGTTTTTTAATTTTTGTCTCATTCTTAAATTTATTAACAAATTTTCCGAAAAATAATTTCCTTGTCAGAGGAAAAATTAAAAGAAATCCAAACAGGTCAGTGGCAAAACCAGGAACTATTAATAATAAAGCTGCAAACGCTATAGCTGCACCTGAGATTATCTCATAAATTGGCGCTTCGTTTTTTATTAGTTGGGAAAAACCAGATCTGAGAGTATTTAACCCTTCATATCTTGCATAAATCAATCCAATTATTGCTGTTATAAATATGAGCGATATTGTGTTAAATGCACCTATTTGACCACCAATCTCTATGAATAGATAGATTTCTATAATGGGTATTAAGATAATGGTAATTAATACTGAGTTCATTTGTCTTTAATCTAATTGCTAGTTGAAATTATTCAACATAGTAATTAGATTAATCACATGAATTATAGTTTTGAATACATTGATATCATACTATTAGCCATGATAGCTGGATTTATTTTTTTGAGACTAAGAGGTATTCTTGGAAAAAGAACTGGCTTTGAAGGAAAAAACCCTCAACAATTCCAAGAAATTTTAAAAGAGGTTCATCAAGAAAGTAGTTTAAAACAAAAGGAAAATTTTGATAAAAAAGCTCAAAGCGAATTTCTAAAAGGTGCAAAAATTGCTTATGAAACCATCATCACTGATTTTAGTGATAATGATAATAAGCTTATAGCTAGCAAACCATTACTGAGTAAAGAGATTTATGAAGAATTTAATAAAGCTCTTAAAGATAGAAGTAATAGAGGGCATTATGCTGAAATTACCTTTATTGGAATTAAGTCAGCAGATATAAAAGAACACAAAAAAATAGATAAAGCTTTGCAAGTAACAGTAGATTTTGTAAGTGAAATTATTACATGTATCCGAGACAAAGAAAAAAAAATTGTTTCAGGTAGTCCTGATAAAATTAAAACTATTTATGATACTTGGACTTTTTCAAGAGATATGAGATCTACTAATCCAAATTGGCTGTTGGTAAATACACTTAATTAAGTGAATAGTAAAATTTCAGAAAAAGACAAAAAAATTTGGAACGAATTTTTGTCTAATGATGAAAAGTTACCTGATAAAGATGATATTCAAAATAAAACTAACATAAAAAAAATCAGATCATTAGACCTACATGGTAAAACTCTCGACGAAGCTAATAGCATTATTGAAAACTTTATAAAAAAGTCCTATGAAGACAAAGTACAAAAACTTATAATTGTTACTGGCAAAGGCCTTCACTCAAATAATGAGAAAGATCCATATGTTTCAAAGGATTTAAGTATTTTGAAATATTCAATACCAGAATTTGTGAGGAATAACAAAAATTTAATGCAAATTATTTCAAGTATTAGTGAAGCAAGTGTAAAAGATGGTGGAACAGGAGCTTTTTATATTTTTTTAAAAAAAAAATAGATTATCAGTTAAAAGAGTGTTCAGTAATTTAAAATAATGACAAAACTTAATTATTTATAGGATGAATTTTGATAAATCAGTATCTTTAACAAGTGTATCTAAATTTTTATTTATATAGTCTCTATCAATAATTATTTTTTCACCAGCTCTATCGGTTGCAGTAAAACTGATTTCATCTAATATTTTTTCAATAATTGTATGTAATCGTCTTGCACCTATATTTTCAACAGTTGCATTTACCTCTGAAGCTATATTTGCAATTGCATCGATCCCGTCTTCTGCAAATTCCAAATCTACATTTTCTGTCTTTAATAAAGCCACATATTGCTTAATTAAACTGTAGTCTGGTTCTTTTAGAATTCTTTTAAAGTCTTCGCTTGTTAAAGCTTCTAACTCTACTCTTATAGGCAACCTTCCTTGTAGCTCAGGTAATAAATCTGATGGTTTTGCAAGCTGGAAAGCTCCTGATGCAATAAATAAAATGTGATCTGTTTTAATAGGACCATATTTTGTATTAACAGTTGTACCTTCTATAAGAGGTAATAAATCTCTTTGTACACCTTCTCTTGATACATCTCCACCAACTCTATCGGTTCTGCCAGAAATTTTATCAATTTCATCTAAAAAAACTATTCCATTATTTTCTGTTGAAATTTTAGCTGCTTTAATAATTTTATCCTGTTCAATTAATTTATCAGACTCATCATTAATCAAAATTTCGTGAGATTCTTTAACAGTCATTTTTTTCTTTTTTTCTTTCGTCCCCATTGATTTTCCAAGCATTTCCCCAATGTTGATCATTCCAACATTAGCCCCTGGCATACCTGGAATTTCAAAAGAAGTACCACTTCCACCTGTATCACTCACTGCAATTTCTATTTCGTTGTTGTCTAAATCACCATCTCTTAATCTTTTTCTAAAACTTTCTCTGGTTGCCGTACTTGCTTTTTTTCCGACTAAAGCATCTAAAACTTTTTCTTCCGCCATTTTTTGTGCTTTTGCATAAACTTCTTTTCTTTTTTTCACTTTTTCCATTGAAATAGCAATTTCAATTAAATCCCTTACTATTTGTTCAACATCTCTTCCAACATATCCAACTTCAGTAAATCTTGTCGCTTCAACTTTAACAAATGGAGCCTCAGCAAGTTTTGACAGCCTTCTAGATATTTCAGTTTTACCAACTCCAGTTGGACCAATCATGAGTATATTTTTTGGTAAAACTTCATTCTTCATTTCACCTTTTAAAGCTTGTCGTCTCCATCTATTTCTCAGAGCCACAGCAACAGCTTTTTTAGCTTTATTTTGACCTACGACAAACCTATCTAACTCTGAAACTATTTCTCTTGGTGATAATGAACTAACTAAATTTTCGTTATCTTTAGAATTTTTATCTTTTGGAACAAGAGGTGTAACGTTAGATTTTTCCATTATATTTTTTCAACTTTAATATTATTGTTGGTAAAAACACAAATTTCTGAAGCAACTTCAATAGCTTTTTTTGCCACCTCTTCAGCACTCATGTCTGTACCTATTAAAACTTTTCCAGCAGCTAAAGCGTAATTTCCACCTGAGCCTATTCCAATGACATCGCCCTCTGGTTCTAGCACATCTCCAGTTCCAGAGATAATATAACTGTTATCTTTGTCACCAATAGCCATTAGTGCCTCAAGTCTTCTTAAATATTTATCTGTTCGCCAGTCTTTTGCTAATTCAACAGCGGCTCTAGATAAGTTGCCTGCATGTTTTTCTATTTTTGCTTCTAATCTTTCAAATAAGGTCAGGGCATCTGCAGTAGAACCTGCAAATCCTGCCACAACATCTCTTTTTTCAATTTTTCTTACTTTTGAAGCGGTGCTTTTAACAACAGTATTTCCCATACTTACCTGACCATCACCAGCAACTACTACTTCATTATTTTTTCTTACTAAAACAATCGTTGTCATAGCTTATAAATGGATACTAAATTTGATAGTTCAAGCCCAGGTTTAGTATTATTGCCATATTTGGATAATATATGTATACCTCTTTTTAATTATGAAGCGTAAAGGTAAAATTAGTCGAAAAACAAAAGAGACCAGTATAAGTGTTGATCTCAACATTGATGGTAAAGGCAAGTATAAGATAGATACTGGAATAGGATTTCTTAATCACATGCTTGAGCAGTTATCCAAGCACTCGTCAATTGACATGAGTATAAAAGCTAAAGGAGATACGCATATTGATCTTCACCACACAACTGAGGATACTGGTATTGCAATTGGTGAGGCCTTGAAAAAAGCATTAAAAAAATCTGTTGGTATTAGAAGATACGCACATGCAATGATACCGATGGATGAAACTTTATCGCGAGTTGCAATTGATATTTCAAACAGACCTTATTTAATTTGGAAAGTAAAATTAAAAGTTGAGAAGCTTGGCGAAATGGACACGGAACTTTTTAAAGAGTGGTTTCAGGCTTTTTCTCAGGCAGCAGGAATTACTTTGCACGTAGAAAATATTTATGGTGATAATAGTCACCACATCATTGAGTCTTGTTTCAAAGGATTAGCAAGATCATTAAGAGCTGCATTAGAGATAGACCCTAGGAATAGTAAATCCATTCCATCTACTAAAGGCTCATTATAAAATTAATGAAAGTTACTATCGTTGATTACAACTCGGGCAATATAAGCTCGGTGATAAACTCTTTTAAAGAAGTTGCTCAAGACACAGTTAATATTGAAGTTACTGCTGATTTAAAGAAGATAACATCAAGTGATAAAGTAGTTTTACCAGGGCAGGGCTCATTTAAAAGTTGCGTGGATGCTTTAAATAAAATCAATGGTTTAACAGAGGCTTTGACTGAATTTGCAATAAGTAATAAAAAACCACTTCTTGGAATTTGTGTTGGCTTACAAATGTTTGCTGATATTGGTTATGAAGAAACTGAAACCAAAGGTCTAGGCTGGATATCTGGCAAAGTCTTAAAAATAGATAATCAAAATGGAAAATATAAACTTCCTCATATTGGTTGGAACCAGATAAATATTATTAAACAAAGTAAGATTTTTGAAAATATAGAAAACAATTCACACATGTATTTTGTGCATAGTTATGAATTTATTCCAAATGATAAAAATGTGATTTCTTCAACAACAGATTATTCATCAAATATTGTTTGCTCTGTTGAAAAAGAAAATATCTTTGGAACTCAATTTCATCCTGAAAAAAGTGATAAGTTAGGGTTAAATATAATTGACAATTTTTTAAATATTTAAATTTAATGAAAATATTTCCAGCAATTGATATCAAAGATAAAAAATGTGTGAGATTAGTCAAAGGAGACTTTGATAATAAAACTGAGTATGAAATGTCACCAGTTGAACAAGCAAGTAAATATAAGGATCATGGCTTTAAAAATTTACATATAGTTGATTTGGATGGAGCTTTAGAGGGGGAAACTACAAATCTAGATATCATTCAAGATATAGTAAGTAAATTTGACCTAAAAATTGAGATTGGCGGAGGGGTTAGAAATTTTGAAAGTATTCAAAAATATATAGATGCTGGAGTTGAAAAAGTAATTTTAGGCAGTGCCGCAATAAAAGATAAAAATTTTTTAAAAGAGGCCTGTGAAAAATTTCCGATTAAAATTGCCTTAGGATTAGATGCTAAAGATGGATATCTATCAATATCTGGTTGGAAGGAAAACTCTAATCAGTTAACTCTGGATTATTTAAAGGAAGTAAATGGTTATGGTGTTAGCAGAATTATTTATACAGATATAAACCGAGATGGTATGAAGCAAAGCCCAAATTTTGAAGAGACTTCAAAAATTGCTGAAAAATCAAATTGTCCCGTAATTATTTCCGGTGGTGTTTCATCAATGGATGACATTAAAAAAGCCAAAACTTTAAAAAATATTGAGGGGATAATAGTTGGCAAAGCTATTTATGATGGAGATATTAAATTACAAGAACTGGTTAAAGAAGATGCTTAAAAATAGAATAATTCCTTGTTTAGATGTTAAGAATGGACGTGTTGTAAAAGGTATAAACTTTGTTAATTTAAAAGACGCTGGGGATCCAGTTGAACAAGCAAAAATTTATTCTGATGGTGGTGCAGATGAAATTTGTTTTTTAGATATTACTGCTTCAAATGAAAATAGAGATACAATTTATGATGTGGTTGAAAGAACATCAAAAAAGTGTTTTGTTCCTTTAACTGTTGGTGGAGGTGTAAGAAGTATAGATGATATCAATAAATTACTAAATTGTGGTGCCGATAAGGTGTCTATTAATACTGCAGCTGTTGAAAATCCAAAAGTTGTTATAGATAGTTCAAAAAAGTTTGGTTCACAATGTATTGTTGTTGCAATTGATGCAAAGAAAAATGGAAACAAGTGGGAAATATTTACCCATGGAGGTAGAAACAATAGTGGTCTTGATGCTTTAGAGTATGCTAAAAAAATGGAAGACAATGGGGCAGGAGAGTTATTAGTTACCTCTATGGATAGGGATGGAACACAAATAGGTTATGACGTCGATTTGATGAGTAAAATTTCCTCAAAAGTAAATATACCATTAATTGCCTCAGGAGGTGTCGGTAATCTAGATCATTTAGTTGATGGAATAAAATTAGGTAATGCGAGTGCAGTTTTAGCAGCCTCAATATTTCACTACGGAAAACATTCTATACAAGAGGCGAAGGAATATTTGGACTCAAAAGGAATTCCTGTTAGAATTTAGAATGTTAAGCACACTAGAAAATCTATTTAAACTTGCGCGCGAAAGAAAAGCAAAACCAGTTAATGGATCTTATACTAATAAATTATTATCAGATAAATCGCTAAGCAAATCAAAAGTTCTGGAGGAAGTAAATGAACTGATCGAGGCTGTAGATAAAGATACTAACAAAATACACGAGGCTGCAGACGTATTGTATCATTTAATAATGTATTTTGAAGTTAACGAAATAAAAATAGAAGATGTTTGCAAAGAACTAGAAAAAAGAAAAAAATAATTAAATATGTTGAATTATATTAGATATTATAAAACTTTTTTGCGATATGGTTTAGGTTATGAGGGAGACGCATGGTTTGCTAATAACTATATATCAGCATTTAAAGATAAAGGATTTTATATTGATGTAGGTTGTTATCATCCTATAAAATATTCTTTAACACACAAACTTCATAAAATCGGTTGGTCAGGAATTAATATAGATATATCGAAAGAAAGCATTGATTTATTTAACATCTTTAGACCTAAAGATAAAAATTTAAACATTGGTATTTCTACTGAAAGTGGGATTAAAGATGCATTTTTTGTAAAGGAAATTTCACCTATATCGTCTCTAAAATTGGACCATTTTAAAAAATTCCCAAAAATTAAAAAAAAGTTCTCGAGAAAAATCAAAACACTTACATTAGAAGATCTTTTCGAGGAAAATAAAATTACAGAAGTTGATTTTTTAAAAATTGATTGTGAAGGTTTAGATTTATCAATAATCAAAACAATAAATTTTGAAAAATACCGGATTAATTTTTTATGTGTCGAATTTTTAGATCCTTATGCAGATTTTATTAATAAAAAAACTAATGAAATAAAATCTGTTCATGAACTCTTTTTTTCATCAGAGATATATAATGTCTTAAAGGAAAATTTTAGATTACTAGATCATTATAATTTTGCATTTCTCCTAGTAAACCAAAAGATATATTAAGTTAGTTTGATTATTTTGTTGATAATTTATTATAGGTACATAAGATTAGAATTGAGCATTTAGAATAAGAATTTGAAAAAAAAGTAACGTATAATGAGTAAGATTAAGATAGTATTTTTTTTAATATTAGGTTTCGTTTTCTATAAAGGTTATGTTGCCTTCACAAATTTTGAAATTGGAGTTTCTGATAGAGTAACTGAATTAGAGGAAAAAGCAGATTTTGAGAGACAAGGAGAGGTTATAGCTTTGATGATGTATCTAGGTGACCCTCCTAAATTAACCGAACATTTATTGGTTAAAAATGAGTCTAAATGTATAGAGATGAAGCAAATTGCTGAGGAAACGTCATTTGCCTATTACGAATGTGCGATTGTTGATGCTAATCTAAAAGGTGGAAAAATAACTAGCATAAATCAAGAGCTCAAAGTTTTACAATGACATATGATGAAAACAATATTTTCGCAAAAATTTTAAGAGGTGAAATTCCTTGTAAAAAAATTTACGAAGATGAGTTTGTATTATCTTTCCACGATATAAATCCTCAAAAAAAAATTCACGTACTAGTAATTCCAAAAGGAAAATACATAGATTTAGATGATTTCATTAATAAAGCTTCGTCAGATGAGATGGTAGGATTGTTAAAAGGCATTAATATAGTAGCAAAGAAACTTGGTATTTCAGTTGATACGGGTAAAGGATATAGAGCCTTAGCAAATATAAGTGAACATGGTGGTCAAGAAGTACCCCATCTTCATTTCCACTTATTTGGTGGCGAACCAGTTGGTAAGATGGTGCTGTGAATAAAAAGGTTGAGAGAAATTACTTAGAAATATCTTTCTTAGAAGATTTAAAAGACTCCTCAGATTTATCAGATCAATATTCAATAAATCTAGTCAATCCAGTTGATTTTCAATTAAATAAATTTTTTTACAAAAATATTGGCAAAAGTCATCATTGGGTAGACCGATTAGTGTGGAGTGAAAAACAATGGTTGGACTATGTTTCAGACCAAAAAGTTGAAACGTATGTATTAAAAGATAAGGAGGAACTAGCAGGTTATTTTGAATTAATTTTACATACAGATAAAAATGAAGTCGAGATAGCCTATTTAGGTTTGTTAGAAGAATATCAAAATAAAAAATTAGGTTCATTTCTATTATCAGCGGCTATTAAAAATTCCTTTAAAGAAAAACCCAATAGAGTTTGGGTTCACACATGTTCATTAGATCATAAAAATGCATTAAATAATTACATTGCAAGAGGTATGAAGGTTTTTAAAACAGAAACTGTGATAATTTAAATTAGTTTTGTTGTGGAAGTTTAAATAATTCCTTTTGTAATTTTTGATTTCTTTTAATGGAAGAAAGATAGGTAATACTCACATTTTGATAAATATCGACTGTTTGCCATCCGATTAAGTTATAAGTTTTCTTATCAAAAAATAAATTTATCTCATTTTCATTTTCTATAAAATTGAAGTTTATAAAATCATCATTCACATCTCTTTGTTCTAAATTTTTTATCTTTTTTAACAAGTATTCTTTATTGAGGATTGTATCAAGAGGAGTTTTTTTGAGTGGATAAAAGTAATAACTACTTATTGTTTTAATAACTAATGATTTTCCATCTGCAACTAAAACCTTTTGATTGCTTAAATTATATTTACAATAAATTTTTTTTGGATACTCAATTATACAATTACCATTTTCAATCTTACCATTAATATTTTGTTCAAAATCAAATGATATATTTCTAATATCTGTAAATTTTTTAATTATATTTTCTTTTATTGATGCCGAGACATTAGAAATTGTTGAAAAAAAAATAAGAATGATAAATAGTTTTTTCATTTAAGAACATCTCTTTTTCCAACATGATTTGCTTTACTTACTATTCCCTCAGCCTCCATCATATCAATTATCCTTGCAGCACGATTATATCCAATTTGAAGTTTTCTTTGTAAAAATGAAGTTGAAGCTTTTCCTTCTGTTTTAATTATTTCAATAGCAGTTTGATATAATTCATCTTTTTCCCCTTGATTTTTTGACTCATTCAATTCTTTTTCATCAGCAAAGTTAAGTATTTCATCAACATAGTCAGGCTCTGCTTGAGATCTTAAAAAGTTATTAATTTTTTCAATTTCAGTGTCTGAGACAAATGGAGCATGTATTCTTACAATTCTATTTGCGGATGACATATATAGCATATCGCCTTTTCCCAACAATTGTTCAGCTCCTTGCTCACCTAAGATTGTTCTACTATCTATTTTTGAGGTAACTTGAAAAGAAATTCGGGTTGGAAAATTTGCTTTAATTGTGCCTGTAATCACATCAACGCTGGGCCTTTGAGTGGCCATTATAATATGAATACCAGCAGCTCTAGCCATTTGTGACAATTTTTGAATATAATTTTCAATTTCTTTTCCTGCGACTAACATCAAATCAGACATCTCATCAACTACTACAACTATGTATGGCATTGGTAATTTATGTTTTGAATTGTAGCTATCAATATTTCTGACTCCTTCTTTGGTCATCAGTCTATATCTACTTTCCATTTCTTTAACTACCCAACCTAGAACTGAGGCAGCTTTTTTGGCCTCTGTAATGACCGGGCAAAGTAGATGTGGAATACCTTCGTAAGTAGAAAGTTCTAACATTTTAGGATCAATTAAAATAAATTTACATTTTTCTGGAGTATGTTTGTAAAGAAGTGACAAAATAATTGTATTAATACATACTGATTTTCCAGAACCGGTAGTACCGGCGATAAGTAAATGAGGCATTGCAGACAAGTCTCCAATTATTGGAGTGCCAGAAATATTTTTCCCTAGAGCAATAGGTAATTTGATTTCTTTCTTTTTAAAGTTTGAATTATCTAGAATTTCACTGAGATATACATTCTCTCTGTTTAAATTTGGAAGTTCTATACCTATGGTATTACTTCCTGGAATGGTTGCTATACGTGCTGACTCTGAACTTGTATTTCTTGCAATATCATCAGATAGATTAATTATTTTAGAAACTTTGATACCCGCTGCAGGTTCAAATTCATTTAGAGTAACCACTGGGCCGTGACTAACCTTTTTTATCTTTCCATTAACACCAAAATCCAAGAGAATTTTTTCTAAAAATTCTGGATTATTATTTTCATTTTTATTAAGACTTTCTCTTTCTTTTTTGTTTGGAGTTTTTAACAAATCAATTGAGGGCAGAGAAA
>CACJYR010000002.1 GCA_902597675.1 uncultured Pelagibacteraceae bacterium | reverse complement strand
TAGTTATAATCTTCTTATTACTTTCCTCTAAACTATCAGATAATTTTTGTAGAAAAGTACCCTGTTTCATATTTTTAGGTTCAGGAAATTGATCAATATATGAAATTTGAGCTTTCCCACTTTTATCAGATGAAAATACCGGATGTTCAACTTTATAATCAATATTTTTACTTTTAGGAGACCCCCAAAGAAAATCTTCTTTTCCTACAGGATCATTAAATAATTCATCACAATGTTCCCAATCATCGAGATGAAGCATGGCTGTTTCTCCACCCTCAACATTTTTTTCCTCTATTTTTGACATTAACAACCAGTCAGTTTTTTCTTTTACATATGTTCCATCAGTATGTAGATCCATATTTTTATAAGCCTTTCTTAAATATGAATCACTTTTATCCTCATGTTTAACATGAAATCTAGCATAGTATTTACCAGCCATTGCATCATGATTAGGGTTCCCAATAAGATGCGCAACAGCAGTTGAAAGTTTTACTAAAAAACTATCGTCAATTTTAGATATTAAATTTTTAGGTTTAATAATAAAACAACCAGTATCTCGATCTCTAATAATTTTATTAATTAATTTAGATAATTTATTATTACTTAAATCATCTAAACTTTTTGCGATAGTAAATCTGGTAAACGGTTTATATTCTAATGCAGTAATATCAAACTTATTAAAAGGAAAGATAAGTTTATTTAAAATTTCATCTCCAATATCTATGTTAATTATCCTTGGAGATTGCTTATTTTCATATATTTCAAATCCGTCAATTTTTTCAATCATAAATAACTGCTAAAAAGTGTTAGTATGATAGCAGAGAAAATTGTTGGGTAAACTAAATTTTTTTTAGTGATAAAAAAAAGCCCAATTGATAAAATTATTACAATTAGTCTTATTAAGTAATCTATCTCAGATAATAATCCCGATGGAAAAATTACAATCCTAGCTATTAATGCTGCCAATGTCGAGTATGCCAGGCAATTAAACCATCTAAATATTTTGGAAGTTTCTTTAATATTTTCTGAACTAAGAACACCTAAAAATCTAGACAAAAATGTCGCTAATGAAGTTATTAAGATTACTAAAAAAATATTACCTGTCATTAATTTCTCCAATAAAAAATGCAATTGTTCCAGCCACAAAACCACCAAATAAAATACACCACTCCGGAGAGATAAAATAAAAAGCCGGACCTAAAATTGCACCCAGGATGATTGATAAACTAATTTTGATAGTTTTCATCGCCCCCACCATCATGCAAGTAAAATAAATTGGATTAATGATTGCTAACCCAATTAACATATCTCTATTTAAAAAGTCTGATGCAATGTAGCCGATAAATGTAGAAAAAATTGCTACCGACCAGGTTGCTGTGCCAATACCAATCCAAAAATCTATCCTTGCTTCTTTTTTTATTCGTTCATAATTATCTTTCATTATTAACCACGATGAGACGGCAATGAAGTGACATGATAAATAATATTTCCATTTAGGTTGCGTTTGGTGCATCAATAAAGGCATTAAGGAAACTGTCATTGGATACAATCTTGCATTTACTAACCAAACAGCAATGAAGATATTTATCAATGATGATCCAATTATAAGTGACTCTGCCATCACCAATGAACCAGGTAAGGCATAAGTTAAAAAAGTTGAAAAAAGACTTTCTTGAATTGTAAAACCAATATTTTTTAAAAGAGCTCCAATTGCTATAAAGCTAGCTCCCAAGGCTATAGCTGGACTTCCAACACCTTTGATAGATGCGAAACCTTTCAAAAAATATTTTGAATCAATCATTAACCGCCAAGGAATAGGCGTCCAACATCAGGATTATTTAAGAGTTCATCTCCTTTACCTGCTATTGCAGTTTGTCCTGATACTAAAACATAACCGATGTCAGCAAACTCTAAACCTTTCTTGGCATTTTGCTCAACAAGGATAATTGTTTTTTTTTCGTTTTGTTGAAGATCTCTTAAAATTTCAAATACCATTTCAATATATCTTGGCTCTAGTCCTATTGAGGGTTCATCGACAAGTAAAACTGATGGTTTCATAACCAGCGCTCTTGAAATTTCTAATAATCTTCTTTCACCACCAGACAAAACTTTTGCTGGTTGATTTCTTCTATTTCTTAATCTTTCATACTTCTCAAGAATTCTCTCAGCTTCTTGAAATGACTCCTCTGTTTTATCTTTAATAAATCCACCCATTAAAAGGTTTTCCTCAACAGTCATATCAGGGAAAACAGAATTATCTTGTAAAATATATGCAATACCAACTGATTTTAATTTTTCAGCTGGGGATAAATTGGTTATTTCTTTTCCATCAATTTCTATTTTGCCAGAAAAAATATTAGTAAATCCATAAATTGAATGAAGAATAGTTGATTTACCAGCACCATTTGGTCCTATTAAACAAAGTGATTGAGCCTTGCTAACACAAAGATCGAAATTGTGGAGAATTTCCATTTTCCCATAACCAGCATTGAGATTTTTTATTGTCAGATGAACATTGCTTGGAGATAAATTTTGTAAATCTTTAACACCAGGGGCTTTACCTAAAACTTCATACTGATTAGACATTATTGAGCTCCCAAATAAGCATCTACAACACGCTTATCATTTTTAATTTCATTTGGTGAACCATTTGCAAGCATCTTCCCATGTGCTAAGCAAAAAATATCCTCAGCCAATTGCATAATTACTTTCATATTATGTTCAATTACTAATAATGTGATACCAAAATCTTGATTTACTTTTATTAGTCTATCAATAATTCCATTAATTAAAGTTGGATTGATTCCAGCTGTGGGTTCATCTAATAATAACATTTCTGGTTCATTCATTAATGCCATTGCTAATTCTAACAGCTTCTGTTGACCAAAAGATAAATCCCCTGCACGTAGATTTCTCTTTTGATATAAACCAACAAAATTTAGTAAATTTTCAGCCTTTTCTGTAAGATCTTTTGGTATTTTAGAAAATATTGTAAATATACTTGCATCACTCCCTTTATGACTAATTAGCATATTTTCTACACAATTTAATTTTCCATAAATTCGTGTTTGCTGAAAAGTTCTTAATAAACCAAGTTTTGCAATAACTGGTACTGGTAATTCTGAAACCTCTTTACCATTGAACTTAATAGAACCATTGTCTATTGGATAAGTTCCAACAATAGAATTAAATAAAGTTGTCTTGCCAGAACCATTTGGTCCTATCAAACCAACTATTTTTCCTTTCTCAACATTCATCGATATATCAACATTTGCTTTAACACCACCAAATGATTTACTTACGTTGTTAACTTCCAAGATGCTCATTTTAATTCTACCTGTGCTTTTCTATCGGCTTCATCGACCACTTCTCCGAATCTTTCAGGATATTTTTCTCTTAGCCATCCCATAATTCCTTCAGGGAAATAAATTACAATTACAACAATAAGAACACCAAGTGCAACATACTGCCAACCCAAAAAGAATGTCCAAAATCCTTCTTTAAAAATATGAAATACTGTTGCGCCAATAACTGGTCCCCACAAAGTACCTTTTCCACCTAAGATAGCCATTAAGACCATAAACACTCCCATTTCTCTACCATCAAATGCGACATCAGTTGAGTCTATATAACCAACTAGTCCTCCCATAATTCCTCCTGCTAGACCACAGAAAAATGCTGATATCATCCAACCAATAATTTTATATTTCATAGTTTGAATTCCCATAGCTTCAGCTTTATCTTCGTTATCTCTGATTGCATTTAAAATTAATTTAAATCTTGTAGAGTAAATTGCTCTTACAGCAATAAATGTTAGTACAAGAGCTACAAAACTTAATAAGTAGAAAAATTCTCCTCTTGCTTCTAAGCCACCTACGTCAGGAAATGGCGGTGTTGTAAAACCTTGTCCAGCTCCAATAATTTCTATGCCTCCAGAAATTTCTCCTGCAGCTACTCCTAAACCTAAAGTACAAATCGCAAAATAATGACCTCTTAATCCTAGAATTGCATAACCAATTAATCCTGCAACTATTGTTGGAACTACTGCTGCTACTACTAATCCAACTGCCATTCCTTGGAAAAATTGAGCTGGCGTATGAACAAAAGTTTTTTCTCCACCACTTTCAGTCCATTCTGCTAAAGGAAAAAACATCCCCACTTGAACCGAAGCACATAGATACATTCCCAATCCATAGAACAATATGTTCCCAAATGTGTTATAGCCCATTTCTCCACCTTGAATATTCCAAGTAAGAGCTAATACAATTAAAACACAAAGTATTGATAATTGAACTTTAAATGCAGGAAAAATAAATGGTGCTGTTATTCCAAAAACTAATATTGCTGCGTATAAAATAATATTTTTACTCATTATTTCCTTGATACTAATTTTGTAAAACCTTTATTAGGACAATAAGTATAGTCGTTATCATCTATTACTTTTCCTGATCTTTTTCCACCCATAACAGTAAGCTGCCACCTGAAAGTAAGACATTTTTTTTCATTACCTAATTTTTTAATAGTCAGTGTCTTTTTCATCCCAGTTCTTTTGCTAGTAGAGCTACCACCTGATTTTTTTTTTGGCCAGTTATAAGCTGAAAAGAAATCACGAGTTTCTCCCTCTTTCCAAGTTCCTAGTGGAAATTTACAGCCATTATCTATTGCAACAACAACTCCTCTTTTTCTTTTCCTACTATCCCACACTCTTCCCAAGCATTGACCATTATTAGTTATTGTAAAGAGCTGTATTTTAGAACCTCTTTTTCTCTCATAAACTTTAATTGTCTTTCCTGTTATCTCATTTTTCCAGTCAATAGGACCTGAGACTTTTAATTTTCCATTATGTTGCTTATTATTCACCTCATAAAATTTCAATTCACTTGAACCAGTCGATGGTATCCCCAGCCATAATTCAATTGGTATAAATCTTTCATTTCCAAAAGATAAATTTGGAAATGTTAACAATAATATCATTAGTAATATTTTCTTCATTTTAAGTACTCTCTTTTTCTTGATAATTTAAATCTTCTATAGACTAAAATTAAAACTAATAATAAAAATACTGCACCTATTCTAAATTCAGTGCCTAAAATATAGTCCGCGAATTCCTCAAAAACTCCTAATCCCATACCTGATAATGCTACTCCAGGTAAATTTCCTAATCCAGCAACAATAACAATCATAAAAGATCTGATTGTATAGGGTAATCCCATGTAAGGATGAATGGTAAATGTTATGGAGATTAAAGCACCAGCAACACCACAAAGGGCTGCATTTATGCCGAATGTAGCAGCATAAACTTTTTCTGTATCTACACCTAAAATCTTTGCAGCTCTTGCGTTTTGAGCTGTTGCTCTGATTGCTCGACCAAGCTTTGATTTTTTCATATAAATTACTAAACCAATAGCAAAAACAATACTAACGAATGCCGAAAATATTTTTGAATTTGGTAAAACTACTGCACTATCAAATAAAAATGTTGTGCCATAACCTGAATTAGCTAAGACAACATCCGCACCAAATGCGAAGTTCATTAGCTGCATAAAAAGAATACTTATGCCGAATGTAGCAAGAATTGAGATAAACAAATCTCTATCGACGACTTTATTAATTACTAATTTATAAATTCCTACACCCACAAAAAACATTATGATCGGAGCTATAATTACACCCCAGGCAGGATGAATTCCATAAAGGTACATGAAGTATGCAATATAACCGCCAAGAATAACTAGATCACCTTGTGCAATGTTTATGATATTCATCACGCCCCATTGCAAAGCCATACCATAAGCAATTAATGCAAATAAAATTCCAAGTAGTATCCCGTCCAAGCAAGCTTGAACAGTTATCATCGGATACTGAAAAACCATGAAATCCATAATTTGCCTCTAAAAAAAATACCCCCTAGAGTTTAGGGGGTATTTAAAGATTTGTTATTATCTGTCAGACCACTTAGGAATTGGGTGAATCAATTTAGCTGATGCCCACTTCAGTGGAGCTACAACTTTATTTTCACATTTCCCAGCGCCATCACACATTACTTGGAAAAGTACCATCGGCTTGTCAACATTTTGACCACCCGGTGCGAACTTAATATTTCCATAGAATGTTTGCATGTTCGTAGCTGCAAGAGCATCTCTTACTTTCTTTTGATCGAAAGAATTCGCTCTTTCAAAAGCATCCTTAAACACTAACAATGCTGCAGAAGACTCTGCTGATTGATATGGTGGGTCATATCCAAACTCTTTTTGGAAATCTGCCGCATAAGTCATACCATCTTTAAAGAAGTTATCTTTATACGTTAGTGTTTTATGCCATTGAGAAGCACATAATGCATACTGAGAATTTTTACCATGTTGTTTTGATAATTTCGCAGCATCACAATGTGTCATTGCTAACATTGGAACATCAACTTTCATTTCAGCAATTTGTCTAATTGCAGTTAATGCACCTTTTGTATGACCTGATACCACAAGAACATCTGGCTTCATTTGTTTTACTTTAACTAATGTTGCAGCCATATCGTTAAGCTCTTTTGGCAGCTTATCGTCGATTATAATTTCAGATCCAGTTTCTTTCGCTGCATCTAAAATACCTAATCTTACGTCTTGTGAAAAAGCATCTTGTTCAAATGCTTGTGCAATTCTTACACCTTTTCCACCATTTAACTCAACTGCTGTTCTAATGGCTACATCAAGATATAAATTAGCTGGAGCTAAAACTGCAAATAGATATTTGTAACCTTTAGTAAACAAAGATCTAGACGCACCATTTGCTTCCACCATCGGTACACCATATTTTTCTGTAACCGGTGCAATTGCTTTTGTTAAGCCTGAACTATAAGGTCCAAGCATAAACTCAACACCATCTTGTGAGATTAATCTTTCTGCTAATTGAGCCGCTCTTTTTGGGTTTGATTCATCATCATAGTAAATGATTTCAAACTTATAAGTTTTTCCACCAACTTTTACACCACCCATGCTATTAATTCTATCAACAGCCATGTTATAGCCGTTTTGTGTATGAACACCATTAGATGAATATTTTCCAGTTAATGAAATAGCAGCACCTAAAACAATTTTATCACCAACTACTTTTGCCAATGAAACAACTGAAGTTGAAAGTAAAATTGCTACTGCAGAAATAAAACTCAAGATTATCTTGTTTATTTTCATTTTATTTCCTTCTGTTATTAATTAATTAATTCTTAATTAAATAAATAATTTTCCTTTATTGCAAGAGGCAAAAACAACTTTAGATATATTCTAATATTGTTGTGTAACAATAATAATAAACGCAATGATAACTAAAACACTCGCTGAGATTGTATTAATTGTTTTTGGATTTGCTTTGATCCATGTAATTAATTTTTGTGCTAGCAAAGCGTAACCAATCAAAGAAATAAAATCTAAAACAACATAAGTTGTGATTAAAATAAAAAATTGAACAATATAATTAGTATTAAAGTCAATAAACTGGGGAAATATTAAAGGAAAAAACAACCAAGCCTTAGGACTTGTGCCTGCAACTAAAAAACCATCTTTATAAAAAGAAAAAACACTTTTGGTGCTAACTATTTTTGAATTTATATCTTTTGGTGAAGATTTGTACACATCATAAGCTAAATACATTAAATAAATAACTCCAACCCACTTAAAAAAGTTTAAAAAGTTTGGATTATCCGACAAAAAAGTTCCTACAACAAAAATTACTAAGGTTGCTTGAAATAAATTTGCTGAAACATCACCTAAAGCTGTCCAAATACAATTTTTAACTCCATAATTCATCGAATAAGAGATAATAACTATTCTGGGGGTGCCCGGTGTGATGAATAAGAAAATTATGATCTGTAAAAAAAGGATAAAATCTAGGGGGAGCATAAAAAAAAAGATAGTCCTAAAAAACCGGGAGCTAAAGATGGCTAAGTAGGACTATCAAATCACAATATAACAGATCCAAAAAAAAATGCATTATCGATTTTTTTCAAATATAAGGGATTTATGAAAAAAAAAGGTCACAGGCCCGTAACCCGAGTTAAAAATCCAGAGCCAAATCATGAAGATCCTGATTGGGTCATCTGGGCAGCCTGGGCCGATAGGGTCACTTTTGAAGATATCGAAAAAAAAACTGGCTACCGAGAATCGGATGTTATTAAGATAATGAGAAAATCACTCAAACCATCATCATTTAGATTATGGAGAAAAAGAGTTCATCAAAAAAGTATTAAACACAGAAAAAAATTTGAATATTCAAGAAAACAAATTACTAGTAAAATAAAAAAAGGTGATTATCTATAACTTATGAAAAAAATTACAATTTATACCGGTCCCATGTGTAATTATTGTGAAGCAGCTAAAAGATTACTTACAAGAAATAATGCACCTTATAAAGAAATTGATGTTGCAAAGGTTGATGGGGCAAAAGATGAAATGATCCAAAAAGCAAATGGTAAAAGAACTATTCCTCAAATATTTTTCGATGACCAACACATTGGTGGTTATGATGAGGTCAGAGCCTTAGAGAAAGAAAATAAACTTCAAGAGCTTTTAAAATAATTTTTTTAATTTTACAAATTAAAAAGTACCAGAAATCTCTAAATTTGCACCATAGTCTGGAATTCTACTAAATAAACTATAATTAGAATTAAATTTTAAATTAAAATTACCAAAGTTTTTTAAATAACTAATCTCAGTATTATTGTTATTCGTTGGATCATATATCAAATCTAGACTTGCATTATTAACTTTCTTTTTTCCCAGCTTAAATAATAAACTGTCTGAGTATGCACTATTACTTAAACTTTGAAATCTTTCATAATTGATTGCAAAAGTGTAACCATTCATATCTACATACTCAAAGCCAATATTTCCCCTAATATTATGCAAAGAATGTTTTTTTAAAGTGTTTCTTACTGTTGTATTATCAATGTGATTTTTATAAAAATGATCGATATCTGGAGTTAAATCAATAATATATTCTACAAAACCATTTCTGTTTAGAGTTTTATTATCAAGATATAAAGTATCATCAAACTTGAAACCCCCCGAAGCATTACTAGTTTTAAAAGTAAGTCTTTCGTGAACATCTACACTGTTTGTTGCAGAAGTACCAAAATCCGTATACTCTGAAAGTTGGGTGATACCTATCTCAAATTTACCAAATGGAGTTAAATTATGTCTAGTATATTCGTTTTCATTTTCATAAATCATTGATGTAAATATTTGTCTGCCGTATCTATCTCCTGTAACAGTATTTTTGATTAATTGATCAATGCTTAAAAAGCTTGCACCAATTAGAGTATTAAGATTTGATTTTCCATCTAAAGGTAAACTTGCATACATATTTAAAGTATATGCATGTGCATCTAATTTACTTCCTAGACCAGTATCAATTTTAACATCATCATTGCCATATCGAAAAGCTAGCCCAAAGATTTTATTATCAATTAATTTATCAGCTCCAAACATAATACCTCTTGTTCTTATGTCTGTTGGTTTAATGAAACCTTTTTCTCCTACTCTGCCAAATGAAATATCTCCATGAGACCAATGAGACCAATTTCTCATATTCTTGAAAGGATTTTTATCTTTTAAGGATGCGTGAATATATTGATTATTATTAAGTGAGTTTTCTAAATTATGTTTTAATGAGTTCTCTAACTTATGCTTAAATGAAGCTAAAATTGGATTATTGATATCTAGTTTAATATTATGACTATTTAAATTTCTTTTTTCCTCATTTCTACGTAACCAATCGAATCTTTTGAAAATTGTATTTGAATTTTGATAAATTACATTTTTAGCAATATTAACTTGTGAACTGGTACTGGTAGTTGTTTCATTTTCACAAATTACAATCCCATAAGGACAAACTAAATCATATTCATGTACTCTATCACGCTCACCTTCTGTGCCCGATTGATATGTAACTTGGTAAAATTTCATTCCATTTTCAGAAAAGCCCATACCAAGGGGAGTGCCGTTAGTCCCATCACTTCCTACATCCTCGAATACTTGCTGAACTTTTCCAGCAAACGTTGCTGTAGTTATATCAAAGCCTGAACTTAATTTATAAACGTAAATAAATGTCGTACCCGGAGTTTTTGAAGACTCGATTAAATACATTCTTGTACCATCATCATCAAATGATAAATCTTGAAGGGTTGTGTTATTTTCACTAATATTAAAACTATTTCCTTGGGTAACTGTACTGGTGTCATACGGGGTAGACAAATTAAATTCAATTACTCTTCTACTAGTACTTTTGACATCTATAAGAAACATTTTTGTTCCATCAAGATTAAATTTAACATCTCTATTATTATTTATAACTGGATCTGGATCTGTGCTAAAATGAAAACCATCGTCAGCAACCATAGTGGCATTTGAAAAATCATAGGGAGTTGAAAGCAAATGGGCGTTAAATCCACCTCCATCATTGATAGCAAAAACTTTTGTTCCATCGCTATTAAACTCAAAACCTTGTGGATCAGTTATATTGTCAATACCTCCTCCATTAGTAGCTAACTCAACTTTACTATTAAAATCGATCGTAGAAATATTAAAAGGGGTATCAACATCAAATTGTATCAAAACATTTTCTCCAAAACGAAAATCAGAGAAAAAAATTCTAGTTCCTGCAGGATTAAATCTTACATCTGATGGTGATTTGACAATATTAGTTAAACTAACTGTCCTTAACAAACTAGGTTTAACTTCAGCATATGAATTAGAAATAAAAGATAAACAAATTATCAAATAAGTTATTATCTTTAGTGGTAAAAAAAAATTCATTTAAAAATTTTATTGGCTTCGAAAATCAATGTCAAAAATAAAATTAGAAAAAAATAAACTAAGATTATCGAAGAATGCTAAGAGGATCATAATAACAATCCATATGATCTATGGTTTCAAAGAAAATTTCATTTAACTCTGAAGAATGATGAGTTGGACAAATTAATTCTGCATTTAAATTTAAACTTTCAACGTAATCGTCTTTAGCTTTGTTAATCGCTAATGAGCTTGTAGCTTGAGCGATATTACCTGTATGTGCTAGAGTTAAAGCAGGACTTAACATGGAGGAATATTGAGTACAATTACTCAACATGGGTAGCAAAAATAGTAATAAAAAGATTCGTTTCACAAATGCAATTTACATAAAATTGAAAAACTTTAAATAATCAATTTATTCAATTTGGGTTTCAAATTATTTCTTCTTAATGAGCTCGGTATTATTGATGTTTATTGCCATACAAGTGATGTCATCCCTTAACTTTTCTGCACCCCAGTTAAGCTCTTTTTCGATAGCTTCGACTATGGACTTTGGTGTGACCTGTGACATTTCGTTAATGATTTTTTGCACTCCCTCAGCACCTAACTCTTCACCATTTTTCATGTACCCTTCGGTCACTCCATCAGTGTAAACCACAAAAGTTTTATCTTTAAGATTAATAGTATTTGATTTCACCATTGACTCTGTAAAATATTTTACAATCCCAATGGGTGGCATTTCAGATTTTATATATTCATATTTTTTGTTTTCATCAAAAGTTAAAATACTTTCATGACCCGCATTAATAAACACTAGTTCACCCGTTTTAATGTTTAATTTTCCAAATACAGCAGTGACAAACATTCCTTTAAATTTTGCTTCAACTAATTCGTTATTGACACCAAATACTACTTTTTCTAAAGGAAATTTTAAATTAGTAAGAGTTCTAAAGATTGAGGATGCTTTTGCCATATACATTCCTGCTTTGACTCCTTTGCCAGATACATCAGCTAAAGTAAAAAAATATTCTTCAGGACTAGATCTAACAACATCAAAATAATCCCCTGAAACATCTCTTGCAGGCACATTTTTTGCAAAAATAAAATTCTCAAATTTCGAAATATCAGGAAATAAGCTTTTTTGAACTCCAGCTGCTAGTTCACGTTCTTTTAAAAGTTTGGCCTCTTTTTGAAGATTGGCTAAAGCCATTTTGTTTTCTTCAATAAACCTGAAATACAATCCTGTTAAAAATGTTAGTGTTACAATGAAAATAGGGTAACTAAAATCTACTAATTCTGATCTAAACTTATAAATAGAAAAACCAATAATTATAATTGCTAAAATATTCCCAAAGAATATGGATAAACTATATTTTGGTTTAATTTTTTGAGACAATACAAATGTAAGTAAAGCAATAATAATTGAAAATATTAATTCAAAAATATATGTATTTGGATTTCGCACCAAATAAGATTGATCGAGGATATTCTCTATAACATTAGCATGAACTTCTACTCCTGGAATAGTCACACCAAGTGGAGTTTTAACAAGATCAAAAAGTCCTTGTGCTGATGCTCCAATTAAAACATATTTGTCTTCAAAAAAATCTGATTGAAATTTCCCATCGTACACATCACCAGCTGATATAAATTGATCTTTATTTGATTTTTTATACTTGATCCAAATGATCCCATTAGGATCTGACTCAACTTTGTGGGGTCTAGCACTTATTCTTTGGATGCCTACTTCATTTAATTCTACATAAATGTTTTTTTGCTTGGATCCCACTCTAACCATCTCCAATCCCATTGTTGGATATATCTTTTTATCAAATTGCACAATTAATGGTAAGGATCGTATTATTCCATCTAATTGATCTAAAAAAGATATAGAGCCTAATCCCATAACATTCTTTTCTAGTTTTTCTAAGGAACCTATTGAGTGAGGATATGAATAAGTAAAATCTTTTGGATCACCACCTTTAGATAAAAATCTGGCTTTTGCTTTTCTATCATAATTTGAATGTGAAGGTACATTACTACCCAAAACAGCAATGATTGATTTAGACTCTTTTAATTTTTTAGAAAAAATATCATCAGGACTTTTTAAGTTTTGAATGTCCGCAACATCAGAAGGAATTAAACCATAAGACTTGATAATTGCCTCAGGCGATTGCTTGTCTTTTTCAGTAAAAAAAATATCAAAACCTATGGCTTTTGGATTGTGCATATTTAATTGATCAAGAATTTTGGCAAATACTGTCCTGTTCCACGGGAATTGTCCAAATTTACCTAAACTTTGTTCATCAATATCAATAATAACTACATCGCTATCTTTTTTTTCTACAAATAATTTTTGATACAAATCAAAACTTAAATATGAAACAGACTTTATAAACGCAGGATTTAAAATTTTAAGAAAGATTAATAATGTAAGTAAAATTAAGAAAACAAAATAATTTAAATTTTTTTGTACAAAAGCTTTCACAAAGTGAAATTTATATCTAATTTAAGTAATGTAAATGAAACTTATTAAGAACTAGCTAATTACTTCTTTTTTCTTCTTTTCTTTTTAGCTTTTCTCTTTTTAGCTGCTCTTTTCTTTTTAACTATCTTTCTTTTCTTTGCTACTTTTTTCTTAATTTTCTTTTTAGGTTTTTTCTTTTTAACTACTTTCTTTTTCTTCTTAACTTTTTTCTTAACCGCTTTCTTTTTCTTCTTAGCTGGTTTTTTCTTTACTGCTTTTTTCTTTTTAGTAGCCTTCTTTTTCACAGCTTTTTTCTTAGTAGCTTTCTTTTTAGTAGCTTTTTTCTTTTTACCTTCTTTTTTCTTAACTGCTTTTTTCTTTTTAGAACCTTTTTTAGTAGCTTTTTTCTTTTTACCTTTTTTCTTATCTACTTTTTTAGCTTTTTTCTTTTTATTCTTTTTCTTTTCTGCTTTAGCTTTTTTCTTCTTAGCTTTTTTCTTTTCAGCTCTTTCTTTTTTAATTGCTACCTTCTTCTCTTTATCTTTTTGAATATTTTCTTTTATGATTGACTTAATTTCTTCTTTTTCAAAACCCATAGACTTAAGCTCTTTTCTTAATTGCTTTTTCATTTCTTTTCTCTTACCTTTTTTTTCTTCTGGCGAGAGCTTAGCAACTCTTAAGGCTTTCATCTTTTTGTTAAATTTCTTTAATTGATTTTTGGTAATTTTTTTTGCTTGGCCAGGCGCTTTACCTTTAGTCATTGAAGCCATGCTGTATGGATTATCAAGTAAAGTTGAACCTAAGTTGTTTCCAACTAGAACTGCCCCTGGTCTCATTCCTAACGTATTATTTTTTCCTGGACCAATTAATAAAGTATCAGTTTTACCTTTTGATACGATTGTCTGAAATTCTGTTCCCCTTGATCCAAGTGTTCCCTCTGGCACTTCTACAGTTAAGCTATCAGGATTTTTTTTACTAATCAAACCAGAGATTACTTTTAAGCTTCCTTGTTTGACACTCGCAACAATTTTTCCGTCATTTGTTGCAGGATCAAATATAAATGTATCCATCACAACTTCTGAGTCTTCACCTATGGTAAATGTTGATTGATCTAAGAGTAAAATTTGTGTACCAGATCCTGCACCAGCAACAATTGTTTCATTTAAATAAATTTTGTCACCAGCTTTTAATTCTCTAGTCTCAGTTTTTACAGTTCCAGAAATTGCACCAACAATTCCAACTAATTGTTTTTCGATGGTTAATTTTTCCTCAGCAAAAACGCTTGTGCTGATCATAAAAATTAGACCTGACAGAACTGACAATAATTTTTTCATTATCGTAAAACTAACAAAAATATAAAAAAAATAAACTTTAAAAGCTCAAATTGAACGACTAAAAAAGTAATTTTTAAGGGTATTTTAGGAAAAAAGTAACTAATTCAGTCTTAAAGCTTTAGAAAAACTTAATGCAAAGGAATCGGCTAAATAGTCGTAGTTCATAATATTTGCTTCGGAAAACGTTTTTTCATAAGACAAATTTATAAAGAGTGATCTGTTTGGATCAATTGCTGGAAAAATATCTCCTATAGCTTTAGTAATCATTAAATCAGTTGTAGTTGCATTATCAGATCTTAACTTAGCTGAGGTTACTGAAGAGTCTGCAACTTTATAATCATTGAAACTAGTTGAGGCACTCCATGCTATATAAGCCCAAGGAAATGCAAAATTTAAACCAATACCAAATTCATAAGTTTCGTAATCATTTCCAGCATCAACTTTCGCATCACTATCACTATAACCTAAACTGAGTGAGCTAGAAATTATTGGAGTTATAATTAAATCATAACCAAAAGTATAACCATGACCAATTGAATTAGTATCATCTGCAGTAGTGTCGGATGAATTATTATTTGCTTTAGAGTCTGAATAAGAATAACCATAGCTAAAAGAATGTCTTTCTCCTACTGTGAAGAAACCTCCTATACCTGCCATAAATGAAAAACTATCTGAATCATGCTGTGCATCAGTTTTACTCATAATTATATAAGGACTTAAACTTTGATTTCCTAAAGTAGTATCCAAACCAATCGTTAAACCATAACTTTGAAAATCATCATCAGCCTCTTGATATTGATTAGATGTGGTATGACCAAAATTTAATAATAATGATGACTCTTCACCAACAGGTCTTGTTGCAGTTATACCTAATGATGCACTTTCAGTTCTATCGTGAATTGCAGATGTAAAAGCAGCCACAGAGTCTTCCTCTAGTTTCAATCTATTTTTTGTAACACTATTAACGTTATTAGAAAATGTAGCACCAAAACCAACATCTGCTGTTATATTCCACAAGCTTGGTTCACGTTCTCTTAACTCTTCTTCAATTTCTTGTAAAGTTTCTAAGTCCTCAGCAGAAAGATCTCTTCTTAATTTCATGTCTTCAATAATAGTGTTAGCTTTTTCTGGAGAGTCGACTTGAACCAAAACAGATAACAAATATAATTTGATTTCAACATTGTCTGGATAAAGCATATTCAATCTCTCTAGTGTTGAAATTGTTTGTTTAAAATTCCCAACCTTTCCTTGTTGTTGTGCATACTTTAAATTCAAATCTAAGTTATTAGGGTCCTGCAAGATTTGCATATAAGTAATATTTTTTTCTGAAGAAAAAACAGATGTAGAAATCAAAAGAATTATTGATATCAAAAATAATTTAAATCTTACGAAATACAAAAACATAAAAATGAAAAGATATTAAGTCTATTATTTTTTTCAATTAATTAATTTTAGAAATTACTCTTATTTTCCAATACTTATTAATGTTAAGTCATCAGATAATTTTCTATTTTGGCTGGTTCCTATTACAGATTGAGTAATACTGTCTAATTGTTTAATTGTATCTTTATTATAATTTTGCTCGATGATACCAATTGAACCATCAATCCCTATCTCCTCACCTTTATCATTTAAGCTTTCTGACAATCCATCAGTAAAAGCATAAAATCTTGAGCCATTTAATTTTGTTTTATGAATATTATATATAGTTTTATCTTTTTGCTTTATAACACCTAATGGAGGAGCTGAACTTTCAAACTGATCATATTTACCTTGTCCGTTTCTTAAAATTGCAGGTTGATGACCCGCATTGACCCATCTAATTTCATCAGTAATTAAATTATATTCTCCTACAATGGAGGTGACAAACATACCAGCAGTTTTAGTATTATTTAAATCATTGTTCATGTGAAAAACCATTTCATCTGGATCTACTTTAGATTGTGCTAAAACTTCAAACAAAGTAGATGCTTTAGCCATAACCATGCCTGCATGAATTCCTTTACCAGCCACATCTGCAATTATAAAATAAATACTATCATTATGAGGATAAAAACTAAAAAAATCTCCTGAAACCTCTCTTGCTGCAATATTAATTCCGTGCACAGGATAATTTTTTAGATTTCTTTTAGGTAAAAAGTTTTCTTGAACTTTAACCGCAAGTTTCACTTCTTTTGAAATTCTTTCACGCCATTTATTTTTTTCATCTTCACTAGTTTCAAGTTTGCTCATAAGCTTATTATAATAAAGACCAATAACACCCCCTGCGGTAAACGGATCCTGTGGGCCTCTTATTTTAAGGTCACCCGACTCTGATTGTTTATCCAAAATAGTAATTAAATCATGCTCAATTGATACCGCATTATGTTCTGCAATGTTCAACCCGAGTTCCTCTTGAACAGGACTTACTCTGAGTGGATAAAATTTATTAAAAAAACTTAAAATTACATATGAGGATATAAATGTAAATGCACCTATAGAAATTATACCAATTAATTGAATTTTTATTTGTGAAAATCTATCAAGCCCCGTATCCAAAATACTTAAGTCACTAAATAAACCAACTGCTAACGTTCCCCAAACTCCTGCTGCTAAATGAACTGGAACTGCACCAACCACGTCATCTACCTCAAACCTATTCAATACTTCATTAACAATAATTGCAATAATTGCACCAATGATCCCTACAAAAATAGATGTCACTGACGTCATAGAATTACATCCAGCAGTAATTGCAACTAACCCTGCGAGTGGGCCTAATATAATGTAAAACGGATCTGGCTTTTTAAATCTTAAGTATGAAATGCTCAATCCAGTTAACAAACCAAAGGCTGCAGCTAAAAAAGTATTGATTAATATTAAAGGTACCGCTTCGTCCATTGCACCATTACTTCCGCCATTGAAACCAAACCAACCAAACCATAATATTAGCGTACCCAAAACTGCTAAAGGGAAACTAGAACCCGTAAACTTACCTTTGTTTGCATCAGAATATTTTCCAATTCTTGGTCCTAAAATAATCACTGCTGCTAATGCGATCCATCCACCTACAGAATGAACAATAGTACTTCCGGCAAAGTCAACAAAACCCAAATCTGAGAGCCAACCAGTAGTTTTAACAGTACCTGTTATTGCTAACAATTGATCAACAGTATCATACTTTGAAAGATAACTTGAAGACCAAGCCCAATGCCCAACAATTGGATAAATAATTCCCGTTGCTAAAACAGTCATAATTAAATAACCATTAAATTTCATTCTCTCTGCAACAGCACCTGAAATGATAGTTGCCGCTGTTGCAACAAACATTGCTTGAAAGACAAAGTAAGTCATGTACTCAGCTTTATCGGTTTTAAAGAAAAATAAATCAGTACCAAAAAATCCATTATAAGAAGTACCAAACATCAAACCAAAACCAAAAATCCAAAAGATAACAACCGATACACCAAAATCAGCAGCATTTTTTAAAGCAACGTTGATACTATTTTTATGTCTAGATAAACCAGTTTCCATACACATAAAACCCGCCTGCATAATGAAAACTAATATCGCGCAGTCAATAACCCACAAAGTGTCTATATTACTAGTTAACACATCTATTACTTCTTGAGCCATATCTTTGTCCATAATTTTTATTACCTAACAAAAAAATTTCAACTAGCAATTAATTTAGTGATCAAATTGATTTTAATGTTAAATTCTTAACAATCATTACCTCTAGTGAAATTTCCATTTCGACTTAGGGTGAGTGTGCAGGGAGTGTTTCCTGAAATTTCAGAAGCGAAAATGTTATAATTTGCTGCACCAGTGCTTGCAATACATATATTGTAGCCAGCTTCAGTTGCAATTTGATCGCCGCCATCAAATAATTCATCCTCAATTTCATTTGATGTTATGTCAGTTGGTGTGCAAGTTCCCGTGGATTGAGTAAAATAGCTACCACTATTTGAGTATTCCTCTGTTTGTGCCAAAGAAATTTGTTGCATTACATTTGTAATAGTCTTTTCTTTAGCTCCAGATACATAGCCATTGTAACTCATAAGACCAACAGCTGATAAAATTCCAATTATTGCAACTACAACTAAAAGCTCTACTAGGGAAAATCCTAGTGAGCTTTTAATTTTCATATTTTTTTCTTTTAATATAGATGATTATTCTATTTCTACTTTATTTGTCATCGTGTCAGTAGTACCATCATCGTATTGTGTTGTAACAACAAGCTTACCTGCATCATCGTCCGTACCTACCGCTATTGTGGTATAACCTTTTCCTGAACCGGCACAAGGAGCAGCTTCACCTTCTGCAAGAGCACCATTTGTAACGCCTTTACAAGCTGGTGCGTGAGCGTTTTTAAAATCAGCAAGTCCTGCTACTGCTGCAGCTTGAATTGTAGATCCAGTTCTACCAAGACAAGTTAAATTTCCATCCATTGCGGTATCTTCTGTACCCATGTTACATTTTTGAATTTCTGCTGCTATATATTTTACTACAGCCGCTTGATTAGATTTTGATGCATTTATTTTTGCACTATTTGTATAACCATTATAGGCAACAACACCTACAGCCGCTAAAATACCAATAATCGCTACAACAACTAATAGTTCGATTAATGTAAAACCTTTGTTATTTTTCATGTTTCCTCTTTAATTAATTAATTAATTTTAAAAATTTATAATAATTATCGATGATGTAAACTATAAATATTGCCTAATTTCACTCAATATTTGATTTCCTTGGCCAATTTGGGTTTAATTTTTATATGTTTTTTGTTATTAGCCTAATAGAATATTAAAATGATAAAATTTAAAGTTACTGAAAGTGAAAATATTAGCACAGTATTCCTAGATGGAGAGATAGATATGGATGTTGCTGACAACGTTAGAGAGGTAGTTTTCCCACTTATTGACTCTGGAAAGGAAGTTCATTTGAACTTAAAAGGTGTTCAATATATGGACTCGTCTGGAATTTCAGTGATAGTTGAAAGTAATCAAAGAGCAAAAGAAAAAAACACTAAAGTTGAACTTAAAGAGGTCAGTCAACCAGTTGAAAAAGTTTTAGCAATGGCAAGGAAATTTCTATGACATATAAAGTAACAGAAGAAGGCGACGCTAGCACTGTATTTTTAGATGGTGAGATAGATATGGATAAAACAGAGGGAGCGAAAGAAGTTATTTTTCCTTTAATTGATGCTGGCAAAAATGTAAACTTAAACTTAAGTAATGTTCAGTACATGGACTCGTCAGGCATATCAGTTTTAATTGAAAGTCATCAAAAGGCATTAGAGAAAGGAACTAAACTCATAGTTAAAGACGTAAGTAAATCTGTTTTAAAAGTGATTATGATGGCAAAGTTAGAGCAAATTTTAAATTTGGAGTAATTAGAGATAATGAACACTGAAGTGGCGGATACAACAAATTTGTCTGAAAAAAAAGATTTCTTAGTAAATTCATCAAGTTTGAAGGATGTAAGAAGTTTCTCAAGAGAAGTTTTTGAGAAATTTAAAATTAATGAGGAATTAAGGGAAGAATTAGTTTTAGCAATTGCTGAAGCGGCACAAAATATTGTTAAACACGCTTATAAAGATTATCCTGACACGCAAGATAGAATGGCAGTTAGAATTTCTTGCACAGATAAAGAACTTGAAATTTCATTTTTTGATAAGGGAAAACCAGTTGAAAAAAGTAAAGTTAAACATAGAGCGATTGATGACGTCAAACCAGGTGGCCTTGGTACTTTTTTTATTCAAGAAATAATGGATTCTATTAAATTTAAAGAAGGCGATAAACCGTGGATTAATAATTTAGTACTTACTAAAAAATTATAAATTTTTGTTAATTCTTTATTTCCTAGTTAATAAGTGCACCAACGTTGAATATTGGTGAGTACATCGCTATCATTAGTCCACCAATCATTACACCCATAAAAACAATCATAATCGGTTCAATTAAGCTAGACATGTTGTCAACAGTGGTATCAAATTCTTCCTCATAATAAGAAGCTACTGAATTAAACATTTCATCTAATTGACCTGTCTGCTCACCAACAGAAATCAATTGACTAAAGGTGGGAGGAAACAATGGCTCTTTTAAAAACAGTTTCGTTAATGTATCTCCTGAGAAAACTCCTTTTTTAACATTCTCTAAAGCGTCTGTTACAACATCATTATTGCTGACAGACTTTGCAATCTCTAAACTCTCTAATAAGTTAACACCTGCTGCACTTAAATTTCCCATAATTAATGAAATTCTAGCTAGCATAGATTTTAAAATCATATCTCCAAACAATGGTAATTTTAAAACTTGTCTGTGCCATCTAAATCGAATTGCAGCATTTCTTTTTGTAATAAACCTGAATCCAAAAAAACCAATTATACTTCCAAAGAGAATAACTTTTCCACCTGTTCCTCTTAAAAAGTCACTCATCGCCATAATTGTTGCTGTAGCAGCTGGCAGTTCTAAACCCATACCATCATACATTTTAGCAAATACTGGAACTACTTTAACTAACATGAAAGCACTAACTGTGATAGCTACGGTAAACATTATTGCTGGATACATTAGAGCAGATTTAATTTTTTTCTTAATTTTTTCTTTCTTTTCAAGTGACTCTACAATTTTAAGTAAGAAAACATCTAATTTACCACTGGCTTCACCTGCTTTAATCAAGTTAACATAAACATTGTCAAAATGTTGAGGATATTTTTCAAAACATTTTGATAAGTTAACTCCACCCTCTAGGCTCTTTCGTATATCTTCAATAATATCTTTGATCCCCTGACTTTCCATCTGGTCTCTCAACATTGCTAATACCTGAAGGATTGGTAAACCTGCCTTAACCATAGTCGCAAATTGCTTCGAAAATATTAGAATATCTTCTATTTTTACTTTTTTACTCCTACCAAAAAGAGAGGAGCCACTAGATTTCTTCTTTTCAGCTGCCTTTTTTTTAGACTTAATAATATTTGTGATTATTATTTTCTTTTCTTTTAAGAGATGTGAAGCCTCATCAAGATTTATTGCTTCTATATCTCCCTCGACGTATTTCCCATCAGAAATTCCTTTATAAGTGAAAGCTTCCATTTTTACTCGCCTGAAAGAACTCTTTCGTACTCTCTAAAATTAAGCTCTCCAGATGCAATTAGTCTTCGCCCCATATCTTTCATCGTTTGAAAACCTTCTTTAATTCCAATTTCTCTTAACTCTGGTGTAGTAGCTTGTCTTAAGATTGCTTCTTTAAGTGGTTTTGATACTACTAAAATTTCATAAATACCTTGTCGACCTTTGTAACCAGTATTACTACATTTAGCACACCCTTTGCCCTTAGTAGCTTTAACTCTCGATGCTTGTTCGGCACTAAATCCTAAATCTTGTAGAACTTTTGGATTAACATCATCGTCAGGCACTCTACAATCTTTACAATTTTTTCTTGCCAATCTTTGCGCAACAACTAATTGCGTTGCAGCACTGATTAAATAATCAGGTGTTCCCATATTCTGTAATCTAGTAATTGTGCTTGGTGCATCATTTGTATGAAGTGTACTAAATACTAAGTGACCCGTTAATGCTGCTTTTAATCCAATATCAACAGTTTCTTTATCTCGCATCTCTCCAACAAGAATAATTTCAGGGTCTTGTCTTAAAAAAGATCTTAATGCTGAGGCAAAAGTTAATCCAATATGATCTTTAATTTGAACCTGCCCTACACCATCTAATTCGTATTCAACAGGGTCTTCAGCAGTTAAAATATTTAAATGAGGTTTGCTGACCTCTTTTAAAATACTATATAAAGTAGTTGATTTACCAGATCCCGTTGGGCCAGTTACTAATATCAATCCTTGAGTACTATGAATTGCTTTTCTTAGGTTTTTTAAATCTTGTTCCTCAAAATTTAATTGTTCTAATTTGATATCACCTGCATCCTTATTAAGGATACGCATAACAATTCTTTCATTATTCGCTGTTGGTAATATTGATAATCGTAAGTCCACTACTTTATTATCTATCTTAAAATTGATAGCTCCGTCTTGTGGCAATCTTCTTTCTGCAATATCTAGTTTACCCATAATTTTAAATCGAGTAACCACTGCACCATAGTTGTCGTGAAGAAATTGTTTATATTGCTCTTGCTCTTGTAACATTCCGTCTAATCGATATCTCACTCTCGAACTAAATCTATAAGGTTCAATGTGAATATCACTCACTCCCATTTTGATAGCTTCTGCTACTACTGCGGTACTAAATTTTATTACCTCCGACTCATTTTCTATAGCTTCAATATCTTCTTCAGGTGGCTTTTCTAAAACTTCACCCGCTTCTCCTAAATCAGATTCAAAAGTTTTAATCTTTTTTCTGTTTTCATCTCGGATTGAGGCGATAGTTACTTCATCAGTTTCACTTGATAATCTTTCTATATATTCTGAAATATCTGTAATTTTTGCAGCATGTAATTCAATATTTTTTTTAGTAATGGCTTTTAGGTTTCTCATTAATCCAAGTTTTGAACTATCAGGAATAGCGATATGTAAAGTCTTTCCATCAATCTTAAAAGGGGCTACAAAATTTACTTTGATGTAATTTGAAGGTAATACAGTTTTAACTTCATCAGTAATTTCAACTTTTTTCAAATCAATAGTTTCTAAATTTTGCTCTTTAATTAATAAATTAATTATCTTTTGTTCATCCGTAAGCTTTAATTCAAAAATAGATTCGATTTGAGATTTATTATTTTCTGAACTCACTTTTTTAATATTGATTAAATCTTTTCCAGAAATAATATCGTTATCAATTAATACATTGACTAAATTAATTTCACTTTCTCTACTAATCTTAAGCATTATAAAATCCTTGGTGCAATAAATACCAATAACTCATTCATCGTGTCAGATTTAGACGTTCCGCTCAAAGCTTTTCCAACGACAGGTAATTTTGAAACACCCGGAACTCCTCCTTTTGAGTTAGCAACATTATTTTTCTTAATACCACCAATTACAACAATATCTCCATCAGCTACCAATAACTTAGTATTAATCTCCATTTTGTTAACCCCAGGTGTTCCAGGGTTAGATCTATTAGGTGTGTCGTTATTTACTTGAATTTGAAGCATAACATTTCCATCTCCAATAATATTTGGTGTAACAATTAACTTCAATGAGGCATCTACAGCCTTATCTTCTCCTTCTCCACCATCAATATAAATAGTTTCCCCTTGGTTAATACTTGCTTGTTGATTATCCAATGTAAACAATTTTGGATTAGAAACAGTTTTGGACAAACCTTCATTTTCTAATGCATCAAGTTCTAGTTTTAAAACTGCTGAACCTGTTCTTCTCAATATACCAATTCCAGCTGTTGAAGCGGCTGATCCTAAATTAAGTAAGTTATCAGTTCCAGCACCGCTAGTGAATCCTCCTGTAGAGTCTCCTATAGTTGCTGAACTACCTCCGGCATTACCAATGGAACTTCCTCCTTGAGTACCACCAACTCTCTCACGATTTCTCGTGTATGCAAAACCAAGTCGTTTTCCTAAATTTTGCTCAAACGTTGAACTGGCCTCAACAATAAATGCTTCAATTAAAACTTGTTTAGTTCTCTTATCAATTTCTCTAATAACTTTATCCACTATATCTAAATCTTTTTCTTTCCCTCTTACAATTATAGACCTTGTGGTAGCTTCCTCTGTTACCTGTATTGGAATGAAATTTCCACCTGTTCCCACTGATGTAAATAATTCTGAAATAGTGGCTTTGGCTTCAGCTGGAGTTATATAATAAAGTCTAAAAATCTCAGATATAATTGGTTCAACAGAATCTTCAATTTCAACCTTCTTTTTAACTGCTGACGCTCTAGCAGATTTGTAACTTTCTTGTGAAGTTAAATTTGCAGGTGTTGAAACTCTAATAATATTACTAGCAACATCTATATCTGCTGCATAACTTTTTAAATCCAATAAAGCGTTAAATGCTTTGTCCCAAGGAACATTATCTAATTCAGCTGATACAGAGCCTGCAACTTCATCACCAACTAAAATATTTATATTGCCGATCTCTGCCATCAATCTCATCGCCTCTTTAAAATCTAGTGCCTGGAATTTAAACGAAACATTCTGTTTTAAGGAAGTGAATTCTTCTGAAATCAATAGATAATTTCTTTCTTTAACAGAAGATAATTGTTTTCTTTTTTTTAGTTTGACAACATCACCATCAACAGGCACTGGTCCCATTGAAGCACTAGTATTTAATTCCTTTTTCCCAAGCTGTTTTACATCAGTTTTTATAAGTGGAGTGTCATGCTTGAATGACTTAGATTTTTTTGCCAATTTATCAGCACATCCAGATAAAAATAAAATAAATAAAGGTAGAATAAGAAATGATATTTTTTTTTGAAAACTCATAATTATCTTTTTCTCTCTATAATCTGATTTTTAAAATTTATTACTAAAAGAGAATCTTGATTTTTTTCAAAAACTGCTTCTCTATTATTTAATCCGATTAATTTTACACCTGGACTTAATTCCTCAAATAAGCTTAATGTAATTACTTCACCACTAGCATTAATTAATGATGCAAAGCCATCATCCTTATCCGAGGACATTACGCCAACTAACTTGAATTTATATAAACTCATTTCGTTTTTTGCTTCCTCGGGATCACTCATCATCAAAGTACTACCACCTGTAAGAGAGCTATCCCCGACAAAAGGATCATTCAACGGCAATGGTTCTTCATTACCAATTTCTGACGAAATATTTGATTGAGAGTTTGCTTGTTTTTCTTTTATTTTCTTATTTATTTCTTTTGCCTTATCTATAATGTCTTGTTCTTTAGTATGATTATCAGCCATCGCTAAATTTGATGTAAATATAAAGAGTAAAGAAATAAGTACTATTCTAAAAAAATTCATCTGGTAACCCCACTATAGTTAACGTTCCTTTTACTTTTATCGTCCCAGTTGAATCCCCTTTTACCACTTGTATAGACTCTTTGTCAAAGTTTAACATCTTTTGAGAAAGGGAAAGAGCTCTTTTAAATTTAATATAACCAATAAAATTGCCACCAATTTCAAAATCTACTGGGATCAGATAATAAGCGATATTTTTTACACTTTTGACCTGAGTTTTTTTAACCTTTTTTGCTTTTTTTCCAGCTGCTTGGGCAAGTGCTGTTGCCTTTAAAACTTCTTTAATTTGTTTTTTTTCTATTGAAGTAATTACCAAGTCATTTTGACCAGCATATTCACTTAATGTTTGATACAAACCCTCAACTTCAGCCTTAGAGTGAAACAAAGTTGAATATCTTTGATATTGTGGTTTGAGTTTTTTAATTTTTGCTTTCATTGCATTTATTTCACTAATGAATTGTTGCGTTTCTTGTTTTTTTAAATTCATGTCGTCTAATTTTACTTTTCTAGTTTTTACCATCGGATTTAAAATTGCGTAATAAATGATTAAAAATAAAACTATAGAACCAACAATGATTCCAATTTTTGTTAAAGTTTTTTTATCAGCTAACTTAGTGATCTGATCTTTAATATCAGACATATTCAAATTTTTTAAATCTATATTCATGTCCATTGTTAACCTCTTTTAATTTTTACAAATACTCTAAAACCTTTCATTGTTGCACCACCAGTATTTCCCCTAGGCAATTTCATAGATGACAATGAGGCTTGTTGAACTAATTTTTGTTTACTTAAGTTTTCAATAAATTTTAAAATATCCTGGTCACTTGCAGCAACACCTTGAATTGTTAGTGTATTAGATCCATTAAATTCTACTTGATCAAATTTTACTCTTTTTGGAACACTAGATGCCACCTGGGCTAAAATTCTATAAGTTAATTCTTTATTTGATTTTAATGTTTTACTTAACTTAAGAGTTGTATTAATTAATTTAAGTTCTTTGGAAACAACTTTCTTTTCTTTGACAAATTTTGCATGTTCAGCTTTTACATTTTCATAATCTTTTAATTTAGCGTTATATGAAAAAATATTCCAAAAAGATAAGCCAAATAATATTAAATAAATTCCTGCAACTGCAGCTGTTATCCCTTTGAAGGCAAAACCAGAAATTGCCTTCATCTTTTTTTGTTTCATGACACTTGATCTATCAGGCAACAAATTAATATTTTTAACTGCAGTAACAAATTTATAATAGCCAAAAACGTCAAGTTTTCTAAAAGCCAAACCAACTGAAGTTGATAAATAAGATCTGTTATTTCTGTTATCTAATGCTTGTTGAAATTGACTTGGAATTTTTAACCCTTCAGTTGGATCAAAAGTATTAAAACCAACATTCATTAAATTTTTTCTAAAATTTCCTAAATATTCCTCTACATTATCAATATCTGATACGACTTTTATATTTCGAATTCTTTTTTCATATTTTGTCTCAAAATCCTGAATAGCTTGTTTGACTTGAGTAACATATCTTCTAACTAAGCCTTCTTTTTCCTCGGCATCATCAGACTCTTGTAAAATTTTTCTATCTTGGCCTCTGATAAAAATATCAGTAATTATTGGATTATTGTCATATAATATCATTAGATAATTTTCATCTAATCCAAACTCTAAAACTGCAGTTAAATTTGCATCCTCAACTTTATTTGTAAGTTGATTAGATTGATCTACCGCTGACTTTAAGGCAAAACATTTAACATCAATAATTACTGGGTTTAAACCTGCGTTCTTTATAATTGAAGTATAACTATTTATATCTGTTAATTTTGATGCCACAAATAAGATATCCATTGTATTGTCTTTTTGATTTCTATTAATCACTTGATGAAAAATAGAATAATCCTCTAAACTATCTGTAAGTTGGACTAAATTTTCCCACAATGAATTAGTTTCAATTGCTTTATTTAACTCCTCATCTTTCATAAGTGGAGCTGTTACAACTCTAATAATTGCACTTGTTACAGGAATGGATATCGCAACGTTTGGTGATGATATTTTATACTTTTGTATAGCTAATCTAAGCTCTTCAGAAAATTTATCAGCATTTTCAATAGGAGCACTATCATCGCTAACATCCACAGGATGAATATGAAACTTATCTAATACCCATTGATTTGCTTTGTTGCTTGATACTTGAACTAATCTAATTTCTTTATTTGCAAGTTCTACTCCTAATATTTCTTCGCCCTGAACACTTGATTTACCTAACTTAGATTTGAAAAAACTTTCGAACTTTGATTTTAAATTACCAATTTTTGAATTATTTAAAGAAGATTTACTTAAATTATTTGCAAAAGATGGTTTTTTTAATTTAATATCTTTTAATTTTCCAAAAATATTTGTTATTTTACTTTTTAATTGATCTTGCTTATTTAGTTCCGTGCTTTCATTAGATGCAACGGGAGCAGTTGGTTCCTGATTTTGAGTTTGAGTTTCAACAATTGGTGTTTCAACTTTCTGTTTATCCTCTGTTGGTGAAATATTCTCATTGGTTACATTTTGATTTTCATTAACTTGTGTTTCACTAGTTTGATTTTTTAATCTTTCACTCTCTTTTTGAATATCATCAAACCATTTTTCCAAAATTGGAATTGCTTCTTCTAAATTTGTTGTACCTGACGATGAAATTTTTTGTTTTCCATCAATATAAAGTCTACCAACCCAATTTTTTGACTTTAATTCACCCTTGTATTTATCTTGTCTAACATAAATATGTAGTCGACCATCTTTTCTATGTATAACTTGGTGCCCAGAACCATTATCTTCATCTTTTTTTTCATCAGAAGCATCAAAACTTTGTTGCACATTGCTTTCTTCAGCGTTTGACTCGCTAATTTGAGTTTCTAAATTTTTATTTTCCTCTTTTTTTTCAGAAGAAGCTGCCGTAACATCTGATTGGTCATTATTTTGCTCATTATTTTTGTTTTCATCACCAGATGAGTCATTATTAGTAGAATCTGCACCTTCAGGTTGATTATTTTCATCAACTGAAGGTTGATTTACTGACTCATTGTCAGTTGTATCTTCATTTATATTTTTTTTATCGTCGTCTTGATCGCTCATAAAATAATTATAAGTTTTTTCTCTAACACAATTTAGCGAATCTCTAACACAAAATTGAAATTTAGTCTAACACAAAAGTAAATATTGTGTTCAAAATGGGTAATAATTTCAAAAAAGCTAATAAAACAGCCACTTTTGTCTAAATTCTATTTTAAAGTTAAATTTTACAGGCTGGCATTATTCTAACACAAAAGAAAAATTTCACTTGTGTTAGAGTTTTTTTTTAATTGTGTTAGAGTTTTTTTCATTTTTCAAAAATTAAAAAAGTCAATAAAATCAACAAAAAACTAATTTTTACTAAAATTCATCTTTTTGTGTTAGAGGTTATCTATTTTGTGTTAGAGAGATTAATTTTTAAAATTATATTTAATCAAATTTTAATTTGAAGGGTTATAGGTTGCAAAAAATCAATGAAATTTTGTTTTCAATTAAGAATTGATCTTTTTTTTTGAAAATTTTTACTAATTTTTCACTTTTAAAGCGAATTTTATAAAAAAAAATATAAAAAATAATCTTTTACCAAGTTTTTATAACATAAAAACTTTTTTTTGTTTTAGTTTGGGTTACCTTTTATGTCAGTTGTTAATTGTTGGTAAATCAATACTGATAATGCATTAAAATTTCTTAAAACTCTTTCATAGTCCCATGTAAGATTAACATCATTGCAATTAAGTTCTCTAAAATAATAAACTTCTGTTAATGGCAACGCAGGCACAAGTTCAGCAGCAATAATATTTAATTCGTTAGTTTTTTTTTCAATGGTAAAATTATATCTACAAACGTTTGTTGTGGCCCAATACATAAGACTTGTGATAACAATTGCAACTATAATCATTACTTTACTTATACTAAACATAAAAGAATAAATTATAGTGAATCAACAACAACAATAGTCAGATCATCTTTTTGAATTCGTCCCGATTTAATTATATCATCAACAATTTTATTTAATCGTTCGTGATTTGGGTTTTGTTGATACTTTTTAATATAATTTTTAAATCCATCAGACTCTAACATGTTGCCCTTGGTATCTTTTATTTCTGTAATACCATCAGTGAATATATACATTGAGCTGTTAGAAAAATTAATTTTGGTTTCTTTAAATTTAAATTTAGGAGCGATACCTAAAGGTGGTCCTGCTTCTTCAAAATTAGAAAAGCTTCCATCGTTAGAATAAATTAATGGTGGTTCATGTCCTGCATTAGCCAAAGTTAATTCTTTTTTGTTGCTATCATAAATTCCAATCAACATTGTTACAAACATCCCTCTTGATGTTGTCTCACAAATTTCTGAATTTAAAATATTTAACAACTCTGCTGCAGAAAAATTTGTTTTACTTAAACATCTATATAAACTTGATGCCTTCGACATTAACAAAGAAGATTTAATTCCTTTTCCCGACACATCAGCAACACCAAAACCATAAACTCCTTCAGATAGTTCTGCAAAGTTATAAAAGTCTCCTGAAACAACTTTAGCTGGGATGTTTATACCTGCTATTGGAAAATTTTCTTTTTGATTTTGAGATAGTAAAGTTTTTTGTATCTCACCAACAATTTCAATTTCTTTTTGCATTCTATTCTTATCTATTAAATCTTTAGCCATCTTGGCATTATTAATTGCTAATGCTGCAGGTCCAGACAAAGTTTCTAAAAGTTTTCTATCATTCTCCTCAAATAATTTGTTGTTTGTTTTTTTATTCAGGCAATGAATAACTCCAATACATTCGTCTGAAACAATTAATGGTGAACATAAAACTGAATATGTTGTAAAATTTGTTTTATTATCTAAATCAAAATAAAATTCAGCAATTTCTCTTACATCTTTACGCACATCGCCAACTCTAATACATTTCTTCATCACCGCTGCCTTACCCATTACTCCTTGGGTGATAGATATTTCAAAATCTTCGAGGTATGCTTGGTGTTTTGATGCGATACATTGGAATGATTGATTTTTTTCATCTATTAAAAAGATATTAGCAGCTTGTGCATTTATTCTTTTTATAATTAATTCTAATGAATTATTTAATGTTTCTTTTAAATCAAGAGACTTAGCAAACTCTTGATTCATTTTAGTCACTAACTCTAAATCTTTACTACTAGTGTCATCTACTTTAGTGGTTTCCTTTTTTTTCGCGCCAAAAAACATACTATTTATAAATTGATATTCGTTAATTTTTTGATATTTTTGAAGTTGATGGAATTCATTATTCATGCGCCTAATTTCTATTTGCACTTAACAGATGCAATGATGCTTATACAATACTGCATTGATGGGCTCATAGAATTTTCCTCTCTAATAAAACTATAAATTGTGTCCTATATTATAGTATTTATCTTCGGAAGTATATGGGGGAGTTTTAGTAATGTGTGTATTCATAGAATTCCTGATAATTTAAGTGTTATCTATGGCCGGTCTCATTGTCCAGCATGTAAAAAACAAATTAAATGGTATGACAACATACCTTTATTGTCTTTTATCATTCTGAAAGCTCAATGTAGGGATTGCTCAGCACAAATAAATTCCAAATATTTTATGGTAGAGTTAATCACTGCTTTTAGTTTTGTATTTATATTTTATTCGTTTGGTCTCACTTCAACAAGTCTATTGTTTTTTATTTTATGTATTGGCTTTGTGATAATTTTTTTTATCGATTTAAAACATTTTATAATTCCAAATGAAATAACTTACCCATTAATCCTAATTGGTTTTTTTAAATCCTTTGATCCTAATCTTAATATCTTTTTATTTCCAAATTTTATTAATTCCTTAATAGGTGGATTGTTCGGATACATTATCATTTGGTTAATAATTTTTATTTATAAAAAATTAAGAAATAAAGAAGGAATGGGATTGGGAGATGCTAAGCTTCTTTCTGTAATCGGTTTCTGGTTTGGATGGATTTCTATACCTTTTGTTATTTTTTTTTCATCTGCTGTTGCTTTGATCAGTGTGATACCAGATTTAATTAAGAATAAAAAAAAACTTTCGTCTCAAATCCCTTTTGGCCCCTACCTCATCATAGGATGTTTAATTTTTCTTTTTTTAAATGAGCAGATTAAATTATTCTTAAACTAATAAGTGTGCCCAGTTTGATCAGCTAATTATTAGAAAAAAATATCAAATGATATAATAACTTGTTATGAAAAAATTTTTTACCTTAATCATAGTTTTATCAATATCATTTTTTTTATTAATTGAATTTATGGGCGATAGATTAATAAAAAACATTTTAGAAGATAATGTTTCAAGTTCTTTAGGTAGAAAAGTAACAATCGAAAAATTAAATATTGATTATTTGAGTGGCGCTGCAGATGCTAAAGGCATTAATTTAGTAAACAAAGAATTTCAAGGATACTTGGTTAGAATAAATTCTGTTAAGGTAAATTTGGATGCGTTGTCAATTTTTTCAAACAATATATTAATTAATGATGTTCAATTGAAAGATATAAGTGTTAATTATTATTTTAATTTTTCTAATCAACGGCTTACAGATAATGTCAGATCACTACAGAAAGATCTTTCAAACAAAACTACAAGTTCACAATCAAATAAATATTTTAATATTAGAAATCTTGATGCCAAAAATATTTCAGTATCAGTATTATCACCAGAATTAAATATTGATAAAAATTTTTCATTGAAGGATTTAAACTTTAAGAACATTGGTAATACTAATAAGAGTAAAGATTATAAAGATGAATTGAAAAAAGTTTTTAATAGTACTCTGGAGACCATCAAAGATAAAGTATTAAGCAATGAATTGTTAGATAAGTTTGAAAATTTTGATACTGGTGTCATAGAAGATAAGGTAAAAGAGAAACTGAATAAGAATAAAGATAAACTTAAGAATAAACTAAAAAGTCTAATTAATTAATAAAAATTTTTTTTATAAGTATTATTGTGAAACTTTTGATCCAATTGAAGATTTAAAAAAACTTTTATTTAAAAACCAACATCTCGCCAACCACCTCTATTGGATAATACTTCGCCGGCAATAGCTAAGATGGAATATAAAGTTTGTTCTGTTTCAGATGGTCCTGCAACGTTTGCGAAAAGTTTATTATCAAAGATAACTAGCTCAGACAAAACTCCTTCTCTGACAAATACACATGCGCTTCCATTTCCCCGACCTCCTTTAATTAATTCATGTGAATTATTAGTTCCACATTCATCGTCAGATGCACAAATATATGCATTTCCTATATTACATCTATTAGCACCTGCCGGTGGTTCATAAACAGGGAAATATACTTGTCCTTGAAACAATGTTGGTGGTGCTGAGGTTTTTCTAAATGAATTTAAAGTATTAAGATCATTAGTTGGCAAACCATCGACGGTATCCAAATGAATAACCCAAGCATCTTCTGTTCTAGGACAAAGGTCACCGGCGATATCACCAGTTACATCAGAACATACTGCTGCATCATCAATAGTTCTTGCCGCATCTGCTCCTAAGTGAGCTGTTTCAACAAATACGGGATCCGTCTCTCTTGGAATTTGTACACCATTTAAATGTCTAAAGAATGGATAGTCTCTATCTCTTATGCCATATAAAATATTATCCATAAATTGTCCTCTTGCTCCCAATTGATTAAAGTTTCCTGTTCCCCCAAAAAGCCAGAAGTCTCTGGTAGATACTCCCACTCCAGCATCCATGCCAAAGAACGATACTCTTCCATTTAATCCAGTAGCATTAAGTTTAAAAAGTGTAGTCTGGTCAAATAATTGTGCTCCATTTTTTGTAGAGTCTGTTAAATTTATTTTTGTAATTTTACCTTCTCGATCGTTGACATATACCAACGCTCCTCGCCATGGTATACCAAAAGCTGTATCTGGTGTGATAACGATCGGCGTTGTTGGAACTGAATTGTCTATGTCACTTCCAGTGGGTGTATCAATGATATCATTACCAATAGCAATACCATTTGGTGAAGTGTCTATTATTGTAATTGGTCCATTATTTTGAGCAGCTCCATAAATTCTTCCTGGATCTTCCATATTATTTAACTCAACTAAGTATACAGCAGAACCCGTACATAAGTTGTTCGCAGCAAGGCCACCTCCCATAATTGCAACATACTTATCAAAATTTCTATCATCTATTTGGTTTGGATTGTCTGATGGTAATCTAACTATTCTTGGCGTTGACCAAGTTTCTCCCATTTTGCTATAGTCAAATTCAGGTGGAATTCCTGTTGCTGCTGAGCAAGTAGATTGTATAAAAAAGTTATCTGTTTGTCTTGTTTCCCTGACGCTTCCACCTGGATTATATGTTAAGGGTTCTTCAAAAGTAATCACTAATGAACCATTGACCATTCTAGCTTCAGTAAATGTCACTGGTTCAAATTCTCCACCACTTACCGCTGCTGAGACATTAATCATCTCAGGTGGAACTACAGAATTATCTGGTACATCAAATTGAATACTATCAAATGTATAAGTTGTTCCTCGATAACATGTATTGGTCCCATTAGCAGCAAAACCACCAGTGACGTCATCGTTGCTTTGACAAACTGCAACTGGATCTTGGAAAATTGTGGAATCACTACCTGGCCAGCCATCCAGAGTTAAAACATTATCTAAATTTGTATTTGCTCGTAGTGCTTCTCTCGAATCTTCTATGTTAACAGTATTAGCGGTATATTGTCTTTCTGTTATATTTCCGTTTTCATCAGCAATGTAAACAACTTGATTAATAAAATCATTATATACTGAGAACATATGTAATGGACCCACACCAGGCGAGATAATTGGGTTTGTCACATCTAAAACTGAGAAACCCGCTCCTCCTCTACCATAAGGAACCATCAGTATCGTATGCCAAGAAGGATCATCCTCTAGCTCACCATTGGGCTGCAATCCTCTCATAAAAACATCATGCACAATAGGGGAACCATCAACACCAAATATTGCATTTGATCCTCCAGTATTATTATTGCCAACATCATCAAGCTGTTGATTAATTATTATAGGTAATCTTCCTGCTATAAACGGTGGAATAAATGCCCATTCTTCGTCTCCAGTTTCTGCATTGATTGCATGTAACATTCCACTATTAGATCCAGCATAAAGAACATTTCTTCTTTGAGAATATATAGCTCTGAAGTTTTGATAATTGTTAATAGTTCTATAATAAGCTTCTTGATTATTGTCTGTGAACTGAGTGCTTCCGTCTGGAGACCCGATTTCAATCAATTGTGAATGATAAATATCTCCTTGGACATGTTCACGTGTCTCAGTAATATCACAATCACCATTATAATCAAAATAATCAGCACCTCTCATAAAACTAATTAAACCCCTTAGCTCATCAGCGGTACCTGCTTCTCCAAGATTTGGACAGCGCTGACCAGCTGTGCCGTCGTAATAGTCAACTAGATTAAAGTCTAGTTGATTGAATAATGCGGAAATCTCATTTCGAGTTTCATCCGAGTCTCTGAAATTATTCCAATTGCCAATGTATGACACCGCTGGCATTGCAGTCCAAATATTTCTGTCATCCCGAGCAGCTTGGAGTCTAACCCGTTCAGCTGAACTCCAATTTCCTGGATGATTTTCTTCATGTTCTACAGTGCCGTCTGCATTTAATTGTTTTCTCAAGATTGTTCCCTGCCATTCACCAAATTGTTCATAAGCAAATTGTGCTTGATACAATGAACCTCCCTCTTGAATTGTTGCGGTTATCGATGGTGCAGTAAAAGCCAGTCTTTCAGCTATTATTTGTCTGATAATGGATTGCAATTGGGTTCTTAAATCTTGAGGAGTATCTGCAACAATTGTATCCATGCACTCTTGATCTCCAGCATTATCACATGAACCTATTCTTGCTAAAGCATTAAATGAATTCATACCTCTGTTACTAATACCACCACCATAAGCAACCATTAAAGTTTTTACTCCAAATTCCTGTCTTAATCTTGTCAATCGGTCTGCGGTTCGACCTGCCTGACCATTAACACCTGTACCTGACTGCTCACCATCTCCAATAACTATAACGTAGTTTAATTGACAATCTGAGTTTGGATCAATCGGAGAGGACACGGGTCCTGTAAAATATTCTAAAGCTATTTGAGAAAAAGCCTCTGAGTCTGTTCCCCATTCAACTCCTAGAGTATCAAGTACTGCCATAGCATTTGCAGCTCCATTAGGACCTATTCCAACATTCAAACATGAGTTTCTAGTACATTCCACACTACGCCCCACGTCTGGTGCATTACCCGTCCAACCACCATAGTAGTTACATCTTGTACCATTACCATGACACCATGCACCACCAAGGGGTCTAACTCTTCTACCTCTTTCACCCTGACCTGCATTCCAGTGACCGAAACCAAAATTGGCTCCAGAGGTTAAAGTACCATCACTGAAAACAGCCGCTAGAGCAGATTTTGCTCCAGTCCATCTAGTAACTTTTCCTCCGCCAATCGAGTTTTGCCACATATTATCTCTATTAGCCGTATTAAAAGATGCTTCCGATAATTCAGTAACATAAGATCTAGATGGAAATAAAATTCTATCCCCAATAACTCTTAATCCCCCAACGCCCCTATCTATTCTAATACTATCCGCTGCGATAGTACCTGCATTTCCACTATTTTTTAAAGCACTATTCGTTCCAGCAGCTGCTAACTCAGTACAATTTCTATTATCTGCCCATTCATATTTATAAATTCTAGCCTCATTCCAATCACCAGCGTAAAAAATATCATCATCTGTATTAGAAAGTCCAATAACCATAATTCTAGACATCGGATTACAGTGTCTCAACGGGGTTTGGGTATTTACTGGAAGACCATTTACTTGATCAGGTAATGTATAACCAAACATATCACTATTACTTGCTAAATACATTATATTAGCACCATCAGCTATTCTTATTCGGGTGGCGGAAAATAATCGACCATATGTATCTGTTCGATTTCTACCTCGACCAACCATATCGTCACAAGTTCCTGCTCCAAGATTACATGTAGATAAGTAAGCTCCTCTTCTTTCTCTACTAGTTCCACCAAACCAATAAATTGCTGGCACTCCATCTCTCATGGCGATATCGAAGCCTCTGATCGCATCTCCCCCTCCCCCTGTTATGGCTAATCGACATTCCATATTACTATTAAGTGCAAAAATATAAGGTTGTCTATTATCATTATATATTCCAACAAATAATAAATCTTCATTACTAATTGTTGTTCCACCCACAGTTACTCCAGCTTGATATTCTACTTCATGAAATTGAAAGTCCCGTCCAATATTAAAGTTTGTTGTTGTTCCTGTTCCAGTCCCAATTCTAAAATCACACACATTATCAGTGCCTGGACCCATTACCCATCTCCGAGTTGCCAGGGATACTCCGTTTTGATTACGATAATTAATAGCTATTTGTTCACCATCAGAATTAAACTTATAAATTCCACCCGTTCTTCTATCGACCGAAGTTAAAATTTTATTTCCATCACCATCAATTGTTATAGATGATATATGTGGAATTCCAGCACCAATTTGACGATTCATACTAGCTGAGCTGTCTAATAAAAATAATATATTTGCAGGAACATCCCCTGATCCAGATCCTGGTGGCAGTGGTTTAGAAAAACCTACTTGATTATAACTAAAAAAAACAAATAAAATTAAAAAAGTTTTAATAGTTTTGATCATTGGTTCATCTCCACAACATCACCCATAATTAAAAAATCTCCGTAAGCAGGTGTCGTAATTTCTATACTTTCGTATATTCCATCCAATCCCATGACTTTACCATATAAGATAGATTTCCCACCTGTGCTTAAATCAACAACCCCTACCCAATTTTCTTTTTTTGCTTGCTCATCCTTTAAACCAAAATTGATTTCAGAAAATTTTAATAATTGATTGATATTTTTATCTACATCAATTCCTTCAATTTCAATGCCAATTAATTTTTTTTCTTTAACAAAAATATTCATATATGAATTTTTCAATAACTCATCATCACAGAAGTTGGAAGTATCATAATTATATTTTAAAGTTTCACTACCCCACTCATCACTACTAGTATCAGGTAGATCATCATATTGATCTTCAATTGCAGAAATTAATGTCCCCATTGGAACTTTGATAAAATCACAAGCATAAGCAGAAATATTTAAGCTAAAAAAAATAAGCATGAATAATTTTATTTTAGAGAAAATTTTCATTATTTAATATTATTGATTCAATAAAAATAATAAATGGTAAATTTTGTCAAATATAACCATTTTGGGCTCAGCTAGATAAAATTATTACAGACTCTAAAGGTATTAATATTTCAGGGTCATCAATATCATCCAAATCAGTTCCTCTTGGCATAAAATATCCACAACCATATATTTTAAAAACTGTACCCTGTCTTTGAACATTTGTTGAGGTTTTTTTTAAACTGGTCCCAGCTCCTTTAAAATTTGAACTGCCAGAATTAATTACAAAAAATTCCCATCTATATCTTTGCATATGTTCTATCTCTGTATCACTTGCATTTTCAGACTCTAAGATAGGCCGTATCAATTCACCAAAATTCCAATTTTGAGCCCAACTATGAAATGCAAGCGTTACATCACCGGCATCATTTCGATCAAGATTTCTGAAACTATTTAAACAAGGTGTTTCAGCCCCAGTGTTTATATTTACTGGTGTACCCCTTCCGAGGGGCCAAGGAACGCTGGCATCAGTGTGTCTTGCAAATCCACCATTTAAAGTTGCTTGTTGTTGTAGTGAATTTAGATAATTAGCATGTGCTTCTAATTCTTCAGTCGAAGCGCCAGCACCCGGTGGTACTACTCTAATTGTTGATTGTGGATCGACCCATGGGCCAATCATTTCATTAATAACATACTTCTCAGCCTCAACCAAAGCATGCTCGGCAACATAGAAAGTTTGTTGGTATTCGTCACTTGTATTATTACTTTGATGATCTCCAGAAGAAATAACTATTAAACTACCACCCATCAATGACATCACTAACAAAAGTACAAGTGATAAAATTAAAGTAAAACCTTTTTGATTTTTTTTATTCATTAAAAAAGTCCATCATCTAATATATTTCTTGTATAGACTGAGATAACAACAGTGTCTCTTAAATATCTGTCAGAATAACTTTTAATCGTTCTTGCAAATCCACTTAATGGTCTCTCCTTGCCTGGTCTTGCATCAAATCTATAAAATTCATTCTCAGATCTAAAAGCTATTTTTATATCAACAGATCTTATCTTGTATAAATTGTTTCTACCTTGAGGACTCGTGGGGCTTGGAGATGGTGTAAGTCTTCTCCCCTCTCTATCAAGGGCAATAAATTCCATATCTTCAACATAATCTCTTACTAGTTGATCATGATAACACTCAGAACAATCTGCAACCCAATCTCCAGTAGGTGGAAAATCATCTGTGACTCTTTCTCGTGCTTGCTGCCAGCTAATCTTTGATTTATAGATTGCATATCTAGGATCCTCCCCAACCACACCAACTGGCTTTGCGTAATAAGTTACTTTATATCTCTTGTAAGGCTGGAGTCCATCAACATGGTCAAAGTCATCAAAAACAATGTGTATTTTATCACAACATAAATCTGTAACATCATGTTTAGGTGTAGGAGTTGGTACTGTATCACTAATACTATGACCTAATGAGTTAGGAACAATTACAATAGGATCATGACTATCTTGAATTGTTGTTGTACCACCCTTAAATTGTAAATAGCTTTGTTCGGGGTATCCCCTTGTATTTTGACCAAGATAATATTTAAATCCTGACATCCTTACATCTCGAATAAGTAGTTCTATTAAATCTCTTGATGATCTACTGATCTGAGCTTTATTGGTCACTTGACTATAAGTAGTATTAACAATTGAATAAGTTGTATACATTGCTGCCATCATTAAGGATGAAACAACAATACCAATCATAATTTCGATTAAAGTTAAGCCAGATATATGTTTTAGATATTTTTTTTTCATTTAACCTGATGGTTGTCCTATCATGCCGCCGCCTCCATCTTGTCCTCCAGGTGCTTGTCCGTTATCTGTTTTTATTTTGTAATCTGACTGAAAGTATAAAAATTTTCGTTTTTTCCCATCGTTGAGTTTCATTTCTACCCTACCAATAAAAATTGGTTCATCAAATACAAGATCTGATTGATTTGTGCAGCCAGGCCATCTACATACTGAGAAAACTTCTACTTTTTTTGTCTCATTGTTAGATCTACATTTTAAAAATCTATTTTCATTAAATATCAAATCCCATTTTTGTTTTTTATTCCTAGGGGCATCAATATTTTGGGTATCATAAATATTTTCTTGACCTGTATTATTAGCTGCGTCAGCAGTATTTGACGTATTTGTGCTACCTCCACAATTTAATTGTGCGTTCCAACCATCAGTATTTAAGTGCTCTGAAAATTTTACAACATCACTTGCATCAGCTCCACTAGATAATGATACAGAGCCATCTTGACCATATTGAATATCCTCACTATCTGAATTAATACCAAATAAGGTATTTTTACTACCTATAACATCTTCAGCAATCATCCCAGTTAAATAATTCGCTTTAGTTCGTTCACCTGAGTTCGTAATTGATTGAGCTGAAAAGTTTGTCATTTGTAATATGGCTATGAAACCAATTCCAACAATAGCAGTAGATACTAAAGCCTCTAAAATTGACAAACCAGAATTATTAGATCTTTTTTTCTTCATATTTATTGAGCGACCCAATTCCCACCGGTCCATTCTTTTTCGCCATTCTGAGGATTAATTTGATAGGTGTTTTTAAATTTTTCATATGTGATATTACCAAATCTTGACCATTCAATAGCATATAAATAACCGTGCTCTGTATCTGGATTGCCCGCTCCATCCACATTGCAGCTTATGCTTGTGTTATACTTATTAGATCTATCACAAATAAATAAATAATTATCAACAACTACATCATTGTTATTCTGAGAAGCAAGTTGACCATTGCCACTGAACCATCGGTCATTTTTACCAAAACAAATTGCCCCAGTGTTATCTGTCCAATTTGTGGTTACATTTTCAAAAACTATTTGTCGTACTTCAATATTGTCAGAACCTTGATCTGGGTCATCATCCCAACGAAGGAGGGATGGATCATCCTCTATTTGACATATATTTGCATAATCAGGCTCTATAAAAGTCGTATCCGATTCTGGATCATCTCTAGCTATCCACCAGTCACTATCTTCATCGTTTAATAAGTTTGCTAATGTTTGTGGTTTCATTCCTTTAGATGTAACAATTAAATTTCGATCTGCTCCATCAGCTTCTTCTGATATATGAACCTGAACAAAAGCGTATTGCCCTCTTTGGGTTTGTGAATATATACCTTGTATTAAAGTTTTAATTTTTATTACTGCGTCTCGTGCTTCTCTATCTTTTCGCCACTTACTAAAGTTTGGATAACCAACTGCTGATATCACTCCTATGATTACAACAACAACAATTAATTCAAGAAGGTTAAAACCTTTAATTTTCTCGTCCTGCGTTCGCATCTATCTTTCCTGCTTTTACTAAATCTTCTAAAGATTTGGTCATTGTAATCATACCATCTTTTACAGCAGTTTGCATAATGCTTGGGATTTGATGAATTTTAGATTCTCTTATCAAGTTTTGAATTGGAGGTGTACACTTCATCACTTCGAAAGCACCACAACGGCCTTGACCATCTTTTGTTTTAAGAAGTCTTTGAGTTACTACCATTTTTAAAGATGTAGAAATCTGTGCTCGTATTTGAGCTTGTTGTTCTGGTGGAAATACATCAATAATCCTATTGATGGTACTAGGTGCACCACTGGTGTGCAATGTACCAAAAACTAAGTGTCCAGTTTCAGCAGCAGTTAGTGCAAGAGAAACTGTCTCTAAATCTCTCATCTCTCCAACTAAAATTACATCTGGATCTTCTCGAAGAGCAGCTTTTAAAGCTGTTGCAAAAGTCTGCGTTTGTTTACCAACTTCTCTATGAGAAACGATACTCTTTAGGTCTTTATGAATAAACTCAACAGGATCCTCTACAGTTATAATGTTTGAAGTTCTCGTTTTGTTAATCTCATTTACAATTGCAGCAAGTGTGGTTGACTTACCAGATCCTGTAGGACCTGTTACTAATACAAGTCCTTTATGCATATCTATAATATCATAAAGCACTGGAGGTAAATCAAATTGATCCATTGTTGGAATTACACTTTCCACTCTTCTTAATACTGCAGCTGGACCTTGAATTGTTTTATAAAAGTTTGCTCTAAATCTTAGTCCACTTAATGTTACTGATGAGTCTAGTTCATGGGTGTCCTGAAATCTTTTCAATTCAATTTCATTACAATTGGTAGATAATAAATCTTGAAGGTCTTGAGCTTTTACCAACACATCAGGTATTTTATGAATTTCACCTGTTTGTCGATAAGCTAGTGGCCAGCCTGTCCTAATATGAAAGTCAGAAATTTTTTTATTATTTTTTGCTAGTTCTTCTAATTTTTCAAACATACTAAATTTTATATATAATTTTTAGAAAAAACAATATTTAGTTACCCAAGAGCGACCAAAATAGGTAATTATTTAATAGAAAAGATAATATAGAACCCACACAATCAGTGAGTATTCAAAAAAGTTTTTTGCAAGAAGTAATTGTTTTTCAGTAAATTTTATTTTTAAAAATTTACCTAAGAATATAAATCCCACATGAACTAACGCAACTGAAATTACAATCCCAATTAAAATATATTCAATTGTAAAATTCTTATATCCAAAATAAATTGCAGCGATAAAAGTTAACCAAGAAACTTTGGAAATAAAAATCTTAAATATTAGACCTGCTTTTTTACTAAAAATAGATTGTGTCTTTATTAAAGAGTAAGACCAGGTTAGACCAATTAAAAAACTTATATACTTTAAAATCATGTCTTATTTTTTTTCATGAAATACTAGGCAAACACCATTGTTACAATATCTTTTGCCTGTAGGTTGAGGACCATCATCAAAAATATGTCCATGATGGGCATAACAATTTTTACAATGATATTCTGTTCGTGCATAACCAATCAAATAGTCAGTTTTAGTTTCAAAGACATCGGGTAAAGATTGATAAAATGATGGCCACCCCGATCCGCTTTCATATTTTGCATCAGAGTCGAATAATTTTATTCCACAATTTGCACAATGATAGCTACCTTCTCGTTTTTCATTATTGAGTTCGCTACTTCCAGCGCGCTCAGTGCCCTCTTCAAACATTACTAATTTTTGCTCAGCAGTTAAGTTGGGATTCTTTTTAGTCATTAAATTAATTTAGCACAGGATTGATGTAAAATAGAATGTAATTCAACAAGCTTATTAAAATCTTTATTATAACCACCACCTAGCACACCACACAAAGGTACTCCTTGTGAAAAGAAATTTTTTGTTACCATTTCATCTCTTTTTCTAATTCCCTCATCGGAAATTTTAAGTTTTCCTAAACGATCGTTATAGTGAATATCTACGCCCGCAATATAAAAGACAAAATCAAAATTTTCTTCGTTTAATTGATTTAAATAGAAATCAAGAATCTTTATATATTGAGCATCCTCCATATTATCATCAAGTTCAACATCTAGGTCACTGATTGATTTTTTTGCGGGATAGTTTGACTTAGAGTGCATACTAAATGTAAATACATTTTTGTTATTAGTAAAAATATCTGCATTACCATTTCCCTGGTGAACATCTAAATCAACAATTAAAATTCTGCCAGCTAAACCTCTATCAAGCAAATATTGAGCAGCAACTGCTACGTCATTGAACACACAATAACCTGCACCCCCATCATAATTTGCGTGGTGACTACCACCAGCAGTATTACATGCAACACCATTTTTAATTGCAAGTTTTGTTGCTAGCACTGTGCCTCCTGTAGCAACTAATGATCTTTGAATGACACTATCCACTAATGGAAAACCAATTTTCTTAATTGTATTTTGATCTAATGTTTTATTTTTAACATCTTTTATATATTTTTCAGAATGAGCTCTTTTTAAAGTTTCGTCAGAGCATGCATATGGTTGATGAAATTTTTTAACTATCTTTTTATCAATTAAATATTTTGCAAGTTCTCCAAATTTATTAATTGGAAACTTATGATCATCACCAATTTTGGCAAAATAATCTTCGTGATTTACAACTGATAAATCCATATCTATTCGATTACTCGGATTGGCTTGCCACTTGTACAGGCTTCGAGTGACTCGATCATTTGACTATAATAGACATTATAATTTTCTGCAGTGACATATCCTAAATGAGGAGTTAACAAAGCATTAGGCAAAAATCTTAGTTTGTTATTCTCTGGCAAAGGTTCTTTCTCATAAACATCTAATCCAGCACCTGCAATTACATTTGTAGATAGAGCAATGATCAAATCATTTTCATTAACAATTGGACCCCTTGAGGTATTAATTAAAAAAGAAGTTTTTTTCATTTTATCTAGTTCTTTCAAAGTAATACAATCTTTATATCTTTCACCACCTTGAACATGAATTGACAAGAAATCAGAATTCTTAATCAAATCCTCTTTGGAACAAGGTAAAACATCTAGCTCTTTACATTTATCAAGACTAAGATTTTCGCTCCAAGCCATTACCTCCATACCAAAAGCTTTCCCTATTTTTGCAACTTGAGAACCTACTTTTCCAAGTCCAATTAATCCTAGGATTTTTCCTTTGAGTTCAACACCAACTGATGTTTGCCAATAACCCTGATACATATTATCTATTTCCTCTTTAATATTTCTGGCTAACCCAAGAATTAAAGCCCAAGTTAATTCTGGCGTTGGGTTTAAATTACTTTCTGTTCCACTAACTATAATCTTTCTTTTTTTTGCGGCATCCAAGTCAATTGATTTATTTCTCAAGCCACTGGTAATTATAAATTTTAGCTTAGATAAATTCTCTATAATATTTTTTGTAATGGGGGTTCGTTCTCTCATGACTAATAATGCCTCAAAATCAGCCAATTTATCTATGACATCAGCCTCATCCTCAAATGGCTCACTAAAAATTTTGATTTCATATTTTCCTGCAAGTTTTTCGAGATCAACAAATTGTTGAGAAACATTTTGATAGTCGTCTAATATTGCAACTTTAAGCATTTTTAATTTCTTTATTTGATAAAAATAAACCTAATATAATTAAAATTGCCCCAATCAAGTGAAAAAATTGAAACTGCTCATTATAAAAGAATATCGCCATCAAAGTGCTAAATAATGGAATTAAAGATAAAAATATTCCAGCTCGATTTGCCCCAATGATTGAAACAGCGCCAGCCCAACAATAGTAAGAGCCAATACTTGGAAATATTGCAACATAAGCTAAAATATAAAAAAAATTACTACTCATCTCAATAATTTTGCCTTGTGTCATATCTAAAATAAATAGAGGCAAAAGAAAAATTAATCCAAATGTGCAAATTATATGGACAAGAGCAAGTAAAGATACTTCAAAGGTTCTTTTTCTCAAATATGCAGAATATATTCCCCAAGCAATAATTGCTCCGACCATAAATAAATCGCCTTTGTTAAAATTTAAGGTAAGTAAAATATTTAGATCAAGTTTAGTAATAATAGCTAAAATTCCTAAAACTGAAATGACTAATCCAGATATTTGAAAAATATTTGTTTTTTCAATTTTTAATAAAAAACAAACTAAAATTATTGTTACAGGTATAGCGGTATTAAAAAGTGATGCATTAATTACTTGAGTGTAATTTAAAGCGTTATAAGTAAAAGAAGTAAATATACATACACTAGTAGAACCTAAAATAAGAAATAATGATAAATTTCCTTTAATTTGATTTTTTAATTTTAATATCTCTTTATAGGTGAAGGGAAGTAATATTATCCATACTAGGCACCACCTTAAAAATGCGAGTGAGTTGGGAGGTATATTTTCTAAATAAGCAAGCTTTGCTAATGTAAAGTTTCCTGCCCAAAATAATGTTGCACATACTAGCATTATGTATGCCTTAGTATTTTGCATTTGATTAACTAAATCTTACTGAGCTATAAGGATCTAAATTTAGATTTGTGTTTTCTTTAGCTATCATTCCGGAGACAATCTTTCCAGAAATTGGACCTAATGTCCATCCCAAATGATGATGACCAAAACAATAAAATACATTTTTATAATTTTTTGAGGGTCCCATAACAGGTAAAAAATCTGGCAGCGTAGGTCTAAAACCTAACCATTCATCCTCATGTTCTGGAAGATCTCCTAACATATACTTAGCATTACTAATTAAATTTTTAATTCTTGATTTAGAGAGTGGATTATTTAATCCACCAAATTCAACAGTACCAACCACTCTTAAACCCTGTTCCATAGGGGTGATACCAAATCCTCTATTAGAAAAAATTACCGGTCTACTTAAAAGATGATCACAATCTTTGAAATGAACATGATAACCTCTTTCCGTATCGAGTGGAATTCGCTCACCTAAATTATCTGTTAATTTTTTTGAGAAAGCTCCACAAGCAATTATAATTTTATCAAAAGTATATCTTTCACCATCAGAAATAAAAACAGGTTTTTCTGTATCAAACTGAATATCATTAATATTTTTCTTTTCAAACTTTCCACCTTTTTTTAAAAATAAATCAAATAATTTAAGTAATATTTTTTTTGGGTTCCGAGCGTGCCTTGCGTATGGGTAATAAACTCCTGCATGATAAAAAGGTTTTATATTAGGTTCTAAATCATGAATTTCAGACTTAGTAACAAGTTGTTGTTTTACACCAAGTTCATCTCTGACTTTAATTTCCAACTCTCTACTCTTTAAGTCTTTATCATTCCAAATATATAGAATGCCTTTGTTTTCGACGAGACCATCTAAATTTATTTCATCAAAAAGTTCATCATATGCTGGTAATGCTAAGTCTAAAATTTGATGCATGTTTCTTGCAGTGTGCATCATCTTATTTTTAGTAGTATTTAATATGAATTTGAAAAACCAAGGCAACATTTTTGGTACATAATTCCATTTCAGAGCTAGCGGGCCTGTTGAACTCAATAACATCGCTGGCACGTCAGCAAGAACATCAGTTCTATTCAGTGATAGCGAAGCATAAGGAGAAAAGTGGCCAGCATTCCCATATGAAGCCGCTGGGCTGCCTGGATTATCTCTATCAAATATAGTTACCTCAAAACCCTTTTTTTGAAGAAATAAAGCGTTTGATACTCCTTGAATACCCGAGCCAACAATCCCAACATGTAAATTTTTACTCATAGAAAAATATACAATCTATCTATCAAATAAGTTAAGCGACAAATTATACTTAGGCAATCAATTGTTGATTGTGAACCCTGGCACTCATGACTATTCCAAAACCAATCATGGTTGCTAACATTGAGGAACCACCATAAGACATGATTGGCAAAGGAGAACCTACTATAGGTAGTAAACCCAAGACCATACTCATATTAATAGTGATGAATACAAAAATTGCTGCACCAAAACTATAACAGAAAACCTTTGCAAAATAACTTCTTGAACTAGCCCCGATTGCAACAATTCTATAAATAATAATTGCGTAAATCACTAAAAGAATTGCGGAACCCACAAATCCAAACTCTTCTGAAAAAAGAGTGAAAATAAAGTCAGTATGTTTCTCTGGTAAAAATTCAAGATAACTTTGAGTACCTTTTAAAAAACCTTTACCAAATATACCTCCGGATCCCACAGCTATTTTTGATTGAATAATTTGATAACCAGCACCCAGAGGATCCTTGTCAGGATTTAGAAATGTCAACACTCTCAATTTCTGATAAGGCTTCAAGAAAGCTATCACGAAAGGTAAAGAGATTATAAATCCAAGAATAGTATAAATAAAATATTTATAATTAATACCTGCAAACCATAATACTGCTATTCCACTTATAGCAATAAGAACTGCAGTTCCAAGGTCTGGTTGTACAATGACTAACCCCATTGGTAAAAGTATTATTGTTAAAGAAGTTAAAATTGTATAAATTGAATTGACATTTTCTAACTTCATTCGATGAAAAAATTTAGCCAAACAAACAATGATAAATATTTTCATTAGTTCTGAGGGCTGTAAATTTATAAAATATAGATTTATCCATCTTTGAGATCCTGATGAGGTAATTCCGAATAAATAGGTCCCAACTAACAAACCTACTACCGCTACATAAGCTAAGTAGCCTATTGAGAACCAATACTTGATATTGATAAATGACATTACCAGCATCATTAAAGTAAATACTGCTAATTTTGTAAAATGACTTTTGGTATGAAATTTAATCTCACCACCATCAGTAGAATACATTGTTGCTAAACTAATAAAGCCAAGCAACAATATGCAGACTAATAATATATAATCAAAGTTTCTAAATTTTTGAAAAAAACCAAGTCTGTTAGTTGTTAATCTTGTATGCTGATACATCTATATCTCCAAATATTTTTTATTTCCTAATGACTCTCTTATTTTGTGTCGATCAATGATTAATTTAAATAATTTGGTTGCCATAGGAGCAGCTGTTGTACTTCCATTTCCGCCATGTTCTACAATAACACTTAAAGCGTATCTAGGATTTTTATATGGTCCAAAAGCTACATATAAAGCATGATCTCTTTGCTCATATGGTATCTCAAATGTTTTAAGATCCAATTCTCTTTCTTCCTCAGTAATTTTTTTAACCTGCGCTGTTCCAGTTTTACCAGCAAACTGATATTTTGGGTTATCAATTCTTGAACGATAAGATGTACCCATCACTTCATTGGTTGAACCAAAAATAGCATCTTGAACAATCTTAATATTTTTTGAATTTTTATAAAGCGGTGTAAATTTATCAATTGGCTGAGCTTTAACTTTATCATCGACTACAAGATGAGGATAAATTTTGTAACCTCCATTTGCAATTTGGGCCGTCATCAAACATAATTGAATTGGGGTAGTTTGAATGTAGCCTTGTCCAATTCCTGTAATTATTGTTTCACCTAGCAACCATCCTTTACCAAGAGCATTTTTTTTCCATAATGTATTAGGAATTAAACCTTTTTTTTCAATATCAAATAGATCGCCAAAAACTTTTTCTCCAAGACCAAATTTTTTTGCAGTCTCACTTAATTTATCAACTCCAAGTTTACGGGCAACCTCATAAAAATAAGTGTCACAAGATTGTTTCATCGCATTTCTCAAACTCATATAGCCATGACCTTTTTTTTTCCAACAATGATAGGTTTGACCATACATTTCTGTTTTACCAGTGCATTGAACTGTAAAATTGGTATTAACAATTCCATTTTCTAACGCAGATAAAGCAACGATTGGTTTAATCGTTGAACCTGGAGAGTAATTACCTTGTAAAGTTTTATTAACTAATGGTTTCATTGGATCATTTCGAATTAATTGCCAATCATCTTGACTAATACCAAATACAAATAAATTTGGATCAAACGATGGTGAAGAATGCATTGCAATTACTGCACCTGTATAAATATCCATTACACAGATAGAGCCTGCTTTATCTTTTAGCAGCTCATTTGATAATTTTTGAACTTCGGTATCTATTGTCAGTCTTAAAGTTTTACCTTTTTGACCTTTTTGAAATTCTAACTGACTAATTCTTCTACCGTAAGCATTGACTTCATATCTTTCTATATCATTAGTCCCTATTAATTTTTCCTCAAATGTTTTTTCTAAACCTACTTTTCCAACTTTTAAGCCTGGAACAAAATTCTGTTTTATAGCTTGAGTATTTTCAATATCATCTTGGTTTGCTTGACTTACATAGCCTATTAAATGGGTAAAGTTTTCTTTAAAAGGATAGTTTCTTGAAATCGAGATGACGGGTTTAACACCATTTAAATCATATAAGTGGTTATTAATCTTTGAAAATTTTTGCCAACTTAAATTCTCTGAAACAATTAAAGTCTCCCATGGTTTAATTTCACTTTTCTTTTTTAAAACTTTTTTAAATTCTTTATCTGATAATTCCAGTAAGTCTTTTAATCTATAAATAACATACCTAAAATCCTCAACTTGTTCTGGTATTACATGAAGTTGATAAGCTTCAAAATTGCCTGCAATGATGTTACCAAAATAATCATGAAATTCTCCCCTAACAGGAGCTAACTTCCATTCTCTAATTCTATTTTTATCCGAAAGAGTTAAATATTTTTTGTTTTCCTTAACTTGTAAGAAAAATAATCTACTTACTATTCCAATCATTATAAAAAATTTCAAAGAACCTGTAATGAACATTCTTCTATTAATAGAATTAAGTTTTTTTACATTATCACTTGAAGAGTTAATCATTTATACCTTTCATATAATATTTAAAGAATGATAAAAAAATTATATATAATAAAAATGTACAAGTCGTGTTGACCAAATAACTCATTAAAATTAAATCATAAGAGAAAAATAATGTTAAAACTGAGTAATTTAACGAGTTAATCAAGCTAATGATGAATAAAAAATAGAACCAATCTTTCATAGGGCTTGGTCTGATTGTGATATTTCTTATATATGCTGTAGCAATACATATTAAAGTATAGGACAAACTACTTATTCCTAGAGGTAAGCCCACAACAGTGTCATTTAGCAGACCTGCAATAAATACAAAAAGATAATCAAAATGTTTAAAATCCTTTAAGGTAAAGAAAAAGATTAGAATGAATGGAAAATTAAAGGAAAAGTATTCAAGTTTTAGATAATTAAAATCAAATTCATTAAGCACTGAAACAAATAATAAAATTATTGGTAACCAGGTATACAACTTAGAAAATGTTCCTTTTGTCTTTAAATTAGCCACCAGTTCTACCTCTATTCAAAACGCAACTCCTATATTCTTCAGTTCCAACATTGAAGCCACCAGTATTTAAAAAAGATTTTCTACATTTATGACCATGATCTAAATTCAATTTTAAAAATTCTAATTCTTGAGTATCAATGTTGAATTGATTAATTTTTTGCTTTTGTGAGAAAACTTCATTGTTTAAGACAGATATTTGATTTTTCAAATCATTTATTTCATTAATCAAATTTTCATTTTCTTCGATAAATTTTAAATTAGTTTCTTCAATAATTTTAAGTTCATCCTCTAAAATTTTTAATTTTGTCTCTTCGAGCTCTTCACTTTTATTTTCAACTGTAACTGTATCTGGCTCAACTTGAGGAATTTCAATTTGAGTAATTGTTTCTGCAAAAACATATTTTAACTGTGTAAAATCGCTATAGAATTCAACATTATATCTATTTGAAGAACCAATTTTATCAGATCTTAATTTACCTATTGGTACTCCACTTTTAAAAATTGCACCGGTACCTGAAGTATAAACTATACTTTCATCAACTAACTCCTCTGACAAACCCGCTTTAATATATTTAATTTCTCCATAATTTTCTCCAGACCCAGTGACGATTGCTTGAATATTCTGAGGTGCAATTGTTACTGGAACGTTAGAGTTTAAATCTGATAATAATAATACCCTTGATGTCTTATAATTTACCTCAATAACTCGACCAACTAAATACGATTGATCATAAATATTGGTACCTATTTTGATATCGTCTTTACTGCCTTTATTTATAATAACACTTTTTAAAAAGGGGCTATCATGATCAACAATAATTTTTGCTAAAATTTTATTTGAACTTGAAATATAATCATCAATTAGTACCTTCAATTCTTGATTTTCATACTGAATAATTTCGTTAGATACAAAATCAGATTTAAGATTGTCCAGTTCATCTTTGTTTTTTTGATATTTATTAAAAAAAGTTGTGTATTCAATAATATTTATGGCTGAATTCTTAATAAAGTTTTCTGGCACAGAAACAATAAAAGATGATCGATAAACCACCTCACTCAATCCGGCTTTCAGGTATCTTACCGCTTTGAAGTCAAGGTTAGATAAAATGATAATAAATATGGAAATTAATACTAAAGTAAGTAGTGAAAATTTTTGTTGAGTACTTTTTTTTAAAAAAGCAGAACGAATTGCTATTATAAAATCATCTCTGCTAGAGGCCATTACTCTTAATATTCAGTCAACATAGTCGAGAATGTTTGTTCTTGATCGAGAGCTTTTCCAGTTCCAACTGCAACGCAAGATAATGGATCATCAGCAATATGAACTGGCAAACCTGTTTCTTTAGAAAACCTTCTGTCTATATTTTTTAATAAAGCTCCACCACCCGTTAAAGTTAATCCCATATCAACTAAGTCGGCAGATAATTCTGGAGGAGTACTCTCTAATGCATCCTTAATTCCATTCACCATCTCTTTTAAAATATCATTTAATGCTTCTGCTGTATCTTCCTCTGTAATATTAACTTCTTTTGGAGTTCCAGATCTTAGATCTCGTCCTTTAACTGCATAAGTATTATTATTTGTAGGAATAGCAGTACCTATTTCTTTTTTAATTTTTTCTGCAGTACTATCACCTATCATCAAATTATATTCTTTTCTCATATAGTTGACCATTGCACCATCCATTGCATCTCCTGCTACTCTAAGAGATTTAGAATAAACTAAACCTCCTAAGGACATAACTGCAATTTCAGTTGTACCACCACCAATATCAACTACCATTGAACCAGTTGCCTCAGATATAGGAAGATTAGCACCAATGGCAGCTGCGATTGGTTCCTCAATCAATTGAACTCTTCTCGCCCCTGCCGCTAAAGCACTATCTTGAATAGCTTTTCTCTCTACAGGAGTTGAGCCCGTTGGAACGCAAATTAAAATTCTTGGATTAGCAAAAGTACTTCCTTTATGAACTTTCTTAATGAAGTGTTTAATCATTTCCTCAGTGACGATAAAGTCAGCTATAACACCATCTCTCAAAGGTCTAATAGCTTGAATATTTCCAGGAGTTCTTCCCAACATCGTTTTGGCCTCATCTCCAACCGCTAAGACTTGTTTTTTTCCTGATTGATCAACAATTGCAACAACTGAAGGTTCATTTAGAACAACCCCTTGTCCTTTCACAACTACTAAAGTATTTGCTGTTCCTAAGTCAATTGCCATATCCTGACTCCAGATTTTCTTCATTCTGTCAAATATACCCATTAAAATACTCCTTTTACTTTTTTAGGTTCTATATTTTTATAAAGAGATTTCTTTTCTCTTTTAATTAACATTTTATTTAATGCATTAAGGTAAGCATTAGCTGATGCTACTAAAGTATCTGTATCAGCTGATTGTCCAACAGTAGTTCTGTCATTCTCCTCAATTTTAACACTGACTGTAGCCTGTGCATCTGTTCCTTCAGTAACTGCGTGAACTTGATATAAAGACAACTTTACATCATGTGGATAAAGCTCTTTTATACATTTAAATATTGCATCAACAGGACCATCCCCTGTTTGAGTAGTATGTTTCATGTCGCCAAAAACATCTAATGTCATTTCAGCCCTTTGTGGTTCACCGGTACCGGCAAAAACTTTTAAAGATTTTAGATTTATTGCATTAATTTTATTGTCGATAATCAAGCTATCATCAACTAGCGCGACTATATCTTCATCATAGATATGCTTTTTTTTATCTGCTAAAATTTTAAACTTACCAAATGCCGCTTGAACAACATCATCTGTAACATCAGCGTAGCCTAAATCGCTTAATTTATCTTTAAATGCATGTCTTCCAGAATGTTTTCCCATAACTAATGATGTTTTTTTTACTCCAACACTTTCTGGTGTCATGATTTCATACGTTTCTCTATTTTTTAGCATTCCGTCCTGGTGGATCCCTGATTCATGTGCGAAAGCATTTTTTCCAACGATCGCTTTATTAAACTGAACCGGAAACCCTGTGGCGTTTGAAACAATTTTTGAAGCTTTACTAATTAATTCTGTTTTTATACCCGTCTCATAAGGTAATAAATCATCGCGTGTTTTAATCGCCATAACTATTTCTTCTAAAGCAGCATTACCTGCTCTTTCACCAATTCCATTAATTGTGCACTCAATTTGTCTTACTCCAGCTGACAATCCTGACAATGCATTTGCAACTGCTAAACCTAAATCATTATGACAATGGGCAGAGATAATTGCTTTATCAATATTTGGAACATTGTTTTTAATGAGTCTAATAGTTTTGGCAAATTCTTCTGGAATCGAGTATCCAACTGTATCAGGAATATTTATAGTTGTTGCGCCACATTTAATTGCAAGCTCAATTGTCTTGTACATAAAATCTAAATCTGTTCTTGTTCCATCTTCACAAGACCATTCAACATCATCAGTGAATTTTTTTGCATAAGTAACACTTTCTTTAATAGCTCCTAAAACTTGTTCGTTAGTCATATTTAATTTATGCTTCATATGAACTGGGCTTGTTGAAATAAAAGTATGTATTCTAAATCTTTTCGCAAATTTTAAAGACTCGTGACAAGCATCAATATCTTTTTTAGTGGCTCTTGCCAAACCACAAGGGATGGAATTTTTAACACTTCTGCTTATAGCACTGACAGCCTCAAAATCACCAGGTGATGATATTGGAAAACCTGCTTCTATAATATCAATACCCATTTCATCAAAAACTCTTGAGATTTGAATTTTTTCCTCAACACTCATTGAAGCTCCAGGAGATTGCTCACCATCTCTCATCGTTGTATCGAAAATAAATACTTTATCTTTATCAGCCATATCAAAAATTTTTGTTTTTGAAATATACAACCTCTCGTTTAGATTGCAAAAGTAAAATACAGAATTTATCCCAATTTGGGACTAAAATTTACTTCTTGTCACTATCAACTAATTTCTTCTTACCAATCCATGGCATCATGGCTCTTAAATTTGCCCCAACTTTTTCAACTGGATGTTCAGCTAATTTTGCCCTTGTGGCAAGAAAGTTTTTTTGGCCACTTTTGCACTCATCCATCCATTCTTTTGTAAATTTACCAGATTGAATATCAGCCAAAACTTCTTTCATTCTTTTTTTAGTTTCCTCTTTATTGATCACTCTAGGTCCAGATTGATATTCTCCATATTCTGCAGTGTTTGAAATAGAGTAATTCATATTTGCAATTCCACCTTCATAAATAAGATCAACAATAAGTTTTACTTCATGAACAGTCTCAAAATATGCCATCTCAGGTTCATATCCAGCTTCCACCAAAGTCTCATAACCATTTTTTATCAATTCAACTAAACCACCACAAAGAACAGTCTGTTCTCCAAATAAATCTGTTTCAACTTCGTCTTTAAATGTTGTTTCAATAATACCTGATCTTCCACCACCAACGGCTGAAGCATATGACATAGCAAGATCTCTTGCCTTACCAGAGCCGTTTTGATGTACTGCAAATAAACATGGCACTCCCCCACCTTTTTCATACTCACTTCTTACCAAATGACCTGGTCCTTTAGGAGCAACCATAAAAACATCTAAATCTTTTCTAGCTTTAATAAGATCATAATGAACATTTAATCCGTGAGCAAAGGCAATTGACTTTCCCTCTTTAACTCTTTGCTCTATATGGTTTTTATAAATTGAAGCTTGTAATTCATCTGGTGTTAGAATCATTACAACATCTGCCCACTCAGCGGCATCAGATAAATTCATAACTTTCAATCCTTTTGACTCTGCTTTAGGTATACTTGAAGAACCCTCTCTCAATGCAACTACAACTTCTTTAACACCACTATCTTTTAAATTTAAAGCGTGAGCATGTCCTTGACTTCCATAACCAAATATTGCGATTTTTTTATCTTTGATTAAATTTACATCTGTATCTTTTTCATAAAACATTTTCATAATTTTCTCCTCAATAATTAATTAAAAACTTTATCACCCCTTGTCATAGCAACAGCTCCTGTTCTAGAAACACTTACTAAACCAAATTTTCTTAAATTTTTTGCCATCTTATCTATTTCTCTTCTTAATGCAGTAATTTGAATAACATTTGATTTTTTCGTTTTATCCAATATTACAGCATCATACTTTTTACAAGCATTAATAGCTTTTTTAATTTTAGTATTATTGCCAACAAGTTTAAATAAAGCCATTTCTTTAAATATTACTCCTTTATCATTCCTTTTAAAATCTGCTACTTTATGAACTGGAACTAGTTTTTTTAATTGCAATTTAATTTGATCTATTACTTGAGGTGTCCCAGTCGTGACTATTGTAATTCTTGATATACTTTTTTTTGCATCCACTTCAGCTACTGCAAGTGACTCGATATTATAACCTCGTCCAGAAAACAATCCTACAACCCTTGCTAAAACACCAGCTTCATTATCTACCCAAACAACAATAATATGTGTATCTGATTTTTCTTTTTTCGAAGAAACACTATATGCAGATTTTGGATTTGCCATAATTAAACCAAAGCTTTTCCTTTGCCAGTGATTTTATTTTCCTCTTTTTCACTTGGTCCTAATATCATCTGGTTATGAGGTTTTCCTGAGGGTATCATTGGAAAACAATTTTCATCTGGATCTACTCGACAATCAAAAATTACAGGTCCATCAAACTCAACCATCTCTTTAATTTTTTCATCTAATTCTTCTGGTTTCTCAGCTTTTATTCCTTTGCAGCCATAGGCTTCTGCCATCTTTATAAAATCTGGTAAAGCCTCTGAGTAACTTTCAGAGTAATTTTTTTCATGCAACAGCTCTTGCCATTGTCTTACCATTCCCATGTATTGATTATTCAAAATAAAAATTTTAATAGGCAAATTGTATTGAACAGCTGTAGACATCTCTTGCATTGTCATTAAAACTGAGGCCTCACCAGCAATATCAACTACTAATTTTTTTGGATGAGCTATTTGGACACCTACAGCGGCAGGTAATCCATATCCCATAGTTCCAAGACCACCAGAGGTCATCCAACGATTTGGTTTATTAAATTTATAATGTTGAGCTGCCCACATTTGATGTTGACCTACTTCAGTCGTAACATAAGTATCTTTATGTTTTGTAAGTTCATATAATCTTTGGACTGCATGTTGAGGTTTTATGGTTTCATCACTATTTTTAAAATGAAGAGAATTTTTTGTTCGCCATTTTTGTATTTGTTCCCACCATTTAGCAATTTGTTGCTTATTAGATTTTTTTAAATCTAAGTTTTTTTTCTTTAGAGTTTTGATAATTCCCTTTAAAACCTCTTTAACATCACCAACTAATGCTAGATCAACTTTAATGATTTTATTTATTGATGAAGGATCAATATCGATGTGAACTTTTTTTGATTTTGGAGAGAACTCATCAATTTTACCAGTTATTCTATCATCAAATCTTGCACCAATATTGATTAATAAATCACAATCATGCATTGCGTTATTAGCTTCATAAGTTCCATGCATACCAAGCATGCCTAAAAATTGATTGTCATCACCTGGATACGCACCTAAACCTTGCAATGTTGAAGTAATTGGAAAACCTGTGAGCTCTACAAGTTCTCTTAAAACATTGCTCGCCTCTGGTCCAGAGTTTATAACCCCACCACCAGAATAAATGATGGGTTTTTTTGATTTATTCATTAGACCAATCAAAGTATCAATGTCTTTTTGTGAAAAATAATTTAATGATTTTCCATTAAGTTTTTTTTCAACTTTAGGTTTTGAATAACTCATTTTAGCAAACTGAATATCTTTAGGTATATCAACTAAAACTGGCCCCGGTCTTCCTGTTGTTGCGACTCTAAAAGCCTCATGGAGAGTTTTTGATAAATCTTTAACATCTTTGACTAACCAATTATGTTTAGTGCAGGGTCTCGTAATTCCAGTTGTATCACATTCCTGAAATGCATCTGTTCCAATTAAATGTGTTGGCACTTGTCCTGATATACAAACTAGTGGAACAGAGTCCATATATGCATCTGTTAATGCGGTAACAACATTGGTTGCTCCAGGTCCAGAAGTAACAAGCACAACACCTGGTTTGCCAGATGATCTCGCATAACCTTCTGCAGCATGACCTGCGCCTTGTTCATGTCTAACTAAAATATGTTTGATGGTATTATGATTTTTTAACTCATCATAAATCGGTAATACTGCACCACCTGGATAACCAAAAATAAATTCAACATCTTGGTCTTCTAGACATTTGAATACAATTTCAGCACCTGTATATAATTTAGACATTTAGTCAATCTAGCTGAAGTTGTGCTTATTGGTCAAGAATTAGTACGTGATATCTAAATTTTTTTTAAAAATTTATTTAGGTCCTCTGACTTTATTTTGTTCCAATCCATCATATTACCTCTGCCCCAAGTAGATTGTCTCTTTGCATATTGCCTAGTCTTTATTGATATTTTCTCAATTACCTCAGATAACTCAATTTTTTTCTCAAGATATTCTCTAATTTCTGCAATTCCGATCGCCTTTGAGGCAGTTTTAACTCTTGGAACTTTTAATCTTATAAATTTTTTCACCTCTGAAATTGCTCCATTTTTAATCATATCTCCTGTACGATCATTAATTCTCTCAATTAACTCAACTCTTGGATAATCAATACAAATTTTAAAAAAATCGTCCTTTTCATAATCTGATCGTGTACTTTTGAACCAATCGTAAATTGACCTTTTTGTAAATGATTTAACTTCATACGCTCGAATTACTCTTTGAGTGTCTGTAGATTTGATAAAATTTTTTGATAGCGGGTCTAATTTTACTAATTCTGAAAAGAACTTTTTTGCTCCAATTTTTTTATGTAATAACCTTATTTTTGATCTTAATCGAATTGGAATATTTGGAATATTTACTAAACCCTCTGTTATTGCTTTAAAGTACAATCCGGTACCACCCACAAGAATAGGCGTCTTATCTTTTTTTTTAATATCAAGAATTTTTTTATTAACTAATTTTAACCAATCTCCTGAGGAAAAATTTTTTTTTACACTTTGAAATCCATATAAATGATGCTTTATATTCTTGTAATCTTTTAGAAGAGGTCTCGCAGACAAAATTTTCAATTCTCTATATACTTGCATACTATCAGCATTAATGATCTCACCCCTAATTTTTTTAGCAAGTTTAATTGCAAAATTAGATTTTCCTGATGCAGTTGGACCATAAATTAAAATAATTTTGGATTTCAAATCCATTAATTAATCTAATTTAACGCCGATATATCGTCTTTGATTTTGGCTATTATAAATAACTAATAAAATAGTTTTTTGGCTACTACTTAAAACTTGTTCTACTATTTTATTTAAATCATTTACATTTCTTATTTTTTTCTTTTGAGCTTCTAAAATGATACTATTTACTTCAACAGAACTTAATAAAGGACTATCATTTGCAATTTTAGTGACAACTAATCCAGAAGTTTGATTGGGTAAATTTCTTGATTTTATATCATCTTTGGTAATTTGTCTCACAGTTACTTTTAAATTTTTTATCTCAGTTTCTTTTGGACTTTCTACTTTTTCTGAAACTTTAAAATCTTCTGAAGTTTCTAATCTTCCAAGTTTAACAATTTTAACAATTTCTTTTTTATCTCTCCAAATTTTTACTTCTACTTTTTTCCCAACCGCAGTTCTTGCAACAATCATGGGAAGTTCCTTCATCTGATTTATTTTTTCTCCATTAAATTCTAAAATGATATCACCGGCTTTTACTCCTGCTTTAGCAGATGGACTGTTCTCTGCAACACTTGCAACTAGCGCTCCACGAGGTTTATCTAATTTTTCAACTTCAGCAATTTCTTTTGTAACATCTTGAATTCTTACACCCAACCAACCTCTTTTTGTTTCCCCAAACTCTATTAACTGGTCAATAACTATTTTTGCACTATTCGAAGGTATTGAAAAACCAATTCCAATTGATCCGTTTCTTCCAAGTATGGCAGTATTAATTCCTATCACATTTCCGTTCATATCAAACAAAGGTCCACCAGAGTTTCCTTGATTGATTGATGCATCAGTTTGAATATAATCTTCATACCTAGTTAAACCTATCGATCTATTTCTTGCAGAGATAATTCCTGAAGTTACAGTTCCCCCTAAACCAAAAGGATTTCCAATTGCTATGACCCAATCACCAATTCTTGCTTTATCAGAGTCTCCAAATTTAACAGGTTTGAACTTTTCATTTGTCTCAAGTTGAAGAACTGCAATATCAGACAATGGATCAGCGCCTAAAACTTTCGCTTTAATTTCTTTGTCACCAACTCTGATGATAATATCATCAGCATCTTGAATGACGTGATTATTTGTAACAACAATACCTTTTTCATCTATAATAAATCCTGATCCTAAAGCTGCTGACGGTCTTTCTTGTGGTGTTCCAAATTCTTTAAACATATCCTCAAATGGCGAACCTGGAGGAAATTGAAAAGGGAAAGGATTGGTTTGTGTTTTGACCATTGTAGTTGTTGAGATATTAACCACAGATGGCATCAACTTTTCTGCTAAATCAGCAAAAGAACTAGGGTGATTTTGAGAAAACGATTTGAATTGAGGACCTACAATCAAAATAATCGCTAAAAATAATGTATTTATTCTACTCATTTTAGTTTTTCATATAATAAACAATTATAAAACCTATGACTGCAAAGATTAATCCACCTGATCTTAGCTGGCTATCCTTAACAAGCTCTAATCTTTTTAACATACTTTTCATTTTTGATGGAAATATGGCATATAAAATTCCTTCAATAAACAAGAATAGACCAAAAGCAATGATCAATTCTTTCATGAATAATTTATTGTGAATTTGGTTTTATATTTCCAAAAAATTTAAAGAACTCACTATCAGGTGATAATATTAATGAAGTCTCTCCACCAATTAAAGCTTTTTCGTAAGCCTGCATAGCTCTGTAAAAAGCAAAGAATTCTGGATCTTGGCCAAAAGCGTTAGCGAAAATATTATTTCTTTTTCCATCGCCTTCTCCTTTCATGATCTCAGATTTTTTTTGTGCATCTGCTAAAATAACCGTCACTTCTTTATCGGCAGTCGATGTTATCGTAACAGCCATTTCAGCACCTTTTGCTCTAAATTCTTTTGCCTCTCTCTCCCTTTCAGTTTGCATTCTTCTAAAGATCGCATCACTATTTGCTTGAGGAAGATCAGCACGTTTAATTCTTACATCTACAATTTCTATACCAAAGTTTTGTGCTTCATTGTTTACACCTTCTTGGATTAAAGCCATTTGTTTTGTTCTATCCTCTGATAAAAGTGTTTGTAGTTCTTGCTGACCTAACACGTTCCTTATTCTTGAATTGATAATTGTTGCCAACCTAGATCTTGCAACTCTTTCATTTCCAACTGAGATATAAAACTTAAGAGGATCTACAATTTGAAATCTTGCAAAAGCATCAACAATTAATCGTTTTTGATCCGAAGCAATTACCTCTTCAGGTGGAGTATCCAAATTTAAAATTCGTTTGTCAAGAAATACGACGTTTTGAATAAATGGTAATTTAAAGTTCAAACCAGGTTTTAAAATTATTCTTTTTGGATCACCAAATTGAAGTACAATTGCTTGATTGATTTCTTTAACAATAAATATCGAAAAGAATAATGTTGCTGCAATAAAAACAGCTAATCCAGCTATAATTTTTCCTGCTTTCATTTTAATTAGTCACTTTCTTTTTTAATTCTGGTAATGGTAAATATGGAACAACACCTGAACCAGCATTTTTCTCAATGATTACTTTATCTATATCAGCTAAAACTTTTTCCATCGTTTCTAAATACATTCTTTCTTGAGTAACAGATTTTGCTTTTTTATACTCATTATAAATAGCTAAGAACCTACTTGCTTCACCCTCTGCTTTAGCTACCACTTCTTTTTTATAAGCTTCTGCAGCTTGTAAGATCTTTGCTGCTTCCCCCCGCGCTCTTGGGATTACATCATTAGCATATGCCTCAGCCTCGTTTTTTGATCTTTCCATGTCAGCCCTCGCAGCTTGCACATCACGAAAAGCATCAATTACTTGATCAGGTGGATCAGCTTTTTGCGTTTGAACTTGTGTGATTTGAATTCCTGATGTGTATTCATCTAAAATCTTTTGAATTATTTCTTGTGTATCTGTTTCTATTAAAGATCTTCCCTCGGTTAAAATTGGTTGAATATCAGATCTTGCGATTACTTCTCTCATCGCTGTTTCGGCTGCAGCTTTAACAGTTCCTTCAGGATCTTGTATCTTAAATAAAAAATTACCCGCATCCTTAATTACCCAAAAAACTGAAAAATCTATGTTTACGATATTTTCATCACCAGTAAGCATTAAACTTTCTTGTGGTACATCTGCTACCCCTCCAGCTGCAGAAGAAAAACCACTATCTCTTTCTGATCTAAAACCAATATCAATTCTATTAACTTTGGTTACTTTCGGAGTTAAAACAGATTCTACTGGAAAAGGAATATGATAATTTAAACCTGGTTGAGTTGTTTTGACAAATTTTCCAAATCTTAAAACAACTCCTTGTTCATCAGGAAGTACTCTATAAAGACCACTTGCTAACCAAACAAAACCTAAAATAATTAATACTAAAACTGCTTGCTTTCCTCCAGAGGAACTTCCACCTGGTAAAAATTTTTTAATTTTTTCTTGAAACTCCTTTATGATTTTATCTACATCAGGTGGCCTTGGACCTCTTCCAGAGCCATTACCACTACCACCTCCACCTGGAGGTGATCCCCAAGGACTACCGCCTCTTTGTTGAAAATCATCTGACATAGACTATCTATATAGTGTCTAATTTCACAAAAACAAGGTAAGATCAAAAAATGCCAGATAAAAAGCCAGAACTAAGTGCCGCAACGAGTAAAGATAATGGGCGAAAGGTATTCATAAAAAAACCAATTATTGGAACAAAATTTACTATTGCAATTTCGAGTGCAAAGGGAGGGGTTGGAAAATCAACTTTTGCAACTAATCTTGCGATAGCATTAAAACATATTGGATGTAAAGTTGGTTTATTAGATGCAGATATTTATGGACCTTCAATTCCAAAAATGTTTGGTATAAATGAAAAACCAAAAAGTGATGGCCAAAAATTAGATCCTATAATTAAGTATGATATTCAATGTATGTCTATCGGTTTTCTTACTGATCAACAAACTCCAATGATTTGGAGAGGTCCAATGGTAACAAGTGCAATAAGAACATTTACCCAAAAAGTAAATTGGAAAGATTTAGACTTTATAATTGTAGATATGCCTCCTGGAACAGGAGATACACAATTAACTTTCTCACAAGAAATTAAAATGGATGGTGCAATAATAGTCTCAACACCTCAAGAAGTGGCTTTATTAGATGTAAAAAGAGGAATTAAAATGTTTGATAAACTAGGGGTAAAAATTTTAGGACTTGTAGACAACATGAGTTACTTCATTGGAGATGATAATAAAAAATATAAAATATTCGGTGAAGGTGGAGTTCGTAAAACTTCAGAAGAATTCAAGAAAGAGTTTTTGGGTGAAATACCAATTAACTCAGAAATAGGAAATACAAGTGATAATGGAAAACCAATAGTTGAGGAAGATCCAAATTGTGAAATTTCAAAAATTTATATAAATTTTGCTAATAAAATTAAATCAACTTATTTTTTAAATTAAAAGCCTCCATTAACTCATTCCATTCCCTTTTGGATAAACCAGAACTTTCTAGAGAGACGTCTTCACCTTTAATTAATTTTTGAATAACAACATTTCCTTTGGCAGAAACTTCTGTACCACCTACTCTATAATCCATAAAAGCTTCATGAGTTATTGGTACCCATCTTTTTAATGTATCCAACATGATGTCAGCATAAACTCTAATTTCATATTGAGCATGATGATCTGCTCTCAGTCTTAAAAAATTCATTAAATTTAAAAGATCTGTTTTCCAATACCATTGTGTGTAAGTATTTAGCGTTAAATTCATTCTAGCAAGTTCTCTGGCCAAACCTTTTTTATTATCATCTATAGTGGATCCATCATATCTTTCATTAAGCATGGTTTCATAATTGGAGTAAGTTCTTTCAGCATCATTTTTCAAAAGCTCTAAAACCTCATTTGCTTGGGCTCCTTCAAGGACATCTCCCCTTCCTTGTCTATTACTTGTTGATTGAGCTGCTAAATTTTCAGAGGATGGTAAGTAAAATTCTTTATCTAAAATAGAATATCTTGCAGAATATTCATTAACATTTGCAGTTCTGTGTCTTATCCATTGGCGTGCTATAAAAATCGGTAATTTGATGTGATATTTAATTTCACACATTTCAAATGGTGTGCTGTGCCAATGACGCATCAAATATTTTATCAATCCAGCATCAGTTGATACCTGTTTAGTTCCTTTTCCATAAGAAACTCTTGCAGCTTGAACAATAGATGTATCATCACCCATATAATCAACTACCCTTACAAAACCATGATCTAAAGCAGGAATTGCCTCATAAAGAATATTTTCCAACTCTGATACTACAACCCTTTTTGTTTTATTACTTTGAGACTGCTGGTTCTTAATTTCTGCAGATTGTTCTTTAGTTAATTTCATGAATGTTATTGAATCTCTTGCGATTCCTTTTATATTAATAAAGTTGGTTTTCCAACTATGACGATAAACGAATTTCGTAATAACCATCGCGGACGTGGGGGCAGTACCCACCACCTCCACCAATTACAACTTATGGGGGTGAACTAGATTCGACGGGTGACTAAAGGCTATTCTTTCGTTCGGAATTGTTCCTCCGTAAAGGGCTAATTTATAAATGCTAACGAAAGTTACGCAATTGCTGCTTAATTAATTTTTATTAATTGAGTAAACGGGGTTTGGGGCACCTGGCAACAGAACGCCCCTTATAAATTAAAACATCATATTTCCTAACAATTATTATTAAAAACTTAATTAGACGATATTTAGAGAGTAAGATTTATTTTTTTAATAAGAAAAAGGATTACTTTCGTCAGTTCTATTTGTAATATCCTTTAATTCTTTATTTTCATAATGTAAATGCTTAATTTTATCATATAATTCTGAATTTACATAAATCAAATTAACTGTGTAATCAGAAACACTTATAATATTAGAAGCATAATCTATTCCTATTAATCGATAACCATACGGACTTAAAACTTTTTCTATATCAAAAAAAGACATCTGCCTTTGATAACCAAATCCTAAAATTAGTTCTAACTCTATTATATTTATTTTTTTTGAACTTAATAATTTTTTTGAACCTTTAAGAATTCTATCTTCATTACCTTGAGTATCAAGTTTAAGAACATCAATTTTATCGATATTTTGCTCATCTGTTATATTATCGATTGTACTTGTTTGTACTTCAATTTCAGTTTTAAAGTTTGAAAAATCTCTTTTTTTAGCAATTTGTCTTGATTTATGAAATTTAGAATTTTCATCTGTTTGAATTAAGGAACTTATTTGATCATAATAATATGAAAAAAATTTACTTTTAATAATTCTATCATCAAGCGCTAATTGAAATAAATTTATATTTTTTTTTAAGTCATATTTATTTTTTAATATTTGAAAAGATTTTGGATTCGGTTCAAAACTATAAATTTTAAATTCTTCACTATTAAATACACTTGAAAACCTTTCAATCGATTGACCAACATTTGCGCCAACGTCAAAAATAATTGGATTCTTAATTTTGGACAATTCTTTAATTAAAAATTTAATAATGGCAGCAAAGTTGTTGTGCTTAACAATTGGTTTTTTTCCAACTAATTCATAACCAGTTTTTCTTATATTTTGAATAATTTTTCTTTTTATCAAAGTTTTTAATTTCATTTTTCAATTATCTATCATAATAATCCAAAAAATAAACTACATATCAGAAATATTCAGTTGTAGTTCTACATTACAGATTTTATATCAAATGATTTCTCCATTTGATTGAATTAAGTTTTCTCTTTTTAAAATATCAAACACCCAAGATTGAGGAAACTTCTTATGAGTAGATTTTGTGACAGTTTCAAAAATCTTTTTATAAGAATTAAAAAAAACCTTGTAAGAATTTATAATGAATAAGGTCATTGTGAGTTCAATGGTAAAATAAGACCGATGTACTCAATCAGACATATAGATGTCTTGAAGATCAATGAAGATTTAAAATTGTTAATTTAGTCGCTAAAGCATTGAGTAAAAATCCTTAAAAAGTAAGATCAAAATATCTTGACTATTCAGATGAGTGAGCAAAAAACAGATTTAAGGTATTTAGGTACGATAAGAGAATAATTGCTCCGATTTCAATGAAGTTTCAAAACAAGGTTTAAGACAAAAGTTAAAACTCTCAATGAGGTCTTTTAAAAAAGTGTTATTTTTTGTTATAAACTGGTTTAAAGGGTAAAACAGACCGCTCCTTTAAAGTATTTTTTGTCGCTTAAAATTTAAGAAATTTATTTAGTAAAATTTTAATTAAAGGTGTAGGAAAGTAACAATGAGAATTAAACTCAATTTTATTTACGTAATTATAATAATTTTTTTAGCATTTTTATTAATTTATGGCTACCAAATAAATAAAAAAAACTCTGCATCTAAGAAAAATGAGATATCAAATTTAACCAAACAATTAATCACTAGAAATATTCAATTAGAAGAAATACAAAAAAAGTTATTTGAAGATGATAAAAACTTGAATGACATAATAAATCAAAATGAGATTAATTTCAAAAATGTTTTTAATGATGAAATTTTAATAGGATCAAATAGTTACTCATTTTTAAAATATAAAACAAATGATATTTTATTTACTGGAAATCGTAAAGCCATTGGTACAGCTTACGTTGATTTTTATAATAATGATAGAAATTTGATAATAGCTACTTACGATGGAATTTTTGCTTTTACAAATGTAAATAATTTAGAAAATTTTAAAAAAATTAATTCAAATATAAATTCATTAATAAAATATGATAAATTTTACTTACATGAGCAATTTGGTATCAAAGATATTCATATTGATGATGGAAAGATATATGTTTCTTACATAGGAGAAAGAAAAAATAATTGTTATGATTTAAAAATTATAACAAGTAAATTAGACGAAGAATTTTTAGAATTTAGCTTATTTTACAAAACTCTAAGCTGTGTGAATGAAAATAACAATCATGGCTTTTGGGCACATCAAGGTGCTGGGGGGAGAATTGAAAATTTAGATAATTCAAATTTATTATTTACAACTGGAGACTTTAGAAATAGACCATTATCACAAAATATAAAAAGTGATTTTGGAAAAATTTTAAAAATAAACATTCATAACAAAGAAACTGAAGTTGTATCTTTAGGTCATAGAAATCCACAAGGTTTGTATTATAGTAAAAAGTTCGATTTTATTTTGTCAACAGAACATGGACCAAAGGGAGGAGATGAGATAAATATTAATGATTTACCCTTTTCAAAAATTAAAAATTTTGGGTGGCCAATATCATCTTATGGTGAACATTATAAGAAAAATTATTCAGAAAAAATATTAAAAGAAGCACCGTTAAATAAATCTCATAAAAAATTTGGATTTGAAGAACCAATCAAATATTTTAATCCATCGATTGGCATCAGTCAGTTAATTTCATTAGATCAAAAAGACACAGAATTTTTGGTTGGAGCTATGGGAAATGAAATAATAGAGCAAGATTTAGGACTACATTACATTAAGCTTAATGATAATAGAAATAAAATAATTGATCACAACTATATTAAATTAAATGAAAGAGTGAGAGATATAATAATATCTAAAGATAGAAAATTAATTATAATTTCTTTAGAAACTTCGAGTTCAATAGCAGTTTTAAGTAAAATAAATAATTAATAAGTAAACTTATTTATTAAAAATAATTCTTATACTGGGTCCTCTTTTATGATTTTTAAAATCTAGACCTTTAATAGGAAAATTTCTTTTTGTTTTATAATTTTTTATCTTAAATTTTTTTGGATTAATTAATGTCATTTCAATAACTTGTGGAATCCCATTAATATCTATCGTTCCATAATTATTTGCATTTATATGAATATTTCTTAATTGTGTTTGATTAATGAAATTTCTGATTTTTTTTAAATTTTTTTTAATGTTATGAAATTCTATAATAACCAAATTTAACCTTTTAAAATTTTTATTTACATCTTTTAAAACTTTATATTCATCACCCTCAATATCAATTTTTAAGACAATATCTTTATTTTCTCCTATTGCCTCTGTGATTGTGACTTGATTATTATTCTTTATTTTCGTTGAAACAATCTTTTTTAAATAATGCTTATTTTTACCTCTAAAAAAAGTTAAGTATTGTAAAAATTTAAAAACATCTATTATTTGTCTTGGCTTAATTTTCTTTAGTAACAATAAAGCGATAAAATCTTTAAAAAATCTTTGAGCCCAAAATTTTTTATTAACAGTATGATCAAAAGCTAAAATTTTACAATTTTTATTATACTCTTGAAATTGTTTTTCAAAACTCCATTCGGCTTCAAGTCCACAAGTAATAATTGCTTTAGTTTTATTGATAACGCGTTTATCTATAACATAGCCACCATCTGATTTTCTTCCAAGCCTAATCAAATTAGATAAAGCTGTATGATAAGGTTTTAAAAAATTTGGTAACATTTATAATTTAGCCAAATTCTATTTATTTATTTCAGCCTGGGCTGCAGCCAGTCTTGCTATTGGAACTCTATATGGAGAACATGAAACGTAATTAAGACCTATTTTTGAGCAAAAATATATACTTTTAGGATCACCTCCGTGTTCACCGCAAATACCTAACTTAATTTTTTTATTTTGTTTTTTTCCTTCAGTAACAGCTATCTTAATTAAATCTTCTACACCTTCATCTATTGAAATAAATGGATCGATTGAAAAAATCTTGTTTTCAATATAGTCATGTAGAAATTTTCCACTATCATCTCTACTAATACCAAAAGTGGTTTGCGTTAAATCATTTGTCCCAAAGCTAAAAAACTCAGCATGTTTCGAGATATCTTTTGCTTTAATTGCTGCTCTTGGCAACTCAATCATCGTTCCAACTAAAAATTTAATTTTTACTTTATTTTCTTTTTGTACTTTTCTTGCAGTGTTGATTACAAGATCTTTCATTATTTTTATCTCTGCCTGTGTCGATACAAGTGGTATCATTATTTCAGGAAATGCAAACTTTTGATTATTTTTTTTAAGCTCTGACAAGGCTTTAAAAATTGCCTCACATTGCATTTCGTAAATTTCAGGGAATGAAATAGCTAATCTACAACCTCTGTGTCCAAGCATTGGATTTTGCTCATGAAGCTCATCAATCCTAGATTTTACTTCTTTCACACTTAAACCAACAACTTCTGCAACCTCTGAAATTTCTTTTTCAGATTTTGGTAGAAACTCATGTAATGGGGGATCAAGTAAACGAACTGTAACCGGTAACTCATGCATAATCTTGAATATATCTATAAAATCCTTTTTTTGATGAGGTAAGAGTTTCTTGAGTGCTTTTAACCTGTCTTCTTTAGTTTTAGAAAGTATCATCTCTCGTACAGAAATGATTCTTTCTTCATCAAAAAACATATGCTCCGTTCTACATAAACCTATTCCCTCTGCCCCAAAATCTCTTGCAACTTTTGTGTCTAATGGAGTTTCTGCATTTGTTCGTACTTTAAGTTTTCTGATAGTATCAGCCCAACTCATTAATTTTGAAAAGTCACCTGAAATTTCAGGTTTGACTGTCGGAACACTTCCTAAAATAATTCTTCCAGAAGAGCCATCAATTGTAATAACATCTCCCTCTTTAATTTCTACTGAAGCAGTCTTAAAAATTTTTTTCTCATAATCAATATCGATTTCACTCGAACCAGAAACACATGGTCTTCCCATTCCTCTTGCAACAACAGCTGCATGACTTGTCATTCCCCCCCCTTGCAGTTAATATCCCTTTGGCGGCATGCATACCCTGAATATCCTCTGGGGAAGTTTCTACTCTAACTAATATTACATCTTGCATCATATTGTTAAGTCTTTCAGCTTCTTCAGATGTGAACACTACTTTTCCACTAGCAGCTCCTGGTGAAGCAGGCAAACCATTAGCAATTATTTCCAAAGAACTTTTTTCATCTAAAGTCGGGTGTAACAAAGTGTCTAATGAATTAGGATCAATTCTTAAAATAGCTTGTTTTTTTGAAATTAATTTTTCTTTAACCATATCTACAGCAATCTTAACAGCTGATTTTGCAGTTCTTTTACCTGACCTAGTTTGTAGGATCCATAATTTCTCATTCTCAACTGTAAATTCTACATCTTGCATATCTTTGTAATGCACTTCTAACTTTTTTAAAATTTTATGAAGCTCTAAATAAACTTTTGGCATAGACTCTTCCATAGAAAGTGCCTCAACTTTTGCCTCTCGTTTAGCTTTCTTTGTAATATATTGTGGTGTTCTTGTTCCTGCTACGACATCTTCTCCTTGAGCATTAATTAAATACTCCCCATAAATATCATTTGATCCATCTGAGGGATTTCTTGTAAAAACAACTCCTGTCGCACAATCATTTCCCATATTTCCAAAAACCATAGATTGTACATTAACTGCTGTTCCCCACTCAGATGGTATCTGATTTAATTTTCTGTAAATTTTAGCCCTATTACTTTCCCATGATAAAAATACTGCGCTTATTGCTCCAAATAATTGCTTATAAACATCTTGAGGAAATTCTTTTTTAGTTTTTTCTTTAACAATATTTTTAAAATCTTTTATCAAGCCATCCCAATCATCTTCATCAAGATCTGTATCCAACAAAACTCCTTTAGTTAATTTATAATTTTCTATTAGTTCCTCAAAATGGTAACTTTCTACTCCTAGAACAACATTTCCATACATTTGAATAAATCTTCTATAACTATCTTTGGCAAATCTTCCATTAGAGGTTTTGTTAGCTAGTGCTTTAACAGTTTTATCATTCAAACCAAGATTAAGTATTGTATCCATCATACCTGGCATAGATACTCTAGCACCAGATCTCACAGATAATAAAAGTGGATTTTTTAGATCTCCAAATTTTTTTTTCACATCTTTCTCAATTATCTTTAACTCTTTTTTAATTTGATTTATCAATGAAGAATTCAATCTCTTTTTATTTTGGTAAAAAAGATCACAGACTTTTGTTGAAATTGTAAATCCAGGCGGAACTGGGAGACCCATTCTTCCCATTTCTGATAAATTAGCACCTTTACCTCCTAAAAGATTTTTGGGATTTTTAATTTTTTTAGTGTTTTTAGATTTAAAATTTAAAATTAACTTATTCATTATTTGCTTTTAATAATTGAAAATTCATAAAATTTTGAAAGGTTTTACATAACATATTTATAAGTTCCAAACGATTTTTTCTTAAATCTTCATTATCTTCATTTACTTTGACATTATCAAAAAATTCGTAAACTTCTTTTTTTGCTCCAGCTAAGACCGATAAAGATTCTTCAAAATTTTCATTATTATCTATATCTGAATAATACTTCTTTATATCAGTAATCTTTTTAAACAAATTTTTTTCATAATCGCTTTTAAAAATACCAGGATCAGTTGAATTAGTTATTTCAATTTCTTTATTTTCCATTTCACTTTGAAGTATATTGGAAGCCCTTTTATAACTTGATGTTATATCTATACCAATTTGATTATTTATTATTTTATTTACACATCTTGCTTTTTCGAAAGATGAAAACAATTTATTAGTTGAAAAATTTGAAATCGATGCCTCAATGATATCAAATCGAATATCTTTTTCTTTAAGATAATATCTAAATCTATCTTTTAAGAAATTACTTAAATCTTTTTTTAATTCATTATTTACAAGAGTAAAATTTTGTTCTTGATATAAACTAATAGAATAATTCAATAAATCGTTTAATTTTAAATCTTTTTTATTTTCGATTATTATTCTTATTATGCCGAGCGCCACTCTTCTTAGTGCAAACGGATCTTTTGAACTTGTGGGTTTTTCATCAATCCCAAAAAAACCAACAAGATTATCTATTTTGTCTGTCATTGATAAAGCAATACTGAAAGGTTTTTTTGGTACATTTGAATCTAATCCAATCGGTAAATATTGTTCAGTTATTGATAAACAAATATCTTTATCAAAACCTTGTTGTGCGGAAAAATAGCCTCCCATAATTCCCTGTAATTCAGGAAACTCACCGACTAAATCAGATGTTAAATCTGTTTTGCAAATAGATGCTGATAACTCTACTTTTTCTTTACTAATTAATAACTCATCAGATATAATTCCACCTAATTTTCTCATTCGCTGAACTTTATCAAAATAGGTTCCAAGTCCCTTGAAAAAATTAATTGTTTTTAGTTCAGATACCTTTTTCACTAAATTTTGTGTTTTATCTTTATTCCAAAAAAATTCTGCATCGCTCAATCTAGCATCAACAACTCTTTGATTTCCAAGTTTGATTAACCCTTTTTTGTCTTTTTTATTTGCAACGAGTAAAAATTGATTTGTAATTTGATTATTTTTGTCAATCGTAGGAAAATATTTTTGATGTGACTGCATAGTCAAAATAAGTATTTCCCTAGGGATTGACAAAAATTTTTTATCAAAATCACATAATAAAACGTTTGGACATTCAACTAAATCTACAACCTCATCAAATAATTTTAAATTTTCTAAAATAAATAATTTTTTTTTACTTAATATCTTTGTAAATTCCTTTTGAATAATTTGTTTTCTTTTAGTTTGATCAACAATCGTTCCATGTATCTTCAAAAATTTTTCATAAGATTTGAAATTTTTAAATACTCCTGTTTTTTCTTCATAATCCTTATCAATAAAGGTCCTATTAGACGAAGTTAGATGGTAGAATTTAAAATCTATTATTTTTTCATCAAACACTGATAAAATAGATTTTAATGGTCTTGCCCAATTAAGGTTAAATTCACCCCATTTCATTGATTTTTTCCATTGGTAGCTACCTAAAAGTTTTGGTATTAAATCTTTTAACAAATCTGAAGTGTTCAATGTTTTTGAGGGTGTTTTAAAAAAGTAAAATTCTCCTTTTTCTATATCACGTTTAATAAGTTGTTTTTTGTCAATTTTATTTGATCTCAAAAAACCCTCAATTGCTTCTACAGGAGCACTTGTTTTGGGTCCTTTTATTTCCTCAGACCCAACTTTAATTTTTTTTTGCAAACCCTCAAATACAATAATTACTCTGTTTGGAGTTGATAATGAAAAACTTTTTTTTGATTTTATAGATTTATTAATAAAATATTCTCTAAATTCCTCTAAAAGTTTTTCACGAAAATTTTTTTGTAGATTAGCTGGAATTTCTTCACTAAATAATTCTAAAAAAAATTCCGCCATTTTATATTTGTGTATCAATCCAAATTGAAGCAACAGATTTTGTAATTTCTCTTATACGTCCAATATATTCTGCTCTCTGGGCAACACTGATAGCTCCTCTTGCATCAAGTATATTAAATACATGACTTGCTTTTAAGCATTGATCATAAGC
>CACJYR010000001.1 GCA_902597675.1 uncultured Pelagibacteraceae bacterium | reverse complement strand
CGCTATTTCCTCATATGACAGTTTATGAGAACCTTGCTTTTCCATTAAGAGTTAGAAAAATTCCAAAAGATGAAGCAGATAAAAAAATTGACAAGGCGTTATCAATGGTTTCACTTCAAGGTTTTGCATCAAGAATGCCAGGGCAATTATCAGGCGGTCAACAACAAAGGGTAGCTGTGGCAAGGTCATTAGTATTTGACCCTCAGCTAGTTTTAATGGATGAACCCCTGGGAGCTTTAGACAAAAATTTAAGAGAGAGTATGCAATATGAAATCAAACATATACACGAAAACATTGGGGTGACAGTTGTTTATGTAACTCATGATCAAAGTGAAGCGTTAACCATGTCTAATCGTATTGCTGTTTTTAATGATGGAAAAGTTCAGCAGCTTTCAAGTCCGGATGAGCTTTATGAAAAACCTGTAAATTCTTTTGTTGCTGAATTTATTGGAGAAAATAATACTTTTGTGGGTGAGGTTTCAGATATTTCAGGTGGTAAGTGTAAGGTTAAAATAGCTAACACAGATATACTTGCAAATCCTATTTCTGTAAAAGGCAAAGGTGAGAAAACTAAAATTTCTTTAAGACCTGAAAGAGCCTTAATTAATCCAAGTGATCAAATGGACAATATACATTCTGGAAAGATTGAAGAAGTTATATATCACGGAGATCATACAAGAGTTAGAATAAATCTTTTAGGCAACAATCAATTTATCTTAAAGGTTCCTAATAGTTCAGCTAATTTGGATATCAAGCTTGGCAAAGATATCAAGATAGGTTGGAACAGTGAAGATGCTAGAGCGTTAGATCCTTCTTAGACCACCAATATATTGCTAAATTAACTAAAATGGGCTGTTGACTCTCATTATCGATCTTGTTGTAATTGATTTTTATAAAAAACGTTTAAACGGAGGAAAAATGAAAAAACTAAGTAAAGTATTACTAGCTATTTCTTTTGTACTTTCACTAACTACTTCAGCATTTGCAACAACAGTAACTGCAGTGTCGTGGGGTGGGGCTTATACTGAGTCTCAAAAGTTAGGTTATGGTGATCCTACAGCTAAAAAACTTGGCATAAATATTGCCTGGGTTGACTATTCTGGTGGGTTATCAGAGATTAAAGCACAAAAAGAAGCTGGTAAAATCACGTGGGATATAATCGACGTGTTTGCAATGGATACTATTACGGGATGTGATGAAGGATTATTTGTTGAATTTGATTTCGATAAAGACTTCCCACCAGCTCCAGATGGAACTCCAGCAAGTAAAGATTTCTTTACTGCAATGCCTAGTAAGTGTGCTGTAGGAAATATTTTATATTCTTGGAATTATGCTTATAACACTAATAATGTTAAAGGTACTCCAAAGACTATCAAAGATTTCTTTAACACTAAAAAATTCCCTGGAAAAAGAGCTATCTACAAAAGCGCTTTAACAAACTTAGAGATCGCTTTAGCAGCAGATGGTATTAAACCAGGAAAAGGTGGAGCAAAAATCTACAAAGCTTTAGAAACAGAAAAAGGTGTTGAAAGAGCAATGAATAAGATCAAAGAATTATGCACAGACCCTAAAGGTGGATGTGTATTTTGGTCTGCAGGTGCTCAACCACCAGAACTGTTAGTATCAGGTGAAGTAGTAATGGCTACTGGTTGGAATGGTAGATTCTTCAATGCTGAAATTGGAGAAGGTGCACCAATCAAACAAGTTTGGGATGGCCAAGGTCTTGACTACGAATATTTCGTACAAGTTAAAGGTGGACCAAACGATGCTAATGGTATGGCTAAAAAAGCTTTAGCTATGATGACTAGCTCAGAGATGTTAGCAGGAAGTGCTAAATACATCGCATATGCTCCTTGGAGAAAATCTTCAATTGGTATTATGGAAAAAGGTGAGCCTTGGTATAAAGATGGTAAGACTAATATGGTACCACAAATGCCAACTGCACCGGCTAACACTAAAAACTACTTCCTAGTAGATCCAATTTTCTGGGCTGACAATGGCACAGAGCTTGGTGAAAAATGGGAAGCTATGAAAGCTGGTCTATAATTTAAGTTTTAAACAACTTAATTATATATTATAATTTAAGGGCGGTTATTTATAACCGCCCTTTTTATTTATGAGCTCTGAAACAAAACAAATTTTAACAACAGATGGTATACCTTTAGAGGTAAGTCTTAAAAAGGCAGAGAGAAAGAATAAGATCAAAGCTTTCTTGCTTGTTGCTCCCTTATTATTATTTTTAATTATTACTTATGTCTTTCCAATAGGCGATATGTTGTTTCGAAGTGTTGATGATAAAATGGTAACACAAATGCTTCCAAAAACTTTTAAAGCAATGGAGAATTGGGATGGTCAAGAGTTACCTGATGAGAAAGTTTTTGCTGCTTTCCATGAAGATTTTATAAAATTAGTTGAGGATAAACGTGAGGGTAAGTTATCTACTCAGTTAAACTACACTAAAAATGGATTTAAAAGTATTATAAAAAAATTACGAAGAAAATCAAAATCATTTGAAGAGGGTAACTACAAAGAACAAATAATGTCAGTTCACAAAAGATGGGCTGATGTTGAGTACTGGAGAGCAATTCAAAGAAGAGCCCCTGAATTTACAGGTCAAAAATATCTAAAAGGAATGGATATGTATGTAAATGAGGAAGGGAAAATAGTAAGCGTTGAAGAAGATAGGAGAATTCACAGAGTATTATGGTTAAGAACTCTGGAGATTGCATTTTTTGTAACAGTCTTTTGTTTTTTGATGGCTTATCCAATAGCTCATTTGTTAGCTACTCTGCCAATGAAATATAGTAACTTATTAATGATCTGTGTGCTGCTCCCGTTTTGGACTTCATTACTTGTAAGAACTGCCAGCTGGATGATTTTGTTGCAACAACAAGGAATAGTAAATGATTTCTTTGTCGGAATAGGATTAGTAGCTGACGATAATAGACCTGAGATGATGTACAACAAAACAGGAAGTTACGTTGCAATGACACAAATATTGCTGCCATTTATGGTTTTACCACTTTATAGTGTCATGAAAACTATATCGCCTAGCTTGATGAGGGCAGGAAAATCATTAGGTGGAACGCCATTTGTGGCATTTTGGAAAGTTTATTTTCCATTAACAATCCCAGGAATAGGTGCAGGCTGTTTATTAGTATTTATTTTAGCGATAGGTTATTACATCACCCCAGCTTTGGTTGGTGGTGCGTCTGGAACTTTGATAAGTAACCAAATTGCTTTCCACATGAAAAGTACTCTTGATTGGAGCTTTGCATCAGCAATGGGATTAATGTTGTTGAGTGGAGTATTAGTAATTTATTGGCTCTATAACAAACTAGTCGGAATTGATAATATTAAATTAGGATAATTAAATGGCTTTACCAAAATACACTGAACCACATTATAGAATTTGGCATTATATTTATCTTACAATTTGTGGTGCTGTTTTCTTTTTCCTAATTGCACCTTTATTTGTAATCTTTCCATTATCATTCAATGCAGAAGAATTTTTGAGTTTTTCTGATGGAATGAAACGTCTAGATCCAGATGCGTTTTCTTTAAGATGGTATAAGGATATGATTTATGGAACAAAAAATCCATGGGGATTAGCAGCTAAGAACAGTTTTATTATTGCAATTTTCGCAACAATCGGATCAGTAATACTTGGAACAGTTGCGGCTTTAGGATTGAGCAGCAGACATATGCCTTATAAAGGATTAATAATGGCTGTGTTAATTTCACCAATGATTGTTCCATTAATTATTTCTGGTGTTGCAATATTTTTCTTTATGGCAAAAGCAGGTTTAGCAGCAACTCATACAGGAATAGTATTAGCTCATATTATATTAGGAACACCTTTTGTAGTAATTACAGTCACCGCTACTTTGTCAGGGTTTGACCATAGTGTAACTAGAGCAGCTGCAAGCTTAGGAAGTGATCCAATAAATACTTTTATGAAAATTACCTTACCATTGATTTTACCTGGAGTAATTTCAGGTGGGTTATTTGCATTTGTAACTTCATTTGATGAAGTTGTGGTTGTTTTATTTTTAGCAGGATTAGAAAATACGACAATCCCAATTCAAATGTGGACAGGTTTACGAGAGCAATTAAGTCCAACAATACTAGCTGTTGCGACTTGTCTAATTATACTATCAACATTAATATTAGTGACTGCTGAGCTTTTACGAAGAAGATCTGAAAGACTCAGAGGTATTAATCGTTAGAAAAAAAATTCCATGAAGATAAAGAATGTAGTAGTGATAGGGTCTGGAACAATGGGCAGTGGAATAGCAGCTCATTTGTGTAATGCAAATATACCCGTAACTCTTTTAGATTTAAAAACTGAAATAAGTGAAAATGCCAGAGAAAGAATTCACAAATCTAGACCACCTTTATTAATTGATAAATCAAAAATAAAAAATATTAAAGTTGGTAATATTGAAGATGACTTCTCGGTAGTTGAACAAGCTGATTGGGTTGTTGAGGCAGTTGTGGAGAGAATTGATATCAAACACCAAATTTATGAAAAAATTTTTAAAAGTAGAAAAGATGGTGCGATTGTTTCCTCCAACACTTCCTCAATACCTATTAAAGTTTTATCTCAAAATTTAAATAAAGAACAAAAAAAAGATTTTTGTATAACTCATTTTTTTAATCCCGTCAGATATATGGGTCTTTTGGAAATTGTTAAAAATGAGGACAATAACCTAAATAAAATAAATCAATTAAAAGAATTTTGTGAACTTGAGCTCGGAAAAGGAGCCATCGTTTGTAATGACACTCCAGGTTTTTTAGGTAACAGAGTTGGTGTTTACGCTATGCAAATAGCAATGACTGAAGCATTTAAAATGAAACTTTCTGTAGAGGAAGCGGATGCAATATTTGGCAGGCCAATGGGTATTCCAAAAACAGGTGTTTTTGGGCTTTATGATTTAATTGGTATTGATCTTATGGCTGATGTTTTAAAAAGTTTTATTAAAGAGTTACCTGAAACAGATGAATTTCATGAGGTTGCAAAAGAAATTCCTTTAGTAAAAAAATTAATTGAAACTGGATATACAGGTAGAAAGGGCAAAGGTGGTTTCTATAGAATGAAGAAAACTGATAGTGGCAAAGTAATGGAAGCTATCAATCTACAAACTGGAGATTATTCTCTAATTAAAAAAATTGACATAAAATCTGACAAAGTTGATCTGAAAGGTCTCATCAATAGGAATGATAAATATGGAGAATATGCTTGGTCAGTATTAGAAAAGATTATTAAATATGCTTCATCATTAGTTCCTGAGATAACAAAAGAATTTAATGATATTGATGAGGCTATGAGATTAGGGTTTAACTGGGCTAAAGGACCCTTTGAAATGCTAGAGGAAATTGGTGTTAAAAATTTTTTCGAAAAAGTTGAAAATTTTAATGGCAATAATTTTTTAGAAAATTTAAGCAAAACAAAAAATGAAAACTTTTATGGTGAGAGGCAAAAATATACATCAATAGAAACTCTGGGTAAGGTTAAGAAAACAGCAACGAGTGTTGATGGAAATAATTCAGCATCTATTTATAGATTCAATGATTATAATATAGTTGAATTTACCACCAAAGCTAATGCATTAGATTACGATTCAATGGATGCATTAAAGAAAGCAACCGACAAGCCTTTGATTATAATTAATGAAAGTATGCAATTTTCTGCTGGGGTAAATTTAACTTATACAATGAAATTTGCTGATAAAAATGATTTTAAATCAATTGAGAAATTTATTAAATATTTCCAAGAAACTTGTAAACATCTTAAGTACTCTAAACACCCAGTTATATCTGCACCATCAGGACTTACTTTAGGAGGTGGATTTGAAGTTTTAGTGCAAAGTAATTTTGTTGCCTCTCATACAAATATTGTAATTGGTCTGGTAGAAACTATCGTAGGTTTAATTCCAGCTGGTGGAGGATGTAAAGAAATGTTAGCTAGATGGTTAGATACAGCAGAGGCAAAAAAAGATCCAAATTATGCACCATTAAAAGTTTTTGATATCATTGGCTATGGAAAAACAGCAACATCACCTGTTGAAGCTGAGCCATTGAAATACTTACTGCCTGAAAATAAAAAGATTATGAATAGAAATAGTTTATTAGAAGTTTCAAAAAAAATCTTAGATGAAAACAAAGATTTTAAAGCACCTAACGAACTTCAGTTTAATTTGCCTGGGAAAGCGGTTATTGGAGAAATGCATAAAATTTTAGAAAAACTCTATAATGATAAAATAATTTTAGATCATGGGGTAGAGGTTGCAAAAGAATTAGCTTTTGTCTTAAGTGGTGGAGACACGACTATGGATAATGTGTTAACAGAAGATGATTTATTTAAATTGGAGCTAGATGCTTTTATGAGATTAATTGAAACTAAAAATACTCAAGACAGGATTAAACACACTTTGGCTACTGGTAAACCTTTAGTCAACTAACATTTTTATAGAATTTATAAAGTCAGGCCTTAGAACATACTCAGATTTATTTTGATATTTTATTTTTTCTAGTGCTTTTATCCCATAAATCACTTTCCCAATCGGTGTATATTCACTCTCATACAATGGCTCATCTTTGAGTGTGATGAAAAATTGACTATCTTCAGTATTATATTTTTGTGTTCTTGCAAGACCTACACTTCCTCTTTCATAGTTAAACGGGACATCTATTTCTGAGTTTATGGTTCCTAATCCTGATTGTCCTGTTCCGATTTTTCCATAATTAATATTGCCTTTTTTACCAAATTCCAAATCACCTGCCTGTACAAGGCTGTCTTTAATTACTCTATGAAATGCAACATCATCGTAAGCTTTAGACCTCACCAGTGTTTTAAATCTCTCAACCGCGTTCGGAGAAATATTTGGATATAATTCAATAATTACATTTCCACATTCAACATTCAAAATCACAATATTATTTGGCTTATTAAAAGAAAGTTTTTTTGGATTATAATTTTTAACAAATAAGCATTTATTCTTTATCAAAAAAAAAGAACTTAGAGAAAAAATAGCTAAAGATATTAAGAAAAAAAAGATTATCTTTTCTGATCTTGAAGCTTTAACTTTTTTAATCATAAATCGAAATTTTGATCAATTTTAAGCAACCCTGATTTGATAAAATCTATCTTTTTTTGAAGAATAGGATCAATTTGTTTAGGTAAATTTCCATGCATTAAATGAGAAAAAACTTCTGCCATATCTTCAGAAGCGGTTGATTTTGAATATTCAGTAACAAAACCCTCAGTTTTAGAATACGTATCAAGACCTATTTTTTTTGTGCAAGTGGAACATTTTGCATAATTAAAACTTTCCGAATTGAAATTAGACCAAGTTTTTTCATTGAAAATTTCTTTGAAACTATCATTGATTATATGAAAGACTTCATGATGTAATACTCTTTCAAAATATTTATTATTAAATTTAATATCAACAATGAGAGTTTTCATCACATTATCAGGTATTCCAGCAGTATTAATTCCAGAAATTGATAAATCTTCACAAAGAACAATATATTTTAAATTTATTTTTTTTAAAAAACTTTGAGAATATCTTTTTAAATTCTTTTCTATAATTTGATACTTTTTATCTAAATCTTTTTTTGATGATTTAAAACAATTAATATTATTATCTACCCCAATCGTAAAAGGTTGTTTAGCGTAAAGATATCTTAGATTATTAGTGGTTTTAATATTATAAATTTCTAGATTTGGGATTTTAATTAATTGATAAATCGTATCTGCTTGCACAGAAGAAATTAAAAATAAATATAATAAAATGAACTTAAATAATTTCATAATAAGTATTATTGAAGATATTCCAAATTGTGAGAATGTGATAGAGTTTTATGATGAAAAAAAAAAGTTCCAAGCAACCAATCCAACCAGTAAGTGGAACCAAAGTACCAAGATTTGCTGGACCCTCGACTTTTGCAAGATTACCAGAATTGAGAGATGTTGAGTATTGTGATGTTGCAATAGTTGGTATTCCTTTTGATGCAGGTACAAGTTATAGACCAGGAGCAAGGTTTGGTCCTCAAAGCATTAGACAAGCTTCAAGACACTTAAGAACAAATTATCATCCAAGTTATGATGTAGAACCATTTAAAGTACAACAAGTTGCTGATGCTGGAGATATTACGTGTAATCCTTTTAATATTAATGAAGCAATCAAACAAATTGAAGAAGGTGCTATAGATTTACTGAAAAAAACTGGAGGCATAATTAGTTTAGGTGGTGACCATACAATTGCATTTCCTTTATTGAAAGCAGTAAACAAAATTAATAAAGGCCCAGTCGCTTTAGTTCATTTTGATGCTCATTTAGATACATGGGATACTTATTTTGGGGCACCTTATACCCATGGAACTCCATTTAGACGAGCAAGAGAAGAGAATTTATTTTTAGACGATGCCTCTATGCATGTAGGTATAAGAGGACCTTTATATAGTAGAGATGATATCAAAAATGATGAAAGTTTTGGATTTAAAATAATTCATTGTGATGAATTTCAAACAGAGGGAACTGATAAAATAGCTGAAAGAATTAAAAAAAGAGTTGGAGATAATCCATTATATTTATCGATTGATATAGATGTTTTAGATCCAGCTTTTGCCCCAGGAACAGGGACACCAGAAATCGCAGGAATGACTTCAAGAGAAATGGTCAATGTAATTCGAGGCTTGTCAGGAATGAATTTAATCTCAGCAGATGTAGTTGAGGTGTCTCCCGCATATGATCATGCTGAGGTGACATCCTTAGCTGCAGCAACAATTGTTTATGAACTTACTAATTTGTTTGCAAAAAAATAAGGAAAGGTTAGGAGTCTGGTATGGAAAATAAAAAAAATTTTTACATCGATGGAAAATGGGTTGCTCCAAAAAGTAAACAAGAAATAAAAGTAATTAATCCTGCTACAGAGGAAAATTGTGCTGTTATTTCTTTAGGTAATAAAGAAGATATTGATTATGCAGTAAGTTCAGCGAAAAAAGCTTATAGCACTTGGGCATTTTCCCCTAAAGAAGAGAGAATAAGATTATTAGAAAAATTGTACGAAAATTATAAGAAAAGATGGGCAGATATTGCTGCAGCCATTACCACAGAAATGGGAGCTCCCAAAGACTTTGCCACAAAACTACAAGCAGGTACAGGTGCGGCACATCTAAAATCATTTATTAGATATCTTAAAAATTTTGAATTTGAAAAACCTTTAGGTGAGCACGCTCCAAATCAAAGATTAATTTATGAACCAAAAGGTGTGTGTGCTTTGATTACACCATGGAACTGGCCAATGAACCAAGTTTGTCTTAAAGTTGCACCAGCTTTAGCTTCTGGCTGTACTATGATTTTAAAACCATCTGAACTTGCTCCTTTATCTTCAATGATTCTTGCAGAATTAATTGATGAAACAAAATTTCCTGCTGGAGTATTCAATTTAGTGAATGGAGATGGTGAAACTACTGGTAATGCACTTACAAGTCATCCTGACGTCAACATGATTTCATTTACTGGCTCTACTCGAGCTGGAGCATTAATTTCACAAAATGCTGCTAAAGATTTTAAAAGAGTAAGTCTAGAATTAGGAGGAAAGGGAGCAAATATAATTTTTAAAGATGCTGATCCAGATGCTATTGAAAGAGGAGCTTTAAGATGTTTCAGAAATTCTGGTCAGTCGTGTAATGCTCCAACTAGAATGCTTGTTGAAAAATCAATGTATAATGAAGCTGTAGAAAGATTAAAAAAATATACTGAAAATTTTGAAGTTGGTGATCCAAAGAAAGAGGGAGAGCATATTGGTCCTGTTATTTCTGAGATGCAATATAATAAAATTCAAACTTTAATTAAAAAGGGTATTGATGAGGGTGCAAAATTAGTTGCAGGAGGTGCTGGTAAACCAGAGGGATTTGAAAAAGGATACTTTGTCAAACCAACAGTTTTTGTTGATGTTAAAAATGATATGGAAGTTGCAAGAACAGAAATTTTTGGTCCGGTGTTATCAGTAATGCCTTTTGAAAATGAAGAGGAAGCAATTAAAATTGCTAATGATACTCCTTATGGATTGACTAATTACATTCAAACACAAGACAAAGAAAAAGTTAAAAGAGTTGCGAGAAAGTTAAGATCAGGAATGGTAGACGTAAATGGAGCTGGAATTGCTGTAGATGCACCATTTGGAGGTTTTAAACATTCCGGGATTGGTAGAGAAGCTGGTGAACATGGTCTTGAAGAATTTTTAGAAGTGAAAGCTGTTGGTGGCTGGAATTAATTTAAAGTAGATTTTTTTTTAAGACCATCTAAAAATTTTAAACATTTTTTAATCTCATTTAATTCAATAAATTCATCAACTTTGTGAGCTTGTTCAATCGAACCAGGGCCACAAACCACAGTACTCATCCCAATTTCCTGAAACAAGCCAGCCTCAGTGCCAAAAGAAACAACCTCTCTCGAATTGTCCCCAGTTAAACTTGAAACTAACTCACATGCCTCTGAATTTTTAACACGATCAAAACCAGTTACTTCACCTATTATTTTTTTAGTTATTTTTGAATTCGGAAATACTTTTCTCATTTCTGGCAATAAAATTTCATTAGCATACTTGTCTATTTCTTGATTTAAAAAAACTCCATCTTCTTTCACCACCGGTCTAGTCTCCCATTCAATATAACATTTATCAGCTATCACATTGTGTGCTATGCCACCAAATATTCCGCCTACTTGCAAAGTTGAAAAGGGTGGATCAAATATTGAGTCTTTAGGAGCTCTTTTTTTTAAGTCCTGTCTTAATTCAATGAGTTTGTTTGCGTAACGTGAAGCAAACTCAACAGCACTAACCCCTTTATGTGGCATTGAACTATGACCTGCTAAACCTTCAAAATAAGTTGTATATTCATAGCAACCTTTGTGAGCATCTATAATTTTCATTTTAGTTGGTTCTCCAATTATGCATATGCCGTCTTGAATTTTTCTTTTTTTTAACTCCTCAATTAATATGGGTGCTCCAAGACATGCAGTTTCTTCATCAAATGTAAATGAAAAATGGATATCTCTATTTAATTCCACTTTTGAATAAATTGGCGCATAAGCTAAAACACATGCAATAAAACCTTTCATATCACATGCACCTCTGCCATAAAGTTTTTCATCTTTGATTGTGGCTTTAAAAGGATCAGTGCTCCAATTTTTTGAAACTGGAACAGTATCAGTGTGACCAGATAAGATGATCGGTTTTATTCCGTTTGTTTTTTTCGCTTTAAATGTTGCAAAAAGATTAACTCTTTTCTTTTCCTCATCAAAAGTTTTAAATGAAGTTGCACCTAACTTTTGAAGGTACTCTTCACAATAATTAATTAAATTACTATTATCATCTCCAGAAATTGTTTTGAAACCGATTAAATCAGTCAAAATTTTGATGCAATTTTCATATAATTTTTCAATATTAATTTCTGTACTCATGAATAATAACTAATATATATACTGAATTTATGAAAGAACAAATAACATACGATATATTTGATAAAGTTGACATACGAGTAGGGACAGTAGTTTCTGTAAAAAAAAATGAGAAAGCAAGAAAACCATCTTTAGTAGTTGAGGTGGATTTTGGAAAAGAGATAGGAATTAAACAATCTTCAGCACAAATTACTCATTATTACAATGAGGATAATTTAAAAGGTAAACAAGTAATCGGAGTTTGTAATTTTCCTGAAAAAAATATTGCTGGAGTGGTGTCTCAAGTTTTGATTCTAGGTTCGATTGATAAGGAAGGCAGAGTGATTCTCGTTCATCCATCTCATCAATCAGAAAATGGTCTTCCAATAGCCTAAGTATGCATCCTGAAATATTGTCAATTTCTTTATTTTGGTTTGTCACAGCGTATACGCCGGGTCCAAATAATGTAGTCGCATCTTACTCTGGATTTAATTTTGGGATAAAAAAAACAATTCCTCATATTCTTGGTGTGACTTTAGGATTCACTTCATTAGTTTTGTTTTTATCGATAGGTTTAATTAATGTTTTTAAATTATTTCCCATCATTCAAATAATCATTAGATATCTTGGGACTTTATTTTTAATATATCTGGCTTATAAGATTGCGTTTTCAACCTCTTCAAATGAAACCCAAAAGGAAAACCCTGTAAAATTTATTGAAACCTTTTTATTTCAATATTTAAATCCTAAAGGCGTCACGGTTGCAATTATTGTTGTCTCTACTTATGTTGAATTAGGGGTAAACTATATAAATTATGCGACTCAAATAGTTGTTCTTGCTTTTCTATTTTCTGTCACAAGTATTACTTTGTGGACGTTTGTCGGTAAATTTTTGAGGAAATTTGCGACAAATGATAAATTTATTAAGTACTTTAATTATGTTATGTCAGGACTTCTTTTATTAAGCATTGTTACATTTTATATATAAAATATGAAACCAGGTAAAATTAACTCATACAAGACGTTATCTGAAATAGAAATTAACAACAAAAAATTCAAATTTTATTCACTAAAAAAAGCAGAGGAAAATGGCTTGGAGGGCATCTCAAAGTTACCAAAATCTCTTAAAGTTTTGTTAGAAAATTTATTAAGGTATGAAGATGATGTTTCAGTTACAAAAAATCAAATTGAGGCAATTAAAGATTGGCTAAAATCAAAAAAATCTAAAACAGAAATTGCTTATCGACCCGCAAGAGTGTTACTACAAGATTACACTGGAATTCCTGCAGTGGCTGACTTGGCGGCTATGAGAGAAGCTGTGAAAGAGAAAAATAAAGATCCTAATACAATTAACCCACTTTCTGCAGTAGATCTTGTTATTGACCATTCAGTTCAAGTGGATCAGTCTGCTAAAGCAGATTCATTCGACAAAAATGTTGAAATTGAATTTAATAGAAATGGTGAGAGGTATTCTTTTTTAAAATGGGGTCAACAAGCATTCAATAACTTTAGAATAGTTCCTCCTGGAACTGGAATTTGTCACCAAGTTAATTTAGAATATTTATCCAAAGTAGTATGGAGTGAAGAGTTTGAAGGACAAAATTATCTTTTTCCAGATACATTAGTAGGAACCGATAGTCATACTACCATGGTTAATGGACTTTCAGTTTTAGGATGGGGAGTAGGTGGAATTGAAGCTGAAGCGGGTATGTTAGGTCAACCTATTTCAATGCTTATTCCTGAAGTAATAGGTTTTGAAGTAAAAAATAAAATGCCAGAAGGCACTACTGCAACAGATTTAGTTTTAACAGTTGTTAAAATGTTAAGAGACAAGGGTGTGGTTGGAAAGTTTGTAGAATTTTATGGTGATGGTTTAAAGAATTTAACTTTAGCGGATCGTGCAACAATTGCAAATATGGCTCCAGAGTATGGAGCAACTTGTGGATTTTTTCCAATAGATGAAGAAACCTTAAAGTATTTAAAATTTTCCGGAAGGGATGAAATGACAGTAAAAATAGTTGAGGAATATGCTAAAGCTCAGGGTTTGTGGTCTAGTGAAGATATTGATTTTACTGATACTTTAACTTTAGATATGACCACTATTGTTCCTACTATTTCAGGACCAAAAAGACCACAAGATAAAGTTTTATTAACTGATGCTTCAACTAGTTTTAAGAAAAGTTTTTCTGAAGTAACTGGTAAAAAAGATTTTTCAGTTTCAAAAGTTAAAGACAAAGAATATTCAATTAAAGATGGATCTATTTTAATTGCAGCAATTACATCTTGTACAAATACTTCTAATCCAAACGTTTTAATTGGAGCAGGACTTTTAGCTAAGAAAGCAGTGGAATTAGGATTGGAAGTAAAACCATGGGTTAAAACTTCATTAGCTCCAGGGTCACAAGTTGTAACTGACTATCTGGAAAAAGCAGGTTTAAATACTTATTTAGATAAACTTGGTTTTCATCTAGTTGGTTACGGCTGCACTACATGTATTGGAAATTCAGGTCCATTAGCTGATGAGATTGTTGACTCTATACAAAAAGAAAATATCTATGCTGTTTCGGTATTGTCTGGTAATAGAAATTTTGAGGGTAGGATTTCTCCACATATAAAAGCAAATTATCTTGCCTCACCTCCATTAGTTGTTGCTTATGCTCTTGCCGGTCATATGAATTTTGATTTGTATAAAGATAGTTTCGGCAAAGATAAAAATGGCAAAGATATTTTTATGAAAGATATTTGGCCATCAAATAAAGAAATTGAAGATGTATTAAAATCATCTTTAAACCCAGAAATGTTCGTGAAAAGATATTCAAATGTTTCTGAAGGACCAAAACAATGGCAACAAATTAAAACAGAAAAAAGTAGTATTTACAATTGGGAAGAAAATTCTACATATGTAAAAAAACCACCTTTTTTTGAAAATCTTCCAGATCAACCAGAAGGTTTTAAAAAAATCCATGATGCTCGTCCATTATTAATTTTGGGCGATATGGTAACTACAGATCATATTTCTCCTGCCGGTAACATTCAAAAAGAGAGTCCTACTGGAGAATATTTTATGAAACATCAAATTTTACCTAAAGATTACAATTCTTATGGTGCCAGAAGAGGAAATCACGAAGTAATGATGAGAGGAACATTTGCTAATATCAGAATAAGAAATGAGATGGCACCTGGCACAGAAGGTGGATTTACAACACTTTACCCAGAAAAAAAAGTGATGCCAATTTATGATGCAGTTGTTGAATACAAAAAAAGAGGAACAGATTTAGTCGTTATAGGTGGTAAAGAATATGGAACAGGCTCGTCAAGAGACTGGGCAGCGAAAGGAACCAAACTTTTAGGAGTAAAGACTGTAATTGCTGAAAGTTTTGAGAGAATTCATAGATCTAACTTAATTGGAATGGGTATTTTACCATTACAATTTATTGATAATATTGATAGGAAAAACTTAAAATTAATTGGTTCAGAATTGATAAGTATAATCAATCTTGAAAATGGAATTAATCCTTCTGATAAAGTTAAAGTAGAAATTAAGTATGCTTCAGGTGAGATTAAAACAATCCAAGCACTCTGTAGAATAGATACTAAAAATGAGCTAGAGTATTATAAAAATGGAGGCATATTACAATACGTACTTCGAAATATGATTTAATTATGGATGAAGATATAGCAATCATAAATAGCAATACCAGAAATCAGAGAATTAAAGATTTTTTTATTAAAAATAAAAAATTTCTTATATCTGCCCTAATCTTTTTGCTATTAATTCTGCTCGGTTTTTACTCATATCAAATCTATCAAGATAGAAATAAGATTAAAATTTCAGACAAATATAATAGCTCAATCATTAAACATAAGAATGGAGATAACTCTGGGATAGTGTTAGCGATGCAGGAAATAGTAGAAAATAAAGATCCAACCTATTCTCCATTGGCTTTATATTATTTAATAGATAATGAGTTAGTGAGTGATAAAAATCAAATTAATAGCTTGTTTGATATATTGATTAAAAAAACTTCATTGGATAGTGAAATTAAGTATCTTATTATTTATAAAAAAGCTCTTTATAATGCCGATACAATCAATGAAGGTCAAATTTTAGAAATTTTAAATCCAATAATTAATTCAAAAAAGTGTTTGGAAGTCTCATGCTTTATATTTGGTGGCAGAGTATTTTTACTCTAAAGGTGAAAAGCAAAAATCCAAAGAATTTTTCAGTCAAATAATTACTTTAGAAAATGCTAATTTGGATATACTCAAGGAAACACAAAAAAGACTAAACAGAGATTTGAGTGAATAAAGTATTTGTAATATTAATATTTTCAATTCTTTTATCTAATTGCTCTCTTAATGAAAATTCAAGAATATGGAATAAAAAAGAAAAAATTGAAAATGAAAATAAGGTCTCTAAAAAAATTCTTACTCAAAAAGAGATAATTTCCAGAGAATTTAATCCTTTATTAAAATTAGACTTATCAAAAAATGAGCAAAACAATAAAATTTTTGATCCACTAAATAACTTTGGATCATCAAAATATAACGGTCAGATTAATAAAATTAATAATTATAAATTTCCAAAATTAGAAAATTTTAATCAATTTAATTTTGAGCCACTGATTTTAAATAATGGAGTAATAGTCTTTGAAAAGAAAGGAACTATTATTAGGTTTAATGATGATAAAAAAATTGTTTGGAAAAATAACTTTTATTCAAAAACAGAAAAGAAAATTCATCCTACCTTATCATTTGCAATGACAGGAAAAGATTTGTTAGTTGCAGATAGTATAGCAAAAATTTCAAGGATTAATTTACAAACTGGAAATTTAATTTGGTCAAAAAAAAGTGAATATCCATTTAATTCAGAAATCAAAATTTTTAAAGACAAATTTTTTGTAGTTGATTTCAAAAATACTTTGAGATGTTTTTATATAAAAGATGGTACAGAGTGCTGGAATATAAAAACTGAAGATTCATTTATTGTTTCTAATTCAAAATTCTCAACATTAATAAAAGATAATTTAGTGATATATAATAATTCTCTTGGGGATATAACCGCAGTAGATATTTTATCTGGTTTAATCAAATGGCAGCTCCCAACACAAAAAAGCAGTATTACGAATGAAACATATAGTTTTAATTTTTCAAAATTGGTAAGTGATGGAAGCTCAATTTATTTTTCAAATAATAAAAATCAATTTTATTCTGTAGATTTATCATCAGGTACCATCAATTGGATGAGTGAAATTAATTCTATTCTTACACCAATTATAATTGGGAATTTCATTTTTACTGTGTCTGAAAATGGTTATCTTTTTACAATTCAAAAGAATGAAGGGAACATTATTAGAATTAATGATATTTATAAAAATTTTAATTTAAAAAAAAGAAAAAAAATTAAACCAACAGGTTTTACCATAGGTGGAAATAATCTTTATCTTACTAATTCTGATGGAAATTTAATTGTTATAAGTCTAAGTGCTGGAAATGTTTTAAAAATTGAAAAAGTTGGTCGAGATTTAATATCAAAACCCTTAATATATAATGAAAATTTATTTATTGTTAAAAATGGCTCAATAACCCAATATGATTAGTAATGTTTTTAAAATTTTTAGATAAAATAGGAAGAAAAAAAATTGTTTTAGATAGGGGTCCCTCACATCCTAAATATCATGAGGCGAAACCATGGATGAATAGATATTATCTTATCTTTAGACATAGACCGAAGTGGTTTCCGTTTAATATTCTAATTCATGAAATGTTAGCGGATGATCATGGCGAAGGTGTTCACAATCATACATTTCCATATATCACCATTATATTAAGAGGAGGATATTGGGAGACATTAAGCACAGGAAAATTCTGGCGACCCCCCGGTTATATAGGATTTCGATCTGCAAATAATTTACATAGAGTAGACTTAAAACCTGGGACGAAGCCTTTAACATTATTTATATCTGGTCCGTTTGGACTAAGGAAAGGACCAAGATCTGAATACGGAATTGATTTTAAAAGTAAAAAAAATTAATGTCTTTAAATCTTGAGGAAAAATTTAAAACTCATTGTAATACACAAAATCTAGAGTTAAACCCAAATCAAATAATTTTAGTCAAACAATTAGATAATTTTTACAAAGAAAATTTTAAAAGAGCTTTATTGAATTTTTTTTCCAAACAATCGTCAAAAAAAGGTTTTTATCTTTATGGTGGTGTTGGTGTTGGAAAAACTATGATTTTAGATTTTTTTTTTAATCTAATTAATCAAAAAAAACAACGTCTTCACTTTAATGAATTTATGCTAAACTTTCATGATTTTGTTCATGATAATAAAGATAAAAATGAGGAAAATGTAATTACCGTATTTGTCAAAGATTTAAAATCAAAATTTTCACTCATCTTTTTTGATGAATTTCAAGTTACCAATATTGTCGATGCCATGATACTAGGCAAACTATTTCAGGAAATATTTAATCAAAATATTAAGATTATTGTGACCTCAAACACAAAAATATCAGAACTATATAAAGATGGGCTACAAAGAGACCAATTTAAACCCTTTATTCAAATAATGCAGGAAAAATCAATAGAACATGAGTTGATAATTGATGATGATTATAGAAAAAGTAAAGAAAATGAAAAACAAAGATATTTCTATCCTTTAAACCAAGAAACTAATTTTAAGATAAATAAGTTTTCTAGAATAATTACTAAAAATAAAAAATTATCCTCTAAAGTTTTGAATATCAAAGGTAGAGATTTTGAAATAAAAAATTTTTATGAGGGGATTTCAAAGTTTCATTTTGATGAATTGTGCAATCAAAACCTAGGAGGCGAAGATTATTTAAAAATTGCTGAAAGTTCCAATTTTATAATTATTGAAAACATACCAGAATTCAATGATACCAATTCAAATCAACAACAAAGATTCATTACACTGATCGATGTAATTTACGATAAAGGGAGAGCAATAGCAGTAACGGCTGAACAAAGTTTAGAAAAATTGTCTAGTTCTAGGTCTTTGAAAAAACCATTTAAACGTACAATTAGTCGATTATTTGAGTTAACATCAAAAAATTATTAATATGAAACAAGAATTTTATAATCTCAAAATAAATACCAGTGGTCAACGATTGTATGAATTTACCGATAAAACGTTAAGTTGGATTGAAAAAAATAATTTTAAAAATGGAATTTTAAACTTGAGTATTCAGCATACGAGTGCTTCAATTATTGTTCAAGAAAATGCTGATCCAGATGTTCAAACAGATTTAATTAATTATTTTGACAAGTTAGCTCCAATGGATAACAAGTTATATATTCATACCACTGAAGGAAAGGATGATATGCCGGCACATATTAAGTCTGCACTTACAAATAATCAAATTTCATTAAGCGTAAAAAATAAAGAACTATTGCTAGGTACCTGGCAAGGTATATATTTATTTGAACACAGGTTAAATCCACATCAAAGAACTATAATTCATCACTTTATTGGTGAGATTTAGGTTATTTATCTTTTTTTAAAGAAATTTTTCCAGTAATTTTTTTTCCAACTCTGACTTTAACAGTTTTGGGAGTTTTTAGATTTATAGTTTTTCTTTTTATAAATATATTTCCATTGATTTGATTTGAATTAGAATTAAGATTAAGTGTTCTTTTAAAACTTAAAGCTTTGGTATTTGATTTAGGCATTTAATAACTAGTATATTTATTTGAATATTCCAACAATTCTTCAAGCAATTTTCTTTGATTAACTATTTGTAAGTTTAAAGTTTCGTATTTTGGATCAATTTCCTTAGAAGCAGTGCTTGATCTAAAAACGTCTTGGACGATTTTTTTTGTCAAATCTAATCTCTTATCCAAATCTAAATTAAGCATTACATCGTTTATTTTAGTTTCTATATTTTTTAATTCATTAATTAAACTCTCACTCAAATTACTATTATTTGAACTATTGTTTGTAGACTGTACCTGGCTTGTATTTTCTGGTAGTTGTAAATAAATTTGCTTTCTTTGAGCCATTAAAAGTTCTTTCATTTTTTCAGTTTGTTCAATTCTTAATTCTTCAGCTTTTTGTTTAGCTAACAATTCCTTTCTTTTTTGCTCTTCTGCCAATCTCTTTTGTTCAGCTAACAATTCTTTTGCTTGTTGTTGCTCTATAACTCTTTGCTCTTCAGCTTTTTGTTTAGCTAATAACTCTTCCTCTTGTTTTTTTTCTAATAATATTTTTTCTTTTTCTTGCTTAAGAGTTTCTTCCGCTTCTTGTCTTGCTAATAAAGCTGCTTTTTCTTTTGCTTTTTTCTCCTCTAAGATTTTTTCAGCTTTTAGTCTTTCAATCTCTTCTTGTTTTCTTTTTTTGGCCAATTTTCTTTGTTCTTTAAGCTTTTTCTCGTTTTCTAACCTTGAAGCCCTTAGCTCAGGATCAACCATTAAAGTAAACTTATCTTCAATTCTAGTATTTATATTTTTGGCAATTACTTTTATTTCTAGTTCTTCAGTATTATCTTTATCTAAATTATTTACTAAAAATGTTTTTTGTGATGGTAAAAATGTAATCCAGCTTGGTAGAGGTTTGTTGTTGCTCAATAATGCATCATATATTGTCCTACCTTCACCTTCCAAATCAAAAGTTTTTTCAGAAAATGAAAACTGGCTCGTTCTACCTTCACTATTTTTTTTAACAATAGGATTTTGATTTTTAATAGGTTTTCTAATTTTAGCATAATATCTTTTACCAGAAGTTTTAAAATTATTTTTGATGATAGATGCATAATCTTTGAAATTTATATTTTCTACATTTTCTCTAGTAATATCAAGACCAACCGAGGTGTAAATTTTTCCAATTGCATGTTGTAATTTAGAATAAGCGATATCATATCTCAGTTCAGCTACTAGTAAACTTGCCTGTTCTCTTATAAGTTCTAAATTTCCAAATCTTGCAATTTTTTGAGCATTTTTAATTTGTTCCGTGATTTTTTTTGAAACTTGATAGTATCTTTCTGCTGTATCGTATTCCTCAAGTGCTAAAGAATAATCGATATTTGCTAGATGGACTTGTGATAATACTGCCATAGATAAAGCTAATCTTTTTTCTTTTATTACCTCTGTGTTAGTTTCATTAATCCTTTTTACTTTTGGATACATAAATACATTTAACAAATTCGCACCCATAACGGATCCATATTCAAGATTTGTTTTATTCATTAAATGATCATTAGATGAATGTGTCCAAGCTGCATTAAAATTTAAACCTGGTAATAAAGCAGACATACTCGCTTTTGTTTCTTGAATAGATATTTTTTCGTCATAATGACTTTTTCTTAGTTCAGGTCTGTTAATTAAAGCATATTTTTCCATTCCATCTAAATCCATGTTTAAAATAGTAAGAGGATCATCTGTTGGAACTATAGTAAATTTTTGATTTGGCAATAGCCCCATTAACCCTGCAAGTTGAATTCTTGCATCAATAAATATTTCTTTTTGAGATTGAAGAGCTCGTTGAATATCTAATAATTCTTTTTGATATAATAGTGCGTCCATCGGTTTTGTTAATAATAATTCTTCAATTTTTTGTGAGTCATTTAAAGCTTTATCAACTTCAACTAATAAAGGATCGTATTTTTTGATTAATTTATCCGCTGAAATTGTATTCCAATATGCTTTAATCACATCTCTGACAATATTATGTTCAGCCTTTCTTTCCATTTCTTCAGTGATCAAATATCGATTGGCTTCTTGTCCTGCCCTTATAAATGATAAACCAAAGTCTAAAGCATTCCAGGTAAAACCAATATCTTGACTATTAACATCTCTTGTTCTTGAAGTTGAAAAAGAAGTTCCAACTGCTCCTGCTAAATCATTATTTGGCACAGTTGCACTTGCACTTGCGTTGTATCTTTCGCTACCTGAATAACCAGCATTCGCAGCTATTGCTGGCAACATTTCAAATTCAACTTTATCTAATTGTCTATAAGCGATCCCTGTCTCTAATTGTTTTATCTTTAACTCTCTATTATTTTTAATTGCAAGGGCAATAGCTGTGTAAAGATCAATTTTGATATTTTCTTCCCAAGTTTCATTTTGTTTTTTGATTTGTTCAATTTTTAAAATATCTTGATCAACTCTTTCTTGAGAGTCGTTTAAACTAATTTCCTTTGGTGTACGCGCACACGAAGATAAAATGATTAAAAAAGTAGTTAGTAATATTAGTGTTTTGTTAAGCATTTGTGAAATGTTATAATATATACTTTAAATTGAAATCAGTATATGTTCAATATGGGCTTTTTCAGTTCTATGGACACTAAATTTAAGTTTTTTTTAGACTTATTAAAAGGCTTTTTGAAGCAAGGTGTTTTTGATTAGAGTTGTATGACTTATAATTATTTGAATGAAGAATAATAAAAAAAAAATATTTATTGAAGCATTAGAGCAAAGAATCATGCTTGATGGTGCTGGAGCTTCCACAGCACTAGATATAATAGATGAGAGAAGCAAAGATAAATTATTAAATAAAAATACCCAAAAAATATCAAAATTTTCAGAGCATAAAATTGATGATAATTCTCAAAAACTTCCATTTGATCAATTAGCTAGAGATCAAAAAAGAAATGATCGAAAACAAGTTGTATTTATAGACTCGCAGGTTCAAGATTATCAAACTTTAATTAATGCCTTTAATAAAGATACTGAAGTTTATCTTATTCAATCTAGTGAGGATGGTTTTAAAAAGATAGATAAAGTTCTTAAAAATGATCAGGAAATTTCTTCATTACATATAATTGGTCATGGTAGTGCTGGAAAAATTTTATTTGGTAATGCAACACTTTCAAATGATACCATTCAATCATACAACCAAACCCTGAGATCGATTGGTCAATCTTTGACAGAAGACGGAGATATTTTATTCTATGGATGTAATGTTGCAAGTACCGAAGGTGGTAAAGCTTTAATTAGTAAAATTTCAGAAATAACCAAGGCTGATATTGCAGCATCAGATGATGTCACTGGTAAAGGTGGTGACTGGGAATTAGAGAAAAAAATCGGTGTAGTTGAAACTCAAAATGTCAAAGTTGTTGAGTACGATCATTCATTATTACAAAATGGTATTACAAGTATCAACTCATTTGTAGAAGAAAAGCCAAGTGCAACAGATTTTAGAGCGAGAGCACAAAATTCTAGTGGACAACGTTCAACGAGTGGATTTGATTTTGTTGTTACTCTTGAAAGTGAGAATGTGAATAATGCGGGCTCACTAATACTAGATTATACTGATGATGGTCAAACATCTGTAGCTCATGATACTACAACTTTACCAGTAAACTCTTATTTAGTTTTTTTAAATGATGATCATACGACAGCTGACAGAGTGGATAAAATTGGTCAAATAGTTTTTGAATATGAGATCTATGGTATCTTTACGCAAAATTCTAATACCGAAACTAAAGTTAATATTCATAAATCAGGAGCAACGTATCCAACTCATGGGGATAGTGGTTATAATGATAGAAAATTTGAAAGTTTTCAATTTTATAGTAGTGATACCACTAGCTCTACAACCGCAGGTGACTGGGTATCGATTGGTTCTGATAAAAAAACATTAAGACTAGGAGCTAAGAATGGTGACAAAGGTGATTACATTCGTGTCATCACAGCTGCTCAAGGTAATGTTGCTCCAGTTGCTCGAAATGACTCTGGAACTGTAAATGAAAATTCAACTTTAACAGTTGATGATGGGGATAATCCGTCAAATGTATCTGCAGTAGTACACGATACAAGTCCGAAAAGTGTTTCGAGTGAAGATGCTAATGCTAGAGGTATAACTTTTAATCATGATGGAACAAAAATGTATGTTACAGGAACCTCCGGTTCGGAAATAAACGAGTATACATTAACTACTGCCTTCGATGTATCAACAGCATCTTATAGAGACAGATTTGCTGTGGGTCATGCTCCAATGAGTGTAAAGTTTAATGATGATGGAACAAAAATGTTTACTATAAGTACTGGCGGAGTAAAAGAATTTTTACTTAACACAGCTTTTGATATTACAACAGCTGCAAATGGTAGTACACCTGAGACTACTTACAGTGTCTCTAGTCAAGATGGTAATCCTTTTGGTCTTGATTTTAATAACGATGGTACAAAAATGTTCATGACTGGTAATAATACTGATTTTATATATGAATATTCGCTTTCAGTAGGTTTTGATCTTTCATCTACAGTAACTTATGTACGATCTTTAGATCTTGATGATTATGATGATGAGCCATTTGGTATAGAATTTAATACCGATGGAACTAGAATGTTCATAGTTGGAACACGTGGTAATGGAGTAGATGAATATAAATTAACTACTGGTTTTGATATTTCAACAGCAAGCCATGTATGTTTTCTTGGAGTGAGTAGTCAAGAGGTAAATCCATCTGGAATAGCATTTAATAATGATGGATCTAAGATGTTTATTGTCGGAAATAGTGATGATGAAGTAAACGAATATGCACTTACATCACCTTTTAGTTTATGTACTTATTCAGGTGTATATACAGGAGATGTAATTGACACCTCTGATACAGACGCTTATGACACTGATGCCAATGGTGATAATTTATCAGTTACACTAGTCAGATTGGGATCAGTAGAAGGAAGTGGAACAGAAGTATCAGCTGGCTCAGTATTAACAGGTACCTATGGTCAGTTAACTTTAGCTGCTAATGGTTCTTACACTTATGCAGCCAATACTGCTGCGGCTGACGCTTTAGACCCAGGCGATGTGGTTACTGAAAGTTTTAATTATACTGTCTCAGATAATAATGGTGGAACAGACATAGCAGTTATCACTATAACTATAATAGGTATCAATGATGCTCCAGTTGCAAATAACGATACTAATAGTGTTGCAGCTAGCCAAACTTTAACTGTAACTGATGGAAGTTCAGATGTTTTAAATAATGACACTGATGTTGATGCTCATGCATCTTTAAGTGTATCTAGTATTACAGCAACTACTGCTGGTGGTAGCGCAACCGATGTCAATCCTGGAACTACTTATAGTTCGGGTTATACTTCTGTAACAGGTAGTTATGGTACTCTGAGAATTGGTGCAGATGGAACTTATCAATATATTGCTGGCTCAAGTGGAGGGACTGATGTATTTACCTATACATTATACGATGGTACTGCAACAACCACCGCAACATTAACCATAACCGTAAATTCTGCTCCTGTAGCAGCAGATAACACAGGGATTGTAAATGAGGATGGTACTCTTACAGTTAGTGATGGAGCTAGTGCAAATAGTATTACAACTGCAGCAATTACCTATGATGCAAATGACACATTTGATATGTCAGCTGTGTCAAGTGAAAATTTTACTGCGGGCTTAGCTTTTAATAACGATGGCACAAGAATGTTTCATGGAGGAAATGATGGTGATGCGATAAAAGAATATCACTTGTCAACTGCTTATGATGTTTCAACTGCAAGTTATCAGGGGGATGCTCAAAAGTTAGATGTTAGTGGCCAAACAGATGAACCATTCGGTTTAACTTTTAATAATGATGGAACAAAATTATATGTAAGTGGTGGTCTCGGTGCTGGAAAAGTTTTTCAATATACCCTGGGAACTGCTTATGATGTTAGCACTCAAACTGGTAGTGTAGTAGAATTTGCTGCTGGAGATACTAGGCCATGTGGAATTAGATTTAACAATGATGGAACAAAATTATTTGTAGCAGGTTTTAATGGGGGTAACATTGAGGAAATTCATCTTTCGACCGCATATGATCTTTCAACAGCATCTCGTTCAGACTCTAATCGTTTAGATATATCTGCAAAAGAGACTTTGCCTAGAGATATAGAATTCAATATAGATGGTACAAGATTGTTTGTTGTGGGAGGTCAAGGTAAAGATATTACAGAATACAAATTATCAACTGCCTACGATGTGTCAACCGGAACTTATGTCGGTGAATATAATATAAGACTTAATCCAAATGATGGGCTTGATCTTGATACTGAACCTTTCAGTCTTTTATTCAATAAAATGGGAACTAAAATGTTTATGATGGGTTATAATACCGATGATGTTCATGAATATAACCTGACCAGCCCTTATAACCTTATTAATGTAAAAGATGAACATGATGGGGATGTTTTAGGTGATGATACAGATGCTGATAGTGATACTTTAACAGTTACTGCAGTTAGAACAGGATCAAGTGAGGGAAATGGAACTGCTGGAACAGTTGGTGCAGCATTAACTGGAACTTATGGTCAGTTAACACTTAATTCAAATGGGTCTTATACTTATGTGGCAAATCAAGATGCTGCTGATGCTTTAGACTCTGGAGATGTGGTAACTGATAGTTTTAACTATACAGTTTCAGATGGAACAGTAACCGATATAGCCGTAATTGAAATTACAGTAATAGGTATCAATGATAGTCCAGTTGCAGATGATGAAACTGGCTCTATTGGTGCAAGCAATACCCTTACAGTTACAGATGGTACATCGGACCTTTTACATGGCGACACTGACGTTGATGCTAGTGCATCATTAAATGTAACAAGTATTGTTGCTACCACCGCAGGTGGAAGTGCTACAGCTGTGACACAACTGACTTCTTATAATTCAGGCTACACATCTGTAACAGGTAGTTATGGTACTCTGAGAATTGGTGCAGATGGAACTTATCAATATATTGCTGGTTCAAGTGGAGGTACTGATGTTTTTACTTATACTCTTTCAGATGGAGCAGCGACTGATACTGGTACACTTACTATAACTGTAACAAACTCCGCACCAGTTGCAGCAGACAACACAGGAACTATTAATGAGAATGCAACTTTATCAGTTAGTGATGGCGCTAGTGCTAATGATGTTACCCCTGTTTCAAGAGGAACCGCTAAAGATGTAAGTAATGAAGAGTCTACTGTAACAGATGTTATTTTTAATCCTGATGGTACGAAAATGTTTATTACAGGTCCTTCAGGGGATGAAATAAATGAGTACACTTTAAGCACAGCTTTTGATCCAACTTCGGCAACTCATGAAAGTGGTAATGTTTTAGATGTAAGTGGAAAGGATGTTTACCCGCAGGGTATTGCATTTAATAATGATGGTACAAAAATTTATATGGTGGGTAATGGTAGCGACGAGGTACATGCTTGGTCTTTAGGTACTGCTTATAGTCTTGCAAATGTTCATGCCACTAACGATTATATTTCAGGATATAATACTGCCACAGGTAGTAATAATCCAAGAGACATTATGTTTAACAATGATGGAACTAAGATGTATATTTTGCATGGAGCCGCCTCTGCTGCTGATGATAGAATTTATGAATATACTCTAAGCACAGCTTATGATCCATCCACAAAAGGTTCTGCAAGTAGTCTTGATATTTCAGATCCTGGTGGTGATAATTTTCAACAAGGCATGTCATTTAACCACGATGGCACAAGATTATTTATAGCAATTAATGGAAATGATCAGATTGTCGAATATGAACTCACAACAGCGTTTGATATTGACGGAGGACATACTTACAAAGGTGCATATACTGTTGCTTATAGTAATCCAGATCCAGCTGGGATAGCTTTTAATCACGATGGAACAAAAATGTTCAATGCTGATTTTGCGCAAGATACAATTGAAACATACACTTTAGTAAGTCCATTTAATTTAGTTGCAAATGTTTCTGGAGAGCATGATGGTGATGTTCTGGGAGATGATACGGATGCAAATAGTGATACTTTAACAGTAACTTCATATAGAACAGGGGCATCGGAAGGTAGTGGTACTGCTGCAAGTTCTGTTGGTTCTGCTTTGACAGGTACTTATGGTCAGTTAACTTTAAATGCCAATGGATCCTATAGTTATGCGGCAAACCAATCAGCTGCAGAGGATTTAGATGCAGGTGATGTTGTAACAGATTCTTTTAACTACACTGTATCTGATGGTACTGATACTGATATTGGAAAAATAGTGATTACCATTGTAGGGGTAAACGACTCTCCAACGGGAGTAAATGACACCGATAGCGTTAATGAAGATGCTACAATAACACAAAGTTCAGGTTCTAGCCTCCTTGTCGCTGATGATACAGATGTTGATGATCACGATACTTTAACAGTGACTGCAATTCAACCAAATGGTGGTTCATCTTCAAGTGTTGCATTACATAGTTCTTATAATAGTAGTGGAACGTCCGTAACCGGTACTTATGGTACTTTGACTGTAGGAGCTGATGGAACTTATACCTATGTAGCTGATCAAAGTGCTGCTGATGATTTAGATTTAAATGATAATGTCACAGATATCTTTACTTATACTCTTTCTGATGGAGCACAGACTAGCACAGCAACTTTAACAATTACAGTTACAGGAGTGAATGATGCACCAGTAGCAGTCGATGACATTGATAGTGTTAATGAGGATGCAACTGTAACCCAAACTTCTGGGTCAAGTTTATTAATGGCAGACGATACTGATCCAGATGATAGTGCATCACTTACTGTTACAGCAATAAAAACTGGGGGTGAAGGTTTAGGAGGTACAACATCAGTTAGTGCAGGAAGCTCATATAATAGTAATGGAACAAGTGTTACAGGAACTTATGGTACTTTAACTTTAGGTGCTGATGGAACTTATACCTATGTAGCTGATCAAGATGCTGCAGATGCACTAGATGCAGGGGATACAGTAACAGATGTTTTTACGTATACTATTTCAGACGGAACAGCAACTGACACTGCAACTTTAACAATTACAGTTACAGGAGTAAATGATCCTACAACTGCTCAAAATGATGAGGGGGTAATTGTTGAAGGTGGAACTTTAACAGTTAGTGATGGAGATAATGCGAATGTATCAGGAGATTTTGATGCAACTGGTGAACACTCAGGAGATGTAATAAATACAAGTTCAAGTTCCCATGCTGATAGTGATGCTGATGCTGATGCAAGTCTGACTGTAAGTGCAATTAGAACTGGCGGTACTGAAGGAAGTGGTACAGCTGGGACCTTAGGCCAAGCTTTAACAGGTACTTATGGACAATTAACCATAAACGCTAATGGTTCTTATACTTATGTAGCAAACCAGACAGCTGCTGATGCATTAGACACAGGTGAAACAGCTACAGATGTGTTCAATTACACCCTGTCTGATGGTGGTAGTGGAACAGATACAGCAACAATTACTTTTACGATAGTAGGTGCTAACGATGCTCCTACAGCTGGAAATGAAACAGTTTATATCAATGAAAATAATACTGACGCTACTCACGGAGCTAGAACTTCATTAAATATTAGAAAAGATTTTGCTGCTTCCGATTTTACCAATTATACCGATCCAGATGATGATGTTGGAATAAAAATTAAATCATTACCATCTTCGGGAACATTAACAAAAATAAACAATGGGGCGCAACCCTCTGTCAACGATACAATAACAAACATTAGTAATTTAAGGTACACTCCAAATGCAAATTCTGAAGCTGATGATAGTTTTACTTTTAGAGCTTATGATGGTGAAGCTACTGAAGGAACAACTTATACTATGACTATTTCTGTTAACGCAGCACCAGTTGCTATTAATGATACAGGAAGTATTACAGCAGGTGATAATGATGCTACAGGAAATGTTTTAACAAATGACACAGATAGTGATGATGCTTCATCAGCTCTAGGAGTTAGAGGAGTTGGCGCAGGTGCTGAAGGATCAACATTGGCAAATTCAAATGTGGGTAGTGCTGTATCAGGTACGTATGGTGACTTAACAATCAATAGTGGAGGGGCTTACACTTATAGTGTAACAGGCAATGCAGCGACAATTGCTTTAAGATCGGGTGAAACTGCAACCGACGTTTTTTCTTACAAAGTCATGGATGATGAGACAAATGCTGGTTCAAAAGCAATAGATATTGGAACAATAACTTTTACAATAACAGGTATCGATGGCGATGCTAAAAATGAACCAAATCCTGACGAGGTAAAAAAACCTAAGAAAGAAAAAAGAGAAGAAAAAAGACAAAAACGAGAAGAAGATAGACAATTAAAAAAATTAAAAAGAGAAAAAAGACTTGAACGAAAAGAATTAAAGATACCCAAATCTAAATTAGCTAAAAGTGCTGAATTTAACCAAGGCTTGAAACTCGTAGACTTAGTCGCAGAATCGAATTCTTTAGAACTGAAAGATAAAGGTTTGGATATCTATGTTGATAAAATTATTGCAAAACATTCAGATAAAGCACTCAAGGTAAAATTCAAAGTATTTAATGACGAGGGGAAAGAAGTACAAAAGTACTATGGTGAAATGAAAGATGGAAGCGCCTTACCAGATTGGATTAAGATTAATCCAAAAACAGGAAAAACAAAAACTGATATTCCTAAAGGTATGAAAATGGTGGAGTTTAAGATTATTGCTGTTGATGAAGATAATAATAAGAAGCAAGTAACTGTAGTTATCGACTCAAAGAAGATTGCTGAAGATAAAGAAATCTTAAAACAATCTAGAAAGATAGAAAGAGCAAATAAATTAGAAGTTAAAAACGATGGATCTGTAAAACTGAACTCTATAAATGAACAAGGAAAAATTGATAAAACTAAGACAGAGGTAATAAATAAAATTGAAGATATTGATGAGTTATTAAAAACAATAGAGCCAAATGAATTTTTAAATTTAGAAGCTAAAGCTGAAAAAGAAAATTTCGAGGTTGAACTACCTTGGCAAAATCTTAAAGTGGTTTTAGATAATGGACAAGAACTCCCTGAGTGGATTATATATGATCCAAAAACAGGGAAAGTCACTGCAACACCACCAGAAAATGTTCAATCTATAGACTTAAAAGTTATTGTAGAAAATCCTAGTGGTGAGTTATCAGTTAAAGATATCAAATTAGATTTTGTAAATGAAAATGCTCAAGAAACTAAAAACATTATAGAAAATGAAACTAAATTTGTCTCGTTGTCATCCCAATTATCCAAGGAATATTCTGATTGGGACGATTATGGTTCTCAATTAATAGATAGATTATAAGAAATATCCTATATTTTAATAATGAAAAAACTAATTTTTATAATTTTGTTTTTATTCATCAATGTCGTTCAAGCAGATAACCATGATACCGCTACTACAGAGGAAGAAATTAGAGAAGCAAGAACTTTAGTCACTGCTACTGAAAAAGTTTCAATTTCTAGCGAAATAGCAGCAAGGGTTGAAAAAATAAACTTTCTAATGGGAGATGCATTTAAAAAAGGTGACACCTTAATTAGCTTTGACTGCAAACTTTACAATGCACAATTAGAAGTAATTAAAGCTGATCATAAAAGTGCACAAGTTCAACTCAAAAATGATAAAGAACTTTTAGATATGAGGTCAATTGGAGAGCTACAATATCAATTATCAGAATCAGCTCTTAAGAAAGCTGAAGCAGAATTAACCATTGCTAAACTTAATGTTGAAAGATGCAATATTATTGCCCCCTATGATGGAAGAGTAATGGATGTTTACACCAATGTTTTTACCAGCATAGAACAACGACAACCATTAATGGATATTGTCGGTGATGGACTTTTAGAAGCAGCAGTTGTTGTGCCAAGTAAATGGTTGAGTTGGTTGAAAAAAGGTCATGATGTCAAAATCATTATTGATGAGACAGGAGATGAGCTAAATGCGAAAATAATTAGTTTAGGTGCTGCAGTTGATGCGGCCAGTCAAACAATTGAATTAAAAGCTCAGTTTAATGAAAAATATGAGAGTTTAATTCCAGGAATGAGTGGGATTGTTAAATTTTGAGCCAAGATAAAAATATTAAAATTGCAAGATTAATAAGCCTAGAAAAAAAAACTAGAGAGGCAAAAAGTAAAGATGAATTAAGTTTTCTTGTTGTAAATGAAACTAGAGAAATAATTGATTACACAACCTCATTTTTATTACTTAAAAGTCCAACAGATAAATATCATGTAGAAGCAGTGTCGGATATTGCTTCAGTTGATAGAACTGCACCATTAATTACCTTCGTTGAGAGTATTGTTAATCATAAATCAAATCAAAATCTTAAAGAGATAGAACAAGTTGATTTAGATAAATTTTCAAAAAAAATTAAAAAACAAAAACCAAAAAATATTCCTCAATATTTACTGCGTATACCAATTTTTTCACCTCAAAGAGGTCTGCAAGGATTTCTTTTATTAGCTCGAAATGAAATTTTTTCTGAGAATGAAAATGAATTAATATCACATTTATCAAGAACTTATGGTCATGCTTACAATACATTTTTAACTAATTATTCAATTAGAGATTTTTTCAAAAAAAATTTTACTGGAAAAAAACGTTGGATTACAATTTCGATAATTATATTAATATTTCTTTTTCCAGTTCGAATGACTAGTACTGCTCCAGTTGAGGTGGTAGCAAAAAATCCTTTTTTAATTACATCGCCATTTGATGGAGTAGTTAAAAAAATTATTGCCAATAACAATGATCAAACAAAACCCGGTGAGTTATTGGTTTTATTAGAGGATATTGATTTATTAAATGAATTTAATCTTGCAAAACAATCACTGCAAGTTTCTGAAAAAGAACTTCTAAGAACAAGACAATCGTCTTTTACCGATAATGAACAAAAATCAAGATTGGCAGAACTTATGGCACAAGTTGATTTAAGAAGAGTAGAGTTAAGTTCTGCAGAGAGAAAACTAAAAAATTCAAAAATATATGCTGAAAAAAAAGGGGTAGTTATTGTGGATAGAAAATCTGATTGGCAAGGTAAGCCCGTATCAGTGGGTGAAAAAATATTAACTATTGCAGATCCCTCGAAAATTGAATTTCTCATATGGCTACCAGTAAAAGACTCAATCGTTATCAATGAAAATGCTGATACCAATATTTTTTTAGATATAAATCCTATGAGTTCTTATAAAGGTAAGATTTTACGATCTACTTATGAGCCAGAACTCTCACCCGAAGAGGTTCTTTCCTATAAATTAATATCAAGTTTTGAGGGTAATAAGGATACCCCACGAATAGGTTTACGAGGAACAGCTAAGGTTTACGGAAACAGAACTATTTTATTTTATTATTTATTTAGAAAACCCATTACATTTATTCGACAATTAATCGGCATATGATCATTCCATATTTAAGAGAAGATTTAGAAATACTCAGAGGAAACAGTAGGGAAGATGGCTCTCCTGCTTGGTTATTGTATGATGCTTTAAGAAACAAATATTTTACTCTTGGACTGACAGCTTTTAAATTAATCAAAAACTGGAGTGGTGGGGAAGATATTAAAGTTTTTGAAAAAAAAATTAATCGTGATGGTATTGAGGCAGATAGTGATGAAATAAAAAAATTTATTGATTTCTTACAATTAAATAATCTAATTATTCAGCCTCGAGGTCAATTTGATAATATTCTGCTGAAACAAAAAAATGCTCAAAAAAAAAATTGGTTACTATTTTTAATTCATGGTTATCTTTTTTTTAAAATACCTTTAGTAAAACCTGATGAATGGCTTGGTAGGACACTACGATATGCAAAAATACTTGGATCAAAAAAAGTTAGAAATTTAATTTACATATTAGGTTTCATAGGGATTTGTCTGGTAATTCAACAAATTGAAAGTTTTAAAAATACATTTTTATATTTTTTTTCTTTCAAAGGACTTATGCTTTATTTAGTAACATTGGTTTTTGTAAAATCTTTACATGAACTGGGTCATGCATTTGTCTCAAAATACTTTGGTTGTCGAGTGTCTTCGATCGGGATAGCTTTTCTAGTTTTTTTTCCATTTTTATATACGGATACTTCTGATGCCTGGAGACTAAGAGATCATAAAGATAGATTGTTAATTAATTTTGCAGGTATTTTAACTGAACTTCATCTTGCATTAATCTCAACTTTTTTATGGGCTATCCTTCCAGATGGTGGTTTAAAAAGTGTTGCTTTTTTTATCGCTACCACCAGCTGGATTTCATCATTAGCAATCAATGTTAGCCCTTTTATGAGATTTGATGGCTATTATGTTTTTTCTGATTGGTTAAAAGCCGAGAACTTACAGCCTAGATCATTTGCTCTTGCACGATGGCAATTAAGAGAAATTTTATTTGGTTTTAATCATCCACCACCTGAAGATTTAAATCCTTCAAGACGATGGACTTTTATTTCTTACGCATGGTTAACTTGGGTTTATCGTTTTTTTATATTTTTAGGGATCGCGTTGTTAGTTTATCATTTAGCATTTAAAACTTTAGGTATTATTTTATTTGTAATTGAGATTTATTGGTTCATTTTAAGACCTATCATTACTGAAACTAAAAACTGGTACAATCTTAAATCAGAAATTAAATTAAATTATAAAACCAAAAGACTTTTTTCAATTTTATTTGTTTTACTGGTGATCTTGTTTTTTCCATGGAAATCATCGATTAAAATTCCTGCAGTATATGTTTCTGAACAATATACAAAAATTTATTCTCCATATCCTGCTAAAGTAAAAGAAATTTTTGTATCAAAGAACCAAGAGGTTAAAAAAGGTCAGAAGTTAATTGAATTATCATCACCTGATTTGGATTTAGAAATTAATAAAGTAAGAAGAAAAATAAAACTTACCAAAACTAAAATCAATAGACTGAGCAAGCTAGCTAACAACCTCAGTGAATATATGATACTTCAACAACAACTAATATTTCTTCAAAATGAATTAGATGGTTTGAGTAAAACAAGATCTAAATTATTACTTAAATCTCCTGTTAATGGAAAAATAAAAGATTTTTCTAACTTATCTGTAAATCAATGGGTCAGTAATTTAGATTCCCTTGGAGGCGTAAGTAAATATGGACCTGGTTCAGTTATAGGGTATTTAACTGAAGGAGAAATTGATCGATTTAAAATTAACGAATACGCAATTTTCATCCCATCTAACGGAGAACATTCAAGAGTAAAATTAATTTCCAAGAATATAGATAGATCTGCAATTTCTATTCTTCCATATTTATCTTTATCTTCACAATTTGATGGACCCATAGCTACAAGAAATTCTACAAATGCAGAATATGAAAATAGACCAATGACTGCTCATTATCAGGTTACTTTTTCTACAATTGATAAAAATGATTTAATCGAATGGGAAGTACCAGGTTATGTGCATATTGATGGTAATAGATATAGTCCGTTTATAAAATTATTTAAAAATGTATTTTCACTTTTTGTCAGAGAAAGTGGTTTCTAGTTTTTTTTCAAGCTTTGAAAAGCTTTAAGAGCGGCAGCTCTTGCTTCTTCGTGGATGACAATTGGTTTCGGATAATTTTTCCCAATGATAGTGTTTATTGCTTCTTGATATTTCGTTTCCATTTCCCAAGGTTTGTGAATAAATTTTTGTGGGACTTTACTTAATTCAGGTATCCATTTTTTTACATATTTTCCTTCTTTATCAAATTTTTCTCCTTGAAGAATTGGATTAAATATTCTGAAATATGGTGCTGCATCAGCTCCACAACCTGCTACCCATTGCCATTGTGCAACATTATTAGCTTTGTTAAAATCAAGTAAGCAGTTTCGAAAATGTTTTTCTCCCTCAGTCCAATTAATTCTCAAATGTTTAACTAAAAAAGATCCAACCACCATTCTTATTCTATTATGCATCCATCCAGTTTCATAAAGTTCTCTCATTCCAGCATCAACTATTGGATAACCTGTCATACCTAACTTCCACGCTTTCAAAAATTTTTCATTTTTTACCCAAGGAAACTTATCAAATTCTTTTCTGTAATTACCTTTTAGAAACTCTGGGAAATAATTTATTAAGCTATGTGAGAATTCTCTCCATCCTAATTCATTAATATATTTTCTATATCCAATCCCTTTAGATTTCATCTCTTTACACTTATTCCAAATTGTATTTACATGAATTTGTCCATGTTTTATGTAGGGTGATAATTTTGAGGTTCCTTCAATGGATGGATAGTCTCTTGCAGTTCCGTAATCTTTTATTTTATTTGTAATTAAGTTATTTAAAATCTTCTTCGAGTCGTTTTCAGATACATTCCAATAACTTTCAAATTTTTTATACCAGTTTTTTTTTGGCAGAATTTTTTTTGGTTCAATAGAATTTTTAAACAAGGAGAACGTTTTTGTTTTTTTCTTAACAACGTAATTTTTACTTGGAGGCAAGCCTAAAAATTTTTGCTCAGCATTTCTCCAAAAAGGGGTAAATACTTTAAAAGGGGTTCCATCATTTTTAGTTACTTCTTGAAATTCATTTAATATATTTCCTTTAAAATACTTAAATTCGATTTCATTTTTAATAAAAACATCTCTGATTTTTTTTCCTTTAGCAATTACATCAGGCTCATAAATTTTATTCCAATATATTGAAACATTGTCTTTTTTTTTTATTTTAGAAAAAACCTCTAATTCATCACCTTCTAATATCTGAAGATTGATTTTATATTTCAATAGTTCTGACTGGAATACTTCCAAAGATTTTGAAAGCCACCATTTTTGTGCTTCTCTTTTATTATCAAAGTCAGCTTTGTTGTAGATATATAGGGCAGCTACATTTTCGTGATTTTGCGTAGCATAAGCAAGAGCAGGGTTATGCTCAATTCTAAAATCTTCTCTGATCCATGTAATGGCGTTTTTTGTCATAGAAATTCTATTTTCTACCTTTAGATAGCAGTTGTTTGTAAAGTTTTACATCTGCATTTCCTTCGCATCCTATGACTAGAATATTTGAGCTTTCATTAAGATTAAGGAATTTTTTAGCTCTAATATTATTACATATTCCGATCAAAGCAATAACGCCTGGAGCTGCGCATTCACCACCTGTAATAGAAATCTTGCTAAACTTTTTATCTTTTAGGCCAGCTATAGTTTTTGCAATATTTTTATCTGAGATCGATACACAACAATCGCTGGCTCTTTTTAATATTTGCCATGGTACCAAAGACATCTCATTACACGACATTCCACCCATAATGCTCTCTTTTTTAATTCTAATCTTTTTAAGTCTATTGCTTTTAATACTTTGAAGCACACAATCAGCTTGATCAGGTTCGACGATTATAATTTTAGGTATTCTTTTAAAATATTTTGCAATACCAGCTACTACACCTGCAGCTAAACCGCCAACACCTGCTTGTAAAAATATATGAGTTATATACTGATTAGTTTGTTTGGAGATTTCTTTAATCATGATTGAATATCCCGCCATTGTAAGTTGAGGAACATACTTATAATTTATTGTTGATACATCCTGCACAATTTTCCAATTATTTTTTTTTGATTGTTTTTGACATTCTTTTAGGGAGTTTTCATAATCTCCCTTAACTCTTATAACTTCAGCACCAAATTTTTTAATTTCACTTACTCTTGTTTCACTCACATATTGGCTTACAAATATTTTACATTTTAATTTTAATCTTTGCGCTCCCCACGCAACCGATCTACCATGATTACCTGCAGTTGCAGAGGAAATTGTAATATTTTTTTTTCCTTTAGATATTTTTTCTACTGCATAAGCGCCACCAAGGGCTTTGAAAGACTTTAAATGAAACCTTTTAGACTCATCTTTGTAAAAAATATTATTGAGTTTTAAATTTTTTTGAAGTTTATTGAGTCTTAAAAGGGGAGTGGCTCTATAGCTTCTCCAGCTAGAAATTGAATTAAAAGCATTGGAAAGCATAGTTGAAGGTAAATATTTAAGGACATAATTTCTTTTGAATTTAAAATTGTCGTTGATTAAAAATTTCGTTAGCTTCCAATTCACTTTAGCAATCTAAAGTATTTTGACTTTCCCATTTAGTGACGGGCTTTGACTTATTAAATTTTTCTTTCCTGTTAAATTCTTTAATCTCCGAACTTCTTAGCTTAACAAAGCTGTTAATCGTATCTTTGCCAAAACTTTTATTCATTTCCTTATTATTTTTTAATTGTGCTAGTGATTGCTTCAATTCATTTGGAAGTTTTGGAAGGTTAGGATATTTTTTATAGTCCGTATACATATTACAATGCAAAGGTTTTCCTGGATTAATCTTATTTTTTAAACCATGTAATCCGGCAGCTAAAACACCAGCTTGTAATAAATATGGATTTGCAGACCCATCCATTAATCTCAATTCAAACCTACCAGGATCAGGAATTCTTATCATGTGAGTTCTGTTATTTCCCGTGTAAGAAATACTACTTGGAGACCATGACGCCCCTGATTTTGTTGGTGGGGCATTTATTCTTCTATAGCTATTGATTGTTGGATTAAAGAAAGCAGATAACGAAGAGGCATTCTTGATCACTCCTCCTAAAAAATTATATGCCATTTTACTTAAACCAAGTTTATCTTTTGGATCTAAAAATTTATTTTTCTTACCCTGCCAAACAGAAATATGTGCATGACAACCATTGCCAGTTAAATTTTGAAAAGGTTTAGGCATAAATGTTGCTCTCAGTCCATGTTTTTCAGCAATTGTTTTTACCATATACTTAAAGAAAGTATGTCTATCAGCTGTTGTTAAACAATCTGAATAATCCCAATTCATTTCAAATTGACCATTAGCATCCTCATGATCGTTTTGATAAGGACCCCATCCCATTTCTATCATGCAATCGCAAATTTCTTTGATAAGCTCATATCTTCTCATTAACGCAGATTGATCGTAACAAGGTTTTGATTGCGTATCTCTTGGATCTGCAATGGATTTTCCGTCCTCTGAAATTAAAAAATATTCACACTCCACACCAGATTTCATCGTTAAACCACGTTTTGCAAGTTCTTTAATTTGTTTCTTGAGCATTACTCTAGGTGAAGCCTCAACAGGTTTCCCATTCATCCAAAGATCTGATGCTAACCAACCAACTTCCTTATTCCATGGTAATTGAATTAAACTATCTGGGTCAGGGATACCAAACATATCAGAGTCTGCTGGTGTCATGTCAAGCCATGCAGCAAAACCAGCAAAACCTGCACCCGCTGTTTGCATTTCTTTTATTGCATTAGCTGGAACTAATTTTGATCTTAAAACTCCAAATAGATCTACAAAACTGATTAAAAAATATTTTATCTTTTTTTGTTTAGCGATTTTGAACAAATTTTTTGCCATAGATTAGGGTAACATAGTTATTTAAAAAAAGAAAAAATTGTTTCTTTATAATAAACCAGATTTACAACTATAATTATTATGACCGCAAGTATAACTCCGTATTTAGCTTTTGGGAAAGCTACGCCACGCATCTTCCTTGGTCTCAGTTCTTCATTATTATTCTCGTCAGACATTATGATTTTTAGATTAAAAAGGGCGCTACAAAGAAATGTAGCGCCCAAATTTTACTTTATATTACCAATCAGTAATATTGCTTTTGTGGTCGTTTGCACCATGTCTTTTTCTCGCCAATCTTTCCAGTTCCTCACTTTCAGATTTTGAAGTTAAGACGTGCCAACCTATCCACACGATAATAGCAAGTATTACCAATAAGCCTTCACTAGATCCAGCACCAGGATAAACAGCACCTGCAACTTGATCTGCAGGTTTATTTAGGTGATCAATCCAGTTTGTAACTGTTGCCATATTTTCCTCCTTTACCTGGTTGCGGTCGCGACTGCTTTTTCATCTGACTTAGCAGTCTCCATTATTTCATAGTCAAGTCCAGCTATTTCAACTTCACGCGGAATTCTAAGTTTACCCATTCCGTGTAAAACTTTAGCTATGATGAATCCTGGAATTAGTCCAAGAACAAAAAACATTATTATTGCTCCTAAGAACATTCCTAGAGGATTTATTGAAGCATAAGTTGTTCCGTCCCACATAGCTCCAACACTATAACCAGATGATGGATAACCATTTAGAACAAAACCACATATAACTAAACCGATAAATCCTGCATAACCATGAACTGCTACTGCACCTACTGCATCATCAATTTTGAACTTACGCTCAACCCAATAATGTAGTTTGTATGAAATAACAACACCGATCATACCTATGATCATTGATTGTATTGGATGATATAAATCATTTCCAGCTGAAGCACAGATGATACCCGCTAGTCCACTAGAGTACGTCCAGAAAGGATCACCTTTAGCAATCCAGTATCCAGCTAATAAGCCTCCTGATAATGACATCAGAAAGTTAAAAGTAATACCACTCAGTGTAGTCGGAGTTACATATATGTTTGTTGCTGTCCAATATGAAATACCTTCCATACCATACTCAGGTCCAAGATCAAATATCGGTATATTACATGCCGCATAGAATCCCCAGAAACCAGTATAAATCAGAAATAATCCAATTGTTACTAGCCAAGGATTTCTTGGCCCTATATTTCTTGGTTCACCACTTGATGAGAATTTTCCAATTCTAGGCCCTAAAACCATTAGAACTCCAAGAGCAAATCCACCTGCAATCGCATGAATTACTCCTGATGCATATGCATCGTGGTATCCTAAAATTTTAAGCATCCAACCATCAAAATGCCATCCCCAAGCAGCATCGATTGTCCAGAAAACCGAACCAATTGCTATTGCTAAAATACCAAAAGCAAAAGTTGTTATTCTTTCAATAATCGCTCCTGAAACGATAGATGCAGCAGTCCAAGAAAATAATAAAAAAGCAGCCCAGAAAACACCATTGATGTGATCTCCAAGGTTAATTGCCATTATACTACTTGTTGCCACCTGAAATTTTGCACTAAACAAACTATCATCAGTGATTAAAGCTGTACTTTCGTTCATTATTGAAGGTGCTATCCCAGGTCCTGTTGGGAAAGCCCAGTAAATCCACCAACCAAATAAAAACCAAGTTACTGTTACGAGAGGTATCAGCATCGTGTTTTTCATAAGAGTATGTTGATGGTGTTTGTATCGAGAAGCTCCAACTTCATACATACAGAAACCGACGTGAATTAAAAACATCAGCACTACTGTTATCCAGTAGTAAAATTCTGTAAATATAGTAGTAAGAGCACCTAACTGATCAGTCATATTCTCTCTCCATATTAGTTTTTTTTAAAAGCCTATTAAATTTTAAGATATGTTACAAATGAAACAGAGCTTAAAAACCTTACATATGTGTAAGGTTTAAAAAAAAAATCAACTTTAGATTGAGAACTTAAAATTTAAGATAAGCTTTTTTCAAATCAACAAGAGGATGTTTTGGTGACATTTGAAATTTAACTAGTAATTCTCTCGCAATCATGTCTCTGTCTTGTTGGTTATTTGGTAACTTGATTGATTTTGGAATTGTTACCCATCCATTTGCATTTCTGCAAAATACTGCTGGTTTACCTTCCTCATAACCCATGTGTACATCCTCTAACCAGTTTAGATCATCCCATCCCATAGCTTCAATGTATTTTTTTAAAAAAGGCGTGATTTTTTTATAATCAGGCAAAAGATTTACGTCATATCGATAACCAATCGACTGACCAATCATTTTTTCTCTAGCAGTTTCTTTTTTTTTACCTAGCTGACTAGAGGCTTCTTTTTTTTTATTTTTTTTCTTCGCCATATTAAAATCTAGATTTTATGGAAGTTATCAACACCAACAGTATAGTTCGTTCCAGCTAATGGAACTTTAGCTAGTGCAGAAGCTTCAGATGTTAACGCTGCTAAATCTTCAGGTTCTAAAGAATGGATATTCGTTTTACCGCATGCTCTAGCTAACAATTGAGCTTCAAGTGTCATTGAATGAAGATAATTATAAACTCTTAATGCAGCATCATCAGGATTTAATCTCGCTCTTAATTTTGGATCCTGAGTTGCAACACCCACAGGACATCTTCCTGTATGGCAGTGATAACATTCACCTGCTTTAACACCCATTTCTTTTTCAAAATCAGCTTCTGGAATGTCTTTGTTACAATTTAATGCGATCATTGAACCAGTACCAATCGCAATTGCATCAGCACCTAATGCTAAAGCTTTTGCCATATCAGCACCATCTCTTACCCCACCAGCATAAATCAAAGTAACTTTTCCAGTTTTACCTACATCGTCTAACGCTCTTCTTGCTTCTCTTATAGCTGCGATACCAGGAATACCTGTATTGGCAGCAGCTATGTGTGGACCTGCACCTGTTGATCCTTCCATACCATCTAAGTAGATAGAGTCTGGATCACACTTTGCAGCCATACGAACATCATCATAAACTTTTGATGCACCTAATTTTAATTGAATTGGCACTTTATTTTTTGTTAGTTGTCGTAATTCTTCAACTTTTAAAGCTAAGTCATCAGGACCTAACCAATCTGGGTGTCTTGCAGGAGATCTTTGATCAATTCCTGATGGTAATGATCTCATTTCTGCAACTTGATCAGTAACTTTCTGACCCATCAAGTGTCCTCCCATACCAACTTTTTGACCTTGTCCAATAAATACTTCAATTCCATCTGCTAGTTGTGCATGATGTGGGTTAAATCCGTATCTAGATTGAATACATTGGTAAAACCATTTTTCAGAATATCTTCTTTCATCAGGGATCATTCCACCTTCACCAGAACAAGTAGCACTTCCTGCCATTGTTGCACCTCGAGCAAGTGCTGTTTTAGCCTCATAAGATAAAGCACCAAAACTCATACCAGTAATATAAACTGGTATATCTAATTCAATTGGGTTCTCACATCTTGGACCAATTACAGTTTTGGTTTCACACTTTTCTCTGTAACCTTCGATTACAAATCTAGTTAAAGTTCCTGGTAAGAAAACTAGATCGTCAAATGTAGGAATTTTTTTCATTAATGCCATTCCACGCATTCTGTATCTTCCTAACTGAGATTTAATATGGATGTCATCAATTACCTCTGGGGTAAATATAGCGTTGTGACCAAGTAAACTTTTGTTTCTTGATCCGTTGCTGTTTACGTGAACATCAGCTTTGCCACCAACGTTACCATTTGATTTTCCGTTTTTTTTCTTTTTTTTCTTAGCCATTAAATTGCTCCTTTTTTCTCAGCAGGTTCTAAGTTGTCGTAATTCCAAAGTTTTTTACCAGCTACAATTTTTTTCATTTTACTTACATCAAAGTTTTCACCAATTTCAGCAACTCTAAGTTTTCTTCTTAACCAATCTTGATCGCTTTGCGTCAACTCTGAATCTACTGCATCACTACCATATGACCCAATTTCTCCACCTACGAAAATTGTCCCATCATACATCGAATCACCTAAATTTATGCCAACATCTCCCAATATGATTATTCTTCCTCTTTGCATCATAAACCCAGTAAATGCACCAGCGTCACCACCAATAATGATAGTTCCACCTTTCATATCGATGCCAGTTCTTGCACCGACACTACCTTTGCAAATTAAATCACCACCTCTGATAGCAGCCCCAAAACAAGACCCTGCATTTTTTTCAATTACAACTTTTCCAGCCATTAGATTCTCTGCACATGACCAACCAACTCTTCCATTAATTCTTACAATCGGACCATCGCTAGAGCCCATACCAAAGTATCCTAAACTACCTTCAAAAATTAAATTCAATTTATTCAAAATTCCAACACCTAGACTGTGTTTTCCTTGAGGATTTTTGATGACTATTGTTCCATAGCCCTGGCTCATTAAATTATCGAGTTCTTTATTAGCTTCAGCTGCCGTCATATTTTTTACATCAAGATCTGTTCTTTTATTAAAATCGACATCATAAGTTCCAAAGTAATAAAAGTTTTCTGCTTCATCTGGATTAAAAAATTTCTGTTGAGTTCTTCCAGTTAAAACTTCCGAGTGCATTCCCATTGCCTGGGCTTTTGTTTTTTTAGTTACGTTTTTTAAATTTGCCATACTTTAACCTCTCCATCGAATGGATCATAAGTATCAATTTCTTGTGGCAAAATTGATCTTATAGCTATCTCTTCTGAACCCATTGCTACTAAATCATCAGACTCATATAAAACTAAAGGTTTTGCAGCCATTGTATCTTTAGCCATTCCCAAAGAATCTTTTGTAGCAACAAAATAAGTAAATACACCATCGAGACCTGTTAATGACTCTTTCATTCCTTCTTCTAATGAAGCCCCATCTCTCATTTTTTCAGCAAGGTAAACTGCAATTAATTCAGAGTCACATTCTGACATAAATCTCATTCCCTTATTTTCTAAAGCTCTTCTATTATTCCAATAATTCGTTAGTTGACCATTGTGAACAACGGACACATCACTAAAAGGATATCCCCAAAAAGGGTGAGCAGATTTAATATCTACACCAGACTCAGTAGCCATTCTTGCGTGGCCTATTGCATGAGTACCAACAAGTTTGTCTAAGTTATATCTATCACAAACCATTTTTGCATTCCCTAGATCTTTGATTACTTCTAACGATTTACCCATAGATAAAATTTCAACACCAGGAATACTTTCTATTTTTTGTGAAAACTCTAATAAATCTTTTTTATTGTATTCAATCTCATATCTTAACGAGTAAGGGAGTATTCTTTCTTCTTTAATAATTTTTGCACCCATCTCTGCAAGATAACTATCAACAATTTTCTTTCTTTCATCGTATACAGACACATCCTCAGCAACAGACGTACTACCTTCACCAACGTTTTCACCAACTTTAAATCTCATGATGAAATTTTTGCCATCTGTATCACCATACAAAGCATAACCAGTTGAGTCTTCTCCTCGATGTTTTAAGGCTTGCAACATTCCCTGAAGTTCATGACCTACATTGGAGGATTTTCCTCTATGAATTAATCCGGCTATTCCGCACATATATTTTTTCTCTCTGTATTTATTATGGTAAACAATCTAAATAAGTATCTAAATCCCATTGAGTTGTTGCACCTAAAAACCTTTCCCATTCATCATTTTTATACCAATGGAAAACTTTATACATCTCATCAGGCATTGCAGATTTAATAATTTCATCCTCTGATAATCTTTCTAAAGCCTCACCTAAACTCAAAGGAAGTTTTTTAACATCTTTACCTGCTTTTTGAGCTTCATAAATATTTCTAGACTCTGGAGCTGCTGGTTGCATTTTTTTACTAATTCCATGATCACAAGCTTTTAGTAAAGCTGCTCCTAATAAATATGGATTATGCATTGAGTCTACCGATCTGTATTCAAATCTACCCGGTGCTGATACTCTCAATCCACAAGTTCTATTTTGGTAACCCCAGTCAGCATAAACAGGAGCCCAGAAACCTTGATCCCATAATCTTCTATATGAATTTACAGTTGAGGATCCTAATGCTGTTAAAGCTGGTAAATGTTCCATGATACCTGCTATTGATTGTAATCCAATTTTTCCAGGTAACTGCATATCCTTAGTATCTGGCATGAAAGTATTTGTTCCACCTTCAACATATCCAAAAACTTCTTCAACGCCTGGTAAGGATTTGTGTCCAAGTTTATTCGTTTTGATTTTTCCACCTTTCCATAAAGACATATTAGTATGACAACCACTCGCTGAAACTCCCATAAATGGTTTGGTCATAAAACATGCAATTAGATTATGTTCTCTTGCAACTTGAGCACATATTTGTCTATAAGTTGATAATCTATCTGCATTTCTTAAAACGTTGTCATATGTCCAGTTCAATTCTAATTGACCAGGTGCATCTTCGTGATCACCTTGAATCATATCTAGACCCATTGCTTTTGCATATTCAATCACCTTCATAAATACAGGTCTTAATGACTCAAATTGGTCTATGTGATAACAAAATGGTTTCGAAAATCCTTTTCCAGTTGGCGTTCCATCATCATTTTTAGTCAACCACATCATTTCTGGCTCAGTTCCTACTCTTAGTTCTAAACCATGTTTCTTTTGGAATTCATCCATGAAAATTCTTAAATTTCCTCTGCAATCAGAAGTTAAATGACCGCCTGGATTATTTCTTTCTTCTCTGTTTCTAAAACAAGTTACAAAAACTCTCCCAACTCTTTTATCCCATGGTAACTGACAAAAAGTTTCAGGATCAGGAATTCCAACCAATTCCATTGCCTCTGGTCCATAACCAATATAGTTGTTGTGTCGATCTAAAAATAAGTTTGCAGTTGCTCCGTAAACTAATTGGAAACCTTTTTCAGCTGTTCTTTCCCAATGATCAGCGGGTATTCCTTTTCCAACCACTCTTCCTGTTACAGAAATAAACTGATAATAAATATAGGTTATTCCTAATTCGTTTATTTTTTCTCTAACTTTTTTGACTTGCTTATCTCTACCTGGTCGGTTTACGTGTTTTTCTAGATCCGTCATTTTCCCCTCGATGAATTATAAATTTACTCAAGCGTAACTGAAAAATTTATTAGTGTCTAGGCTTGAAGTTTAGCTCCAAGGAAACGGACTGTTCGAAGTAGGGTGCAATTCCCCCTTCTCGTAACGGTTGAATCTAAATGGTTTTAATAAATCACTTTCAGTACCAAGAATTTCTTTTGCCACCAGTTCGCCAACACCAATCATTTTGTATCCATGGTTAGCATCAGCAATCATATAAACATTTTCAAAAAATCTATCAAAGATCGGAAAAGAGTCAGGGGTCATACATCCAAGTCCACCTGAAGGACCTTTTCTATATAAATCTGACTTCCCTTCAAATCTTTTTTGGCAGTGAGCTAAAGCTGAGCACCACATTTCACTAAAAGCATCAGTTGTTTGATACTCTGGGGACTCAATCCCATATGGATCAACGTTAACTTTATCAAAATGTTTTTTAACAATGTAAGGAGAAGTTCCCCCTTGAACACCTAATCCTTCAATATCAGGCTTATAATAAATCCCCCAAATTTTATCTGTTATTAATTTTTTTGTTTTATCTGAATACAATGGCGCAGTTGAGTCGACATGAACCACAGGCGGTTGTTTACCATCATTTGTTTTTAAGAAATCTGGTTCTACTCCAATAACACCCTCTTGAAGCATCCAGTAAGTCCACATGTCAGTAACATGCATCTTACCATTTTTGCCTTTGATGTTTGCAGTTTTTGGTAGCTCTAACATGTTCCAAAAATCTCTTGCCCAAGGTCCCGCTCCAATTACGACTTGTTCACAATCAATTGTCCCTTTGTCTGTTTCTACTCCAGTTACAGCTTTGCTGTTACTGCCTCTTTTAAAACCAGTAACTCTAACACCTTTCATCACTTGAACACCATTTGAGGTAGATTTATTTTCAAGTGCTTTAATTGAATCTTTATTAAAAGCATACCCACCTTTTTTTTCATGCAGAATAGATGTGATTCCTTGAGCTTGCCAATCATCAAAGATACCCTTCATATAATTCATGCAATCTTTTTCACCTTCTATAAATTCAGATTCATAACCAATCGCTTTTTGTTGTTCATAAATACTGGCGACATCCTCATGCATAACTTCAGGCGATATTTGCAAATAACCAACTGGATTATATTTAAATGCTTTTGGATCACTCTCCCAAACTGAAACTGAATGGGCCATTAATTCTCTCATTGCTGGTTGAAAATAATTATTTCTAACAACACCACAAGCTATGCCGCTCGCACCTGCTGCAGTATCTTTCTTTTCTAAAACAACAATATCTCCAGGATTTTTATACGTTTCGGATAGTTTCCAAGCAGTACTTAATCCGTGAATCCCCCCACCGATAATTACTACTTTTGCTTTTGTCGGTAATGACATAATCACATCTTTATTTTTCATGCGACGTAAATATATAATTTTTTATATATATAAAAAATATAAGTAAAAATGATAAAGCTTTAAAAGCTTAGATGTTTGAGTGTTTCAATGTATTTATTAAACTCTTCAATAAAAGATACACTTGGCTTTATGTGCTTTTTTCGCTGATCTCCAGAAGTTTTTTCTAAGAAAAAAAAACCTTTTTCACATGCTTCATTAATCATTAAAGCTGACTTAGGACGTGAAGTTTTAAACAATTTAGTCTTTAATTCTTCAACAGTTAAGTCCTCTTTATATTTGTAAGCGTGCATAACTAAAAGCATCATATGATAATGGGAAGGTGATTTTCTAAAAAAATAGTTACTAGACATGTGGGAAAGTTTCATTTGATCTTCCCAAAATTCTAATAAATCTTTTGCTGTTTTGGGCATTAAGATCTAACTCTAGTTTTCTTAGGATCGAAGTGTGGGAAAGCAACTACTTTAGCAGAAATTCTTTTTTGATGACCATCAATTTTACCTACCTCTACCTCGGTGCCTATTTCAGAATATTGATTATCAATTCTACATAAAGCTATATTTTTGTTAAGAGTAGTAGATAAACAACCACTTGTTATTACACCTACTTGAGATCTTCCGACATGTACACAATCACCATGACCCGAAGGTTCTTTGCCAATTAACTCAAGACCAACAAGTTTTTTTTGAGGATTTGCTTTTCTTTCTTTCAAAACACTTTTGCCAATAAAATCTTCTTCTTTTGATTTGAGAGGTACTGCAAAACCAATTCCAGCTTCAAACGGATCCTGTTGACCATCAAATTCGTTTCCAAACAAAATTAAACCTGCTTCAATTCTCAATTTATCTAAAGCAGCAAATCCAGCAGGTATTAAATTATCATCTTTGCCATACTCTATAAGTTTATCCCATACTTTTGGTGCATCTTTTGGATGGCACCATATCTCATAACCAAGTTCACCAGTGTAACCAGTTCTAGAGACAATTAATGGTATTCCTTGAAGTTCTTCAACTCTGCAAATTGAAAACCTAAACCATTCTAACTCATCGATTGCAGGCTGTGTTGGAGGTGCAAAAATCATTTTTTTTAAAATTTCTCTACTTTTCGGCCCTTGAATGGAAACATTGCTAATTTGATCTGTTGAGTTTTTTATATTTACTTTGAACTTTTTCTTTTGAGCAACTTCTTTAAGCCACTCTCCTGCATACTCGTCTCCGCAAATCCATCTAAATCCAGTTTCACTTAATCTAAATAAAGTGCCATCATCGAACATCATCCCGTTTTCATAGCACATTGCTGAATAAACAATTTGTCCAACAGCAAGTTTTTTAATATTTCTAGTTAAAGTATAATTCATTAATTCTTCAGCATCTGGACCTATGATTTCAAATTTTCTCAATGACGATAAATCGATTAAAACAGCATTCTCTCTGCACGCATTATATTCTTCTACCACACCATGTTTTGTGTAATCATTTGGAAGCCAAAAACCTCTAGCATCAATAAAATTCCTAGTTAATTTTGATGTTCTTTCATAAAAACCAGAATTTCTAGTAAGTTTTTTTTCGGAGTCTGTTTTCATTCTAAAAGCAAATGATTTTGAAAATTCTTTTTTTTTGTCATAGGTTCTAACAAAAATATCCGTGGGATTCCATGAATTACATGCATCAATATCACTTGGACATGCTGTCGTTCCAATAGTTAAATCTTTTAATGCTCTAAACATTACATAATCTCCAGGTCTTGCAAATGATTCATCAGAAATGACAGAATTTAAACCAGTTGCCGAGGTGTTAAAAAATAAATTAATTGCTTGCCAACCTTTTTGTTTTTCAACTCCATATGCGGCCATGGCATTATTTAGATTATCCGAGCAATTTGGATGACCAAAATAACCTGCATCCTCATAATATTTTGATGTGCAAGCTAAATTAAATGTATCATGTTTACCAACTGTATCTCTAATCACCTCAACTAAAGGTTCATGATCTGTGTCATAAAATTTTGAGAACAATCCTGGCCCAGGAAAAGTATTACCCATGAAGGTTCGTGTGGTCTGCCAATCAAGTCCTTTTTCAATTTTTTTATCAAGTTTTCTTGTATCAAATGCAACAAAGTCAGAGCATTGTCTACCTGCTGGACTAATAATTTGGATATAATCACCTTCTTTGACCTGAAAAGAAATAGCAGTTTGTCTATCAATATTTTTTTCGTAATGTGGCTCAAACACGGGGTCAGGAATTATTGATAATTCTTTATCACTCGTAATTTTAGCTCTTTTTACAAATAATATTAAATCACCAGATGGATTTTGTTCACTTACCAACATGTCATTTTGTGGTGCAGAGAAAATAACGTAGCACTTATCTTTAGATTTTAATTTAACTTTTTCACCACTAGGTGTTTTTTCATCAAATAAAATTGAAGAATGCGATTTATTTAAATCTAGATTTCTTTTTTTTAATTGAAAATTTGTAGCTAAAGAACTTTCATCCTTTTTTTTTAAAATCTCTTTAATAAAACTTTTGTTACTATTTTCTTTCAAATTTAAAATTGCGAGTTCAGATTTTCCATCTTTGTCGAAACAAATTATTTCACAAATCTGATTTCCTTCATCATTAATGATTTCTATTTCGTCATCTGGAAAAATTTGTAAACCGGTAAGCCCACCAGCGTTTACAACGTGTCTTTCAACTCCAGGTGGTAGTATATTTAGACCAGGTTCTTTTATATCTAATGTAGTCAGCGACATTTTTTATATCTATTATTATATTATATAAATATCTATTAGTTGACTATCATTTTACTTAGGCACATACTATTCACACTTAATATTAAGAAAGGGGAATAAATGCGAAAAATAATATCATTTATATCTGCAATGATAATCTCAGCGGTAAGTTTCGCTGGTATAGCAAATGCAGATAGTAAAAAACCCATCGTTATTCCGACACATAACTGGTCAAGTCAAATTGTAATGGCCTATGTTATTGGTGGAATGTTCGAAAGTATGGGTAACAACGTAAAATACGTTAATGCTGACTCTCAAGCAGTATACGAGTCAATTAGAATTGGTGATGTAACTATATCTCACGAGGTATGGGAATCTGCTTTTGGTAAATCATTCACAACTGCTTTAGATAAAGGTGGTTTATTAGATTGGGGAGATCATGAGGCAAGAACTCTAGAGGATATGGGTTATCCTAATTGGGTTGCTGAAAAAGGATTATGTCCTGGTTTACCAGATTGGACAGCATTAAAAAATCCAGATTGTGCTAAAAACTTCACAACACCTGATTCTCCAAATGGAAAAGGAAGAATGTTGGAAGGTCCACAAACATGGCATGGTGATTTAATTCCACAAAGAGTTGACGCTTTAGGTTTAGGCGATCTTTGGTGGGTAAAATTTGCTGGAAGTGCAGATGCTTTATGGGCAGAGTTAGCTGCAGCTGAAAAAGAAGGAAGAGGAACAATCATCTTTAACTGGACACCAAACTTTACTGATGGTGCTGGTTTTACATTTATCGACTTTCCTCCATACACAGCTGGTTGTAGACCAGAGGATGGTGGTGATGGAAAATGTGGTTCGCCAGATGGTTATTTGAAAAAAGCAGTTAATGCTGACTTTCCAAAAACTCATCCAAAAGCAGCAGCGGCATTTAAAAAACTTTCGTTCTCAACAAGTCAAATTGGTGCAATGGCAGCTTTAGTTGACATTGACAAAATGACTCATGAGGATGCAGCTAAAAAATGGTTAGCAGACAATAAGAAAGTTTGGCAAGCTTTTACTAAATAAGGTTAAGAGCTATTAAATCTTTAAATCTCTCCCAACAACGTTGGGGGAGATTTTTTTTTAGATAAAATTTATGATTAAAATATTACTTTTTATATTTGTTAATTTCTCTTTTTTTAATGGAGTTTTAGCAAAAGATATAAATATTAATGAAGACATTAATCTTGAGTTCAAGTGTTCTTTAGAAAAAAAAATCATTAAAAATTCTGAATATAATTATCAAACTTTTCTGGCAAAAGATTTAAAAGAAAAAGATTTAGACAAATTTAAAATTCAATCAAAAAAACCACAAACTCTTTTAATAACAGGATTAACATTATTTCTTTCTGAGTCTGCATCATTAAATGTAAAAGTTGTAAATAAAGATGTGGTTTTATTTAAATCTATCGATAAAGAAAAAAATTACTCTGAGTCAGGTATTATTACTAGGAAAACAGGGGAATTAATTCACGAAATTACCAAAAATATAAAAAGTGAAAATTCTGAAAAATATATTTCTATTTATTCTTGCACTGAAAATGACAAAAAAGTCTAATTTTTTTTCAATTGTTTTTGTGTAAACTATGCTCATGAAAAAATTTCTTCTCACCATAATTTTAAGTTTCTTAATTTCATCGGTTGCTTTAGCTAGAAGCACCGGATGTAAGGAGGGTAATTGTGAAAATGGTTTCGGTAAGTGGGTTTACACTGACAAAACAACTTACGAAGGAGAGTGGGTAGGTACAAAAAAAAATGGTCAAGGTGTTGAGACTTGGCCAAATGGATATATTTACAAAGGCGAATTCAAGAATAGTGAATGGAGTGGAATTGGTATTTTGACATTTCCCGATGGGTCAACCTATGAAGGTGAATGGGCTAAAGGATTTATGAATGGTAAAGGAACTTTTACTTGGGCTGATGGATCAGTGAAATCTGGAATTTGGAAAAATGGTAAATTACAAGATTAAATGTCAAAGGAAAGTAACTTAGATAAGATTAAAAATTTACCTGAATTCACCAAACAATTTGGCGGGTTAGTAATTATTATTATAATAGTCATATCATCTTTTTTCGTTTTAAACATTATGTTTGGTGGAGGTGATGAATTGGTAAGAAAAATGAAACTTGAGGAGGAAAGAATTGCTCAAGAGAAAAAATTAAGTAAGCTTATTTCAAAACTTCCTTCTGGCATATTAGTTACATTTGATGGCACTGATCATTTTAAACTAAGTGATGAAGTATATGAACAAGTTTGTAAGGCAACAAAGTTGATCCCACAACGTGCGATAATGGGTGCAAATTTTTTAAATTTTAGAGCTCATGAAATTTATACAATTAACGGAAATAAAATTGATGAGACGTTTGTAAAATGGGATGACACAAAAAATAAGTGTTTTGCAGGTTTTACAGTAAGCGGAAACAATGTAGGAGTAAATGAGTCGATAACTGTTAGTGGTGAAGCTCTAAGTTTCTTAAGTACTGGAATTGATACTAGAGTTTATTTTATTAAAAATTTTTAAGGTGAAATTGTTACAATATTATGGATTTAATTTTACCTTATTTTCATATAACTTAATTAAGATTTATGGCTGAGACAGTAATTAAATGTGAAAATGTCTACAAAATTTTTGGATCAAATGCCAAAAAAATGCTTCAAGAGTCAAATGGAGATGTTGATGCCAAAACTTTTCAAAAAAATGGATGTATCGTAGGTGTAAACAACGCATCTTTTGAAGTCTCAAAAGGTGAGATGTTAGTTGTGATGGGTTTATCTGGTTCAGGTAAATCAACATTATTGAGATGTATATCTAGATTAACAGATGCAACAGGTGGTAAAATTTTCATTGAAGGACAAGATCTATTACAACTAAACAACAAAGAGCTTATTGAACTAAGAAGAAATAAAATGGGTATGGTTTTCCAAAGCTTTGCTTTACTGCCTCATAAAACAGTTGTGGAGAACATCGCTTTTCCACTTCAGATTAAAGGTATTAAAACTGAGGATAGTATCAGTAAAGCAATGGATATGGTCAAGCTAGTTGGACTTGATGGAAGAGAAAACTATTTTCCAAGAGAATTATCTGGAGGACAGCAACAACGAGTTGGTATCGCTAGATCTTTGGCAGTCGAACCAGATATTTGGTTTTTAGATGAACCATTTTCAGCTTTAGATCCTTTAATTAGAAAAGAAATGCAAGATGAATTTTTAAGACTTCAAGAAAAATTACAAAAAACAATTATGTTTATTACTCATGATTTTGATGAAGCTTTAAAACTTGCTGATCGTATCGCAATTATGAAAGATGGTATAATTGAGCAATTAGATACCCCTGCTAATATTGTTTTAAATCCAGCCACAGAGTACGTACGAAAGTTTACAGAGGAGGTTCCAAGAGAAAAAGTTTTATTAATTGAAGATGTAATGGATGCATCTAAAAATGATTTAGGTGATTTAAAAGTTTCAAAGGATGAAATAATCGAAAATGTTGCAGAAAAAATTCTTACTCAAGAAAAAGCTGTAGCTGTGATCGATAGTAAAAATGAAATTGTGGGCTCTATAAACCCAACTAAAATTATTAATACAGTTTTTGGAGGAAGAAAAAATAATAATTAATTATGGAATTTTTAAAAAAATACCCCAAAACATTTCAATGGTTATTCTTATTAATCGTATTTTTTGCTTTATGTTTCGCTATTGAAGTTCCAGAAACATATAAATTTATCCGTGGCCAAGCAGAATTTGTAAAAGATCCAAATCAGAGTAGTTATGTGTTTTTAGGTAAAGAGGTGAGATATTATGCCTTTGATGTTTTTTGGCGGTTACCTCCATTACTAGGCTGGCTACCTATTTGGATAAACGACTCTTTATTTTTCTTAATGAATGAATGGATGCCAATAGAGGTTTGGAATGAAGATACACAAGAGTTTAAAAGTCGTCCTATAGTTTTGCAAATAAGTAGAAATTTAACAGCGTTTATGACTTTCTTAATACAGCTAATAAGAGAGGTTTTATTAGGTGGTCTTGAAACTATAGTGGCATTTAGCAGTTGGGATTGGATTGATAAAAATCCTTGGGCCGAACTTCCAGGATTACCATGGACTATTGTAGCAGCAGGTGCAGCAATCCTTTCATATAAGGTGAGTGGGAAAGGTCTAGCATTGTTTGCTGGTTTAACGATGATTTATATTTCAATATTTGGTCAATGGAAACCATCTATGCAAACTCTTTCATTTATATTAGTTGCAGCACCCTTGTCGTTTATTTTTGGGTTAGGTTTAGGAATAGCAGCATTTAAAAGTAAACGTGTCGAGAAAGCTCTTTATCCAATATTATTAGTGATGCAGACTATGCCGCAATATGCGGTATTGGTTCCTGCTTTAGTTCTTTTTGGAGTTGGTGATCATGCTGCAGTTATAATCACCATGGTTGTAGCTATACCACCAATGATATTACTAACCATATTGGGTTTAAGAGCAGTACCTCCAGAAGTAATTGAAGCTGGTAGAATGAGTGGATGTAACAATTGGCAATTAATGTTTAAAGTTTTAATTCCAACTGCAAGAAGAGATATTTTAATTGGTGTCAACCAAGTCATTATGGTCTGTTTTTCCATGGCAGTAATTTCAGCTTTTATTGGTGCAAAAGGTTTAGGATTTAATCTGCTATTGGCGCTAAATCAGTTAAATATAGGATTAGCACTAGAAGCAGGCTTGTGTATTAGCTTAATTGCGATTTTATTAGATAAAATGTCATTAGCTTGGGCTAATAAACAAACAGATTATTTTGGTAATCTGACATTCTTTCAAAGAAATAAAAATATCTTATTTTTTGCAGCAACAGTAATTGTTGGAATAGTACTGGCTTATATTGGAACCTTTTTATTTAAAGGTAGTTTTAATTATCTATTTGAAGTTCCGCATAATAAAGGAATATCAACTGCTGATTTTTGGAATAAAGGGGTTGATTGGATTTTTGATACTTTTTTTGTTTATATTAAAGCATTTAATACATGGCTCATTCAAGAGGTGCTTCAACCAATGAGGGCTTTATATTTAAGGATGCCAGCTGTAGCAACTATAGTTTTAGTTGTTGGTGCGGGATATCTCATTGGTGGAATTCGTTCAGCTTTAGTTGTTTGTGGATTGACACTATTTATTGCCTTAAGTCCTTGGTGGGATAGAGCTTTAGTAACGACTTATATGGCAACATTCGGAGTAATTGTATCTTGTACTATTGGATTTACAGTTGGAACATTATGTTTTCAAAATAAACGCTCTGCTAATTTCATGTTAGGAGTATGTGATATTTTTCAAACATTCCCATCATTTGTTTATCTAATTCCAGTGATGATGTTATTTGGTATTACGGATACATCTGTTTTAATAGCTGTTATAGTTTATGCAACAATACCTGCTACTAGATACACCATTGAGGGATTGAGGAGTGTTCCTGCTGGTTTACACGATGCTGCAACCATGTCTGGTGTCAATAAATTTCAAAGATTAACAAAGATAGAATTTCCTTTAGCTTTTCCTCACATGATGCTTGGCATAAATCAAACAATTGTATTTGCTTTATTCATGGTAATTATTGGAGCTTTCATTGGTACTGAAGATTTAGGGCAATATATATTAAAAGCACTATCAGATAAAAAAGGTGCTGGGATTGGGTTAACACTCGGTATTTGTGTAGCTTTTATAGCTCTTATATTTGATAATCTGATTAGATCTTGGGTTGAAAAAAGAAAAAAACACCTAGGTATTGATTAAAACTTAATTATTTATTCAAAAAAGTTTTTAAAGTATCATCCATTGCTTTTGCCCAAGGCGTGTGGTGAACCGGTGCAACAGATCCTGTTACCGGGGATGAGAAAGATTTATCTCTATATGTTGATATGTCTTCAACTTTATGATGTTCCCATTCTTTAAAATGTTTTCTTATTAATTCAAAATCAATTTTAGGATAATCAGACATTTCATGTAGCTCCTTGGTATACTCTGTTTGAAAATCAATCATTTGATCAGGATTTTCAAGTTTTTCTTCCATTGCAACCCATTTGTTTATGTCATTTTCAATTTCTTTACTATCAGGCATTTTTATTTTACCCATAACTACATCACGAGCATACCAAGCTTGGCAATCGAACATATTAAATGTATGAAATTGATCCTGCATGCCAAGATACATTAGTTTATGATTATCTTGCCAGACTACACCTTTGTATAATTTAGGTGGATAGAGTCTGTTTCTTGTCTTCAGTTGTAAGTTTTCCTCTAAAAATGGAAAATGGTGTAAGTATCCTGTACATAAAATTATAACGTCGGTTTCTTGTTCAGTACCATCTTTAAAGATAGCTTTCTTTCCATCTAGTCTATCTAGGTAATGGACTTCTTTCATGCCTTTAGGCCATTTGAATCCCATTGGGTTGTGTCTATATCCAATAGTTACACTTTTTGCTCCATACTTATTACATTGAAGCGCAATATCTTCAGCTGAATAACTACTGCCTAATACCACAATATTTTTACCTCTAAACTCTTCTGCGTCTCTAAAGTCGTGGGAGTGCATAATTCTTCCTGGGAATGATTTCATTCCATCATATTCAGGAATAAATGGAACAGAAAAATGACCAGTTGAGACAATTACAAAATCGAAATTTTCTTTTAAAATTTTATCATTTACTTTGTCCTGATAGCTAATTTCAAATTTTTCATTTTTAAAGATTGTATTGATGACCCTTGTATTAAATTTAACTTTATTTTTTAAATTTCCACTTTTAGCTCTTCCAACAATATAGTCGTATAGTACCTCTCTTGGAGGAAATGACGGAATTGCTTTGCCAAAATGTTTATCAAAAGAATAGTCAGCAAACTCTAAACATTCCTTAGGTCCATTAGACCAAAGATATCTATACATACTATTTGGAACTGGATCTCCATACTGATCAGAACCTGTTCGCCAACTATAATTCCAGAGACCACCCCAATCATCTTGTTTTTCAAAACAAACCACTTCAGGAATTTTTTCACCTTTTTTTTCTGCTTGCTCAAATGCTCTTAACATTGATAAGCCACATGGACCTGCACCGATAATAGCTACTTTACTCATAAGATTTATTAAAAATTAAGTTTATTTTACTAACAAAATATTAAAATTTAAAATAAAATAATGACTTAATACGAAAATTGACATAGTAAATTTTCACGTATGTGTTGCATTTTAAATTTTTGTTTAATTAATATTTTTGAATTTAAACTAATATGAAAAAATTTTTAATAATTGGAGGAGGGGCCATGGGATCTGCTTTTACAATTCCCTGCCTGGAAAATAAGAATGATGTTGTAATTACTGAGCCTTATTCAAAAAAATTCATAAAAGAATTATCCTCAAAAAGAAAATACCATTCTGCATTAAAAATGAATTTGCCAAAAAAACTTAAATTTCGAAAATATTCTGGTGATTTATTAAAAGAAAAATTTGATTTAATAGTAATTGCTTTAAGTTTACCTGGAATAGACTTTATTGGTAAAGAGTTGAGGAAAAATAAGATCAATACACCTTTGTTGGTTCTTACCAAAGGGTTAAAATATATATCTAGGAGTAATAAAATTTTTACTATTTCTGAAAAACTTCAAAAAGTTTCTGGAATAAAAAATATTTCAGTTTTAAAAGGTCCTTGCTTAGCAAAAGAATTGGCGAGAAAACATCAAACAAGTGTAATAATTGCAAATAAAAATATAAATTTTGCAAAAAAAATAGGAAAAAGAATTTCTACAAAATATTATTTGAATGAATTCTCAAGAGATATTATTGGTGTTGAGGTCTGCTCAGCAATTAAAAATATATATGCAATGATTATAGGTGCTGGTCAAAGTCTAAATACGTCATCAAGTTTATTTCAAAGGTCAATTAATGAAATGAAATATTTGACAAAATATTTTAAAGGAAAAGAAACAAGTACACTTGGGCTTGCCGGTGTGGGTGATTTATATGTTAGCGCTGCGGGTGGTCGAAATAGTAAAATGGGCAGTTACTTAGGAAAAGGATATACATTTAAAAATGCAAAAAAAAGATTTATGCTTAATGACACTGTTGAAGGAGAACAGTTAGTTAGAGAAATTGCCCCATATATTATGAGAAAAATTGATAAGAAAAAAATTCCTTTAATGATTAGTTTATTTAGAGCAATATTGAATAATAGAAAACTTAGGGTCACTTAAAAAAATATGAAATCTAATTGGAATTATCCAACAACAGTTTGGGTAGGCAAAGATAGAATTAAAGATTTAAGTGAAGCTTGCTATAATTTAAAGATTAATAATCCATTATTTGTTACTGACAAAGATTTAGTAAATCTTCCATTTATTAAGGAGGTAATTATTGAAATTAAAAAAAAGTTAAAAAAGATAATATTATTTTCAAATTTTACAGGAAATCCATTTGGTGAGAATGTCGATGAGGGTGTGAAAGAATTTAAACAGAATGATTGTGATGGCGTAATTACGATTGGTGGAGGAAGTGCAATTGATGTTGGGAAAGCTATAGCTTTTATGTCAGGTCAAAGTAGACCCATTTGGGATTTTGAGGATGTTGGAGATTATTGGAAAAGAGCTAATGATAAAAATATTTTTCCAATAATTGCAATTCCGACTACTGCAGGGACAGGATCTGAAACTGGTCGAGCATCTGCAATCATTAATAAAAAAACGGGTGTTAAAAAAATTATATTTCATCCAAAAATTTTACCTTCAATTGTTATTCTTGACCCAAAATTGACTATTGAGCTTTCTCCAAGGTTAACTGCAGCAACAGGGATGGATGCCTTAGCTCACAATCTTGAGGCATATTGTGCACCAAGCTTTCATCCTATGGCAGATGGTATTGCTTTGGAGGGAATGAAACTTATTAAAAATTCACTTGTTGTTGCATACCAAGATGGAAAAAATATTGAGGCTAGACAAAATCTTTTGGCAGCTTCGTTAATGGGTTCAACAGCTTTTCAAAAGGGATTAGGTGCAATTCATTCATTGAGTCATCCTGTTAATGCTCAATATAATATTCATCATGGATTGAGTAATGCAATTTTTATGCCATATGTATTAACTTTTAATAAATCTATTATAGAAAAAAAGATTATCTCAATTTGTGATTATTTAGATTTAGATAAAAATTTTGAAAGTTTTTTATCGTGGATTTTGAATTTAAGAAAAGATTTAGCAATCCCCCATAAACTATCTGACATTGTGGATTGTTCCAAACTAGATTTAAATAAATTATCTCTAATGGCTTTAGAAGATCCATCTACTAGTGGTAATCCAAAAAAAATCAATCAAGAGGATCTTAAACTGATGTATCAGCATAGCATTTCAGGAGAATTGTTTGAATGAAAAAAATATTAATTGTAGAGGGAAACTTAAGAGAAGAAAATGAGAGCTTTTCAGAAAATGGTATTCAAACACATACAGAAAGCTTAAAGGACAGCTTAAGCCATTTTACTGATGAACTTTCATTTGATGTTGTTAACCCCTCTTCAGATCAAAATATTCAATTAATATCAGATCAACTCGAGCAGTATGATGGTCTTATTTGGGGTGGAAGTAGTTTAAATATTTATAATGATACTCCAGAAATTAGAAGGCAAATTGAATTCATGAAAAATTGTCAAAATAAAGTAGGGAAAATTTTGGCAATTTGTTGGGGCATGCAAGTAGCAGTCACAGCAGCAGGTGGCCAAGTCAAAAAGGCTGATAATTCACATATTGGTATAGCAAATGAAATAGAGATAAACAAAAATGGAATAAAACATCCTCTTTATAAAAATAAAGATAAAAAATTTAATTCCCCAGCATTCAATTTTGATGAGGTGGTAAAAATACCTGATAAAGGAATTTGTTTAGCCTCGAATAAGATTAATAAAGTTCAAGGTTTGTATTTTGAGGTTAATAAGACAAAAATTTGGGGGCTACAATACCATCCAGAAATAACTTATGAAAAAATGATTAATCTCATTGAGTTTAGAAAAGAAAGATTAATTGAAAGTAGAAAAGTATTTAAAGATGACACTGAAGTTCAAAAACACATTGCTTTTATCAAAAAAGAAATTTCAGTTTCAGATAAAGAAAAGAGAATGTTAGAGCTTAAAAATTGGCTTAACGAATTAGATTAAAATAACCCTTCGATTTCACCTTTTTTATTAAGTTTAATAGAGTCTGCTGCTGGTACCCTTGGTAAACCAGGCATTGTCATTATTGCTCCACAGACAACAACTATAAATTCAGCTCCTGAAGAAAGCCTTATTTCTCTAATTGGTAATGAGTGACCTGTAGGTGCACCTTTGAGATTAGGATCAGTTGAAAAACTGTACTGAGTTTTAGCTACACAAATTGGTAATTCTCCATAACCTGCCTCTTCAAAACTTTTAAGTTGATCTCTAATTTTTGTATCAGCAATAACTTCATCAGCTCTGTAAATTTCTTTTGCTATTGTTTCAATTTTTTTAAACAATGGTGTCTTACTTTCGTATAAAAATTTAAATTTATTTTCATTTTTTTCACATAAATCAGCAACATGTGAAGCTAATTCTTTTGTACCTTCTCCTCCATTTGCCCAGTGGGTACAAAGACTTGCCTTTATTCCTAATTTATTACAAAAATCAACTAAAGCTTTTACCTCATCGTCAGTATCTTTTATAAAATGATTTACAGCTATCGCTACAGGAAGACCAAATTTTTTTATATTTTCGACATGCCTTTCAAGGTTGACCAAACCTTTTTTTAGTGCTGCAACGTTTTCATTTTTAAGATCATCTTTGGCTACACCACCATGCATTTTTAATGCTCTAATTGTAGCAACAATAACCACACAACTTGGTTTTAAATCAGATTTTCTACATTTAATATCTAGAAATTTTTCAGCACCAAGATCTGCACCAAACCCAGCTTCAGTTACCACATAGTCAGCTAATTTAAGTCCAGCTTTAGTTGCGATTACAGAATTACAACCATGTGCAATATTAGCAAAAGGCCCGCCATGAATTATTGCAGGATTATTTTCTAATGTTTGAGTTATGTTTGGTCTTATAGCTTCTTTCAACAAAACAGTCATAGGTCCCTGTGCTTTTAAATCTTTAGCATATATTGGTTTTTTCTCTCTTGTGTAAGCAACAGTAATATTTCCAATTCTATTTTCTAAATCTTCCAAATTATTAGCCAAGCAAAAGATAGCCATTATTTCTGAAGCAACTGTAATATCAAATCCATCTTCCCTTGGGAATCCATTAGCGACACCACCAAGATTAATATTAATTGATCTTAACGCTCTATCATTCATATCTAAAACTCTTTTCCAAGCAATTCTTCTTACATCTATATTAAGTTTATTTCCCCAATAGATATGATTATCTATCAATGCAGATAAAAGATTATGTGCAGATGTAATTGCATGAAAGTCACCTGTGAAATGTAGATTAATTTGTTCCATAGGAACAACTTGAGCATAGCCACCACCAGCAGCTCCACCTTTCATTCCAAAAGATGGACCTAAACTTGGTTCTCTTAAACAGACGATAGATTTTTTTCCGATTTTATTAAGACCATCATTTAGACCTACGGAGGTTGTGGTCTTTCCTTCTCCTGCTGGAGTAGGAGTTATAGCAGTCACTAAAATTAATTTTCCCTCTTTTTTACTCTTGAGACTATTAAGGTATTCTAAATTTATTTTTGCGATGTGACGCCCCATGGGGCTGAAGGCAGAACTTTCATCAGGAACATTTATTTTTGCTAAAATGTCTTTGATTGGTTGCATTTTAGCTTCTCTTGCAATTTGAATGTCTGATTTTATTTCACTCATTAAATTCTTTAAATATACAAAAACTGCTCGATTAGTATCTCTTTTTAAGAGCTTTGGAAATATCTAAAAATTATATATAAAAAAAATAGGAACTATTTATATTCATTATTATAAAATTTAATCATGCAAAAATATTCAGTATTTAGCCTAATCAAAAATGCTTTTTCTAATCATGAAAAATGGGATTTGGCATGGAAAGATCCTACACCTAAAAAAGAATATGATGTTGTAATTATTGGTGGTGGTGGCCACGGGTTAGCTACTGCCTATTATTTAGCTAAAGAGCATCAAATAACTAATGTGGCAGTCATTGAAAAAGGATGGATTGGCGGAGGAAATATAGGAAGAAACACCACAATTATCAGATCAAATTTTATGTATGATGACAATGCTAGATTCAATGAATTTGGAATGAACCTGTGGAGAAACATGAGTCAGGAATTAAATTTTAATGTCATGTTTTCACCAAGAGGAATAATCAATTTAGCTCATTCAGATGCACAAATGAATGCTTATGCTCGTAGAGGAAACTCTATGAGATTAAATGGAATAGATGCTGTTCTACTTAATAGGGAAGAAGTTAAAAAGATTATACCTATGGCTGATTTTTCAGATGATGTAAGGTATCCAATTTTTGGAGGCCTGGCACAACCAAGTGCTGGTACCGCAAGACATGATGCGGTCGCATGGGGTTATGCTAGACAAGCTGACTCAATGGGTGTCGATATAATTCAAAATTGTGAAGTAACAGGATTTGATATTGAGGCAGGAAAAATAATAGGTTTGAGAACATCTAGAGGAGATATTAAATCAAAAAAAATTGGATTGTGTGTAGCTGGCAGCACAAATGTTTTAGCAGAAAAACTTAATATGACACTTCCTATAGAAACTCATTTGTTACAAGCTTGTGTTTCTGAGCCAGTGAAACCAGTTTTAGATGGAGTGGTAACCTTTGGTGCTGGACATTTTTATATTAGTCAATCAGATAAAGGTGAGATGGTTATGGGTGGAGATCTTGATGGATATAATAGTTATGCACAAAAAGGGAATCTTCCAACAATACAACATGTCTTAACCGGAGGTGTTGCTTTATTTCCATTCTTAAGTCGATTGAAAATGTTAAGGACTTGGGGAGGGATTATGGATATGTCAATGGATGGCTCACCTATTATTGATAAAACTCATATCGATGGATTATATTTAAATTGTGGTTGGTGTTATGGTGGCTTCAAATCGGTTCCATCTTCTGGGTGGACATTTGCACATACAATCGCACAAGATAGAGTTCATGAATTAAATGAGGGATTTAGTCTAAATAGATTTTCTAAAGGTTACTTGATAGATGAGAAGGGCCTTGGAACAAAAACTTGGATTTCATAAATGTTAAATATTAAGTGTCCTTACTGCGGGGACAGGTCTCAAAAAGAATTCGCCTACGGAGGCGATGGAACAATCACTAGACCAAAACTAAATCAAGAAATAAGTGATGAAGAATGGGATAATTTTGTTTATTTAAGAAAAAGTCCGAGAGGAAAACATATTGAATTGTGGCATCATATTGCTGGATGCAGACAATGGTTTAAAGTTGAGAGAGATACAACTACTCACGAAATTTTTAGAACTTTTAAACCAGAGGAAGAATTTTAATGTCACAAAATTTTAGACTGAATACTGGTGGCTTAATCAATAGAGATAAACCTATAGAATTTAAATTTAATGGAAAAAAATATATTGGGTATGAGGGTGATACGCTAGCTTCAGCACTACTTGCCAATGGCATACATTTAATTGGAAGAAGTTTTAAATATCATCGTCCAAGAGGGTTTTTTGGTGCAGGAGTTGATGAACCAAATGCAAAAATGCAAGTTGAGATCAATGGTTGTTCAGAACCAAATATTAACGCAACTGAAATAGAACTAGTAAATGGTTTATCAGCGTCTAGTCAAAATTGTTGGCCATCAGTAAATTTTGATATTGGTGCAATAAATAATTTCTTTAATCGTTTTTTTCCAGCTGGTTTTTATTACAAAACTTTCATGTGGCCTAAAAGTTTTTGGTACAAAGTGTATGAGCCTTTTATTCGGAAAGCTGCGGGATTAGGAATTGCTTCTCTAGAAAAAGATAAAGAGAGATATGAGCATAAATATGAATATTGTGATTTATTAGTTACTGGCTCTGGACCCGCTGGTTTAGCAAGTGCTTATGCAGCTGCCAAAAACGGAGCAAAAGTAATATTAGCAGAGGATAAACCTAGATATGGAGGGACGCTTTTAACAGATGACGTTACGATAGATAATTTATCTGGAAAAGATTGGTCAGAAAAAATTATATCTGAATTAATAGAGATGCCTAATGTTATTGTTAAAAATAGATCTCAAGTTTTTGGATACTATGATCATAATATGATGGTAATGTTTGAAAGAACAGGAGATCATTTAGAAAAAAAATCTAAGTACACACCAAGACAAAGACTTTGGTATATAAGAGCAAAGGAAGTATTGTTATCAACAGGATCTATTGAAAGACCAATCGTTTTTGGAAATAATGATACCCCTGGAGTTTTTCTCTCAGCTGCTGCAAAAGAATATATGAAAGTTTATGGTGTTCTAATTGGTAAAAAACCAATTATTTTCACTAACAACGATAGCGGCTATGAAACAGCTATTGAGTTTAAAAAGAATGGTGTTAATCCAATAGTTTTAGATACTAGAGAGGATCAAAACTCTGAGTTAATTAATGAGGCTAAAGATTTAAATATAAAGATAAAGTTTTCTTATGCAGTGATAGTTGCTCATGGATATAAAAAAGTAAAATCAGCAACAATTGGTAAATTAAATAAAGAGAAGATAGATTTTGAAAATACAGAACAAATAGATTGTGATTCTATTTGTGTATCTGGATTTTGGACACCAACTGTTCATCTGGCATCTCAATCAGGTAATAAGCTGAAATTTAACGACTCGATAGATGCTTTTGTACCAGACAAATCAAAACAAAATGAACATTCTTTAGGTGCTGCTAATGGAACATTTACATTACAAGATACCTTAAAAAACAGTTTTAATACTGGGTCAGAAGTTTCTAAAAACATAACTAAAAAAGATGAAAAAATTCAAATTCCTAATACCAATGAACGAAAATATAGTGCTCATGATAAATTTTGGTGTTCTCCACTCCCTAAAGGTAAACATTATAAACGATTTGTAGATTTTCAAAATGATGTAGCTGTTTCTGATATAGAGGTTGCTTTAAGAGAAGGTTATAGATCAATTGAGCATGTTAAGAGATATACAACGTTGGGAATGGCAACAGACCAAGGAAGGACAAGTAATTTAAACGGATTACAATTAGTTGCAAATGTTGAAAAAAAAATTGTTCCTCAAGTAGGTCACACTACTTTTAGACCCCCTTTTACACCAGTTACTATCGGTACAATAGTTGGAAGGGAGATAGGTAAAGAATATATGCCTACAAGAAAAACACCAATGCACCATTGGCATGAAAAAAATAATGCAGTGTGGGTAGATGCTGGTGCTTGGAAAAGACCAAGATATTACAAAAGAGGAAATGAAAATTTATTTGAGGCATCAAAAAGAGAAGCAAAAAATGTTCGAGAACACGTAGGTGTTTGTGATGTAACAACTTTAGGGAAAATTGATATTAAAGGTCCGGACGCTGCAGAGTTTTTAAATAGAGTTTACACAAACGCATGGTTAAAACTTCCAGTAGGTAAAGCCCGATACGGAGTTATGCTTAGGGAAGATGGAATTGTCATGGATGATGGGACAACAACCAGAATTTCAGAAAATCATTATCATATGACAACTACTACTGCACAGGCCGCAAACGTATTATCCCATTTGGAATATTACCTGCAAATTGTTTGGCCAGAATTAAATGTTAATGTGGTGTCAACAACTGAACAATGGGCTGGTGCGGCGATTGCAGGACCTAAATCAAGAGATTTGTTAGCAAAGCTTTTTTCTAAAATAGATGTTAGCAATGAGGCTCTTCCTTTTATGGGATATGTAGAGGGAGACTTATTAGGTGTAAAAGCAAGAATTTTTAGAATTTCTTTTTCAGGCGAGCTCGCTTACGAAATAAATGTCGAGTCTGATTTTGGATTATTTATGTGGGAAAAAATTATTGAAATTGGTGAAGAATTTAATATTCAACCTTATGGTACGGAAGCATTATCGACACTAAGAATAGAGATGGGTCATGTAGCTGGACCAGAGCTTGACGGAAGAACTATTCCTTATGATGTTTCGTTAGAAGGTTTAGTATCAAAGAAAAAAGATTTTATTGGAAAGAGATCTTTAGCTAAAGAGGCATTTAACAAAGCTGATAGACAAAAAATTGTTGGTTTAGTCCCATTAGACAGGAAATCAAGTATTCCAGAGGGATCTCATTTAGTAGAAAATAAAAATGCAAAACTTCCAAATCCTAAACTTGGTCATGTTTCATCATCTTGTTGGAGTGTGGAGAACAATAATCCTTTTTCTCTTGCAATATTAAAAGATGGAAAGAATATGATAGGAAAAAAGCTTTTTGCGGTCTCTCCACTTAAAAATACTTCTATTGAGGTGGAGGTAATGTCCTCACATTATGTAGACCATGAAGGAAAGAGAGTAAGATCGTGAAGCAAATTTCTTCTTTAAGTAATGTGCATCAAAATGGAAAATTTGGTGATATTGAAAATAAAAATGAGAAAGACTTGTTAAAGATTTCAGAATTGAAGAATGTTTTAATATTCCAAATAGTTCAATACAAAAATTCAAGTTCAGATATTTCAAATATAAAAATTGATAACCTAAAATTACCATCTCCTTTAAAATCCTCCTCAAATTCAGATACTAGAATTTTATGGATGGGACCAAAGAATTGGATAGTTATATCTTCTAAAACAGATTTACTTTTAAAAGATGGAAAACAATTCGATGAAAGTAATTTTGCAATTACAGATTTATCGCATTCAAGAACAATAATTGAAATTCAAGGTGATCTTGTTAATGAAGTTTTAAAAAAAGGATGTCCTATAAATATTGATAAATTTAACGAGGGTGATTGCACCAATTCAATTTATAATGGAATATCAATTACGATTGATTTTATTTCTAACAATCCAAGAAAAGTTAGAATTTTCGGATTAAGAAGCTTTGGAGAGTCTTTGCATCATTCAATTACAGATGGCTCGTTAGAATTTGGTTATAAAATAATTAGTTATTAATTCCTTGTTGCAATATAAACACCCACCGACGCTATTAAAAAGCCAACAACATCAATATTTGTTAAAGTTTCATTTAAAAAAAGCCATGCCATTATAGCAGAGGTTGCTGGTATTAGAAAAAAAACAGAAACTGTTTTACTAGCTGAATTTTTTTTTATTAAAAACATCAGTATTGTAAATGCACCGAAGGAAACAAGAAAAATTTGATGACTCATTGCTATAATAAATGTTTTTGTAAAATAGATGTAGGGCTCTATAAAAAAAATAATTATTAAAACATGAAATAAACAACCACCCAATGCTTGATAAAAATTACTAACAGATAATGGTAAGTTATTACTCAATTTTTTCTGCCAAATGGTAGAAAAAGTTATAGATAACAATGCAATTAAAGTTGCAATCAAACCTAGTAGAGGAATACCTGAGCCAACATCTATTCCTAGAACTAAAGAAGCGCCAACAAATCCCAATAAAACACCTACCCATTGCTGTAATGTAACTTTTTCATTTAAAAGTGGTCCGCTCAAAATATTTGTTAAAATTGGTTGAAGTGTTACGATTAGAGCAGCTAAACTTGTTGGCATCCCAATTGAAATCGAATAAAAAACTCCTCCTAAATATAACCCATGAAACAAGATACCACTGAACATTGACTCAATCAGATATCTTTTTTTAATCAATATTGATTGTTGAAGGTAAATGGAAAATAACAAAAAACCCACAGCGACAAAAAAAAATCTGAAGGCTAGAGCTGCGAAAGGATCACTATTATCAATAATTGGTTTTGTTGTGATAAAGGCAGAAGACCAAAGTAAAACAAATATGAGTGGAAATATTCTGACCATTCCAGGTCTTATAAATTATTTAATCTACAATATTAAGTATTATTAATTTGTTTTGTTTTGTCTCTTTACACCATAATTCATAACTTTCACACATTCTCCATAAATGATCGAAAGCTCTTTGAGAAATTTCAAGAGGATAATGGCTCTTTGCATAATATAATTCAGGATATTGAATTAGCTGCTTAACTGATAAATCTTTTTGAATATGAAGTAATCTTAGAGTTTCTTCAGGCACCTTCTTTTTTGATACTTTTTCAATTAATTCATCATGGAATTTTCCACTACTTATATCATTGTAGGTTGTTGTTCCAATAAAGTTTTCAATTGCGTTGATTGTTGTCAGCTCAGGATTTTTTTTCTTAATTTCACAAACTTTTGAGTAAATTGCTTCTGCAACTAGTATCACATAAGGCTTTTCTTTAGATTGCATTATCTATTTTGATATTTCCTCATAGCAGCGTTAGCTAAAATCAAATTTGGGTCCAAAAATATTTTTGATGATTTAATTGTCTTAAATGGTTTATAGGCAAAAATGGCAATAGGGAGCTCTGTACAACCAAGAATAATTTTTTTACATTTTTTTTTAATTAAATAATTGATTGCTGGCTTAATAGCTTTGCTCGCTAGTTTCACTTTTCCCATTTTTACAAGCCTGATAGCTTTGTTGACTGATTTACTTTGAATAGAATTATTTGGAAACACTAGATTATAATCTTTATCAAAAAACTTATTATAAATACCTGTTTTTAAAGTTCCTTCTGTAGCAAGCAAACCAATTGAGGAATTTTTTCTACATTTTTTTTTAGCATGCAAAAAAACTTCCTTAGGCATATTTACTATCGGTAAGTTAATTCGTTTTTTTAAGTCATCATACCAATAATGGGCTGTGTTACAGGGTATGACTATAAATTTACAATTACTTTTTTTTAAAAGATTACAACCATAAATTAAACTTTTTAAAACAGATAAATATTTTTGTTTAGTTTTTTTATTACTTATTTTATTTGATAGTTTACCGGTATGGATACCAATCGATTCAGGTCTACCAGGAATATTTGATTTGTTATAAAGCATAAACAAAGGGTAATCTTGATCGATCTTACCTCTATATAAAATTGCCAGCTTATTACAAAAATCTAAACCTGCCTGGGTACCCATTCCACCTAAAATGCCAATCATAAATTATTTTCTAAATTTTGTTTGTAGAATAGTTCATTGGCTATAAAAATAAATTAATTCTTAATTAAAAAATTAATTAAATTTATAGCCAATTAATTTATGTGAAAATTATGCAGTTTTTAAGTTAACTGCTGAAGGACCTTTAGGACCATCTTCAACATCGAAAGTCAAAGCTTGACCCTCATCTAAACCGTTCATACCAGCATCTCTTACAGCTGAAACATGTACAAACACATCTTTTTCTTTGTCGTCACGTTCAATAAAACCAAAACCTTTAGTTGGATTGAACCATTTTACTTTTCCTTGTAGACTCATATTTTTTCTTCTTACTTATTGTTATATTAATTTATTACTTATAATTAAGTAATGTTGGCTTTGTTTATAAATATTAGGGTTTTGTCAACAAATTTAGTGCACAATTAGACTTTTTTTTATCATTCGTGGTTAATTAGCTTAGTTAAATAGATAGAATTAACATCTTCTTTATAATGGGCAAAGGGTTTGCAAGGTGTAAAATCACATCTTTTAAATAATTTTCTCGCTGGATCAAAAAATTTTCCAGCACCAGTCTCTAAGCTAATTCTTTTAATTTTTAATTTCTTAGCTTCATCAATGAGATGTTTGATGACTTTAATACCATTACCTTGATTTTTAAAATCATCGTGTATTCTAATTGATTTAAATTCACCATGATCTTTGTCTAAGAACTTTAATGCTCCACAACCAAATATTTTATCATTTTCCCAAAGGCTCCAAAATTTAATTGATGAAACTTTTAACCCCGGAATATCTAGAACATGGGCACTACCCTCGGGTGATGCTGCTCTAAGTTCTATAAAATGTTTTGTCAGAAGTTTATTGACCTCTGGGTTATCAAAATTTCCCTCAATAGATTTAAGCATTTATATTAAAGTTGTTATGTGGCCCATTTTTCTTTTATCTTTTATCTCTTTTTTTTGATAATCAAAGAAAAATTCATTTTCATTTAATTTAAAGTTTTCTCTATATGGTTTGATTTGATTTCCTATTAGGTTCACCATTTTTGCATTAGATATTTTCTTGAGTGGAATTTTTTCTAGTGAACAGACTGCTCTCACATGATTTTCAAATTGACTAATATTAAAAGCATTTATTGTTAGATGGCCAGAATTGTGAACTCGAGGAGCTATTTCATTAACATAAAGATTTTCATTTCTATCAATAAAAAATTCAACACAAAGCGTTCCTATATATTTCAATTCTTCTGCGATCCGGATCGACCAATCTTTAGATTCATCAAATATTTTTTTATTGATTTGAGCTGGTATTATTGAATGTTTTAATATTTGATCTTCATGAGTATTTTCTATTGGCTCATATATTTCATAACTATTGTTCCCAAATCTGGTAATAATGACTGATATCTCTTTTTTAAGTTTTACTAATTTTTCCAGTATATAACCTTTTGAAAAATCAATATTCAGGTTATTGATGTCTTGAATTTTTTTAATAGGGTATTGGCCTTTACCATCATAACCCATTGTAGTTGTTTTTAAAATTCCAGGTAAGAAATCTCCCAATGGTTCCATATCGGATTTACTTTCTATCGATGCGTATCTAGTAGTTCTAATATTGAGTTTATTTACAAAATCTTTTTCTGCAATTCGATGTTGAATTAATCTATTTACCGATGGTTTTGGTAAAACTGGTTTTACCTTGTTCATTTCATTTAAAGTTTCATAAGGTATATTTTCAAACTCATAAGTAATTACATCAATTTCATTAATGAACTCTCGCATTTTAATTTTGTCATCGTATTTGCCATGAATAAATTTGTTACAAAAATTTTGTGCTGGAGCATCTACATCATCACAGTAGATTATTGTATTGATATTCAACTTCTTAGCTGCGACAGCTAATAGGCTTCCTAGTTGACCACCACCAATTATACCCAAATTTTTTATTGACATCTTTTATTTTGGATTTTTTTTAACTGATCTTGTTTGTGATGAACGCCAATTATTTAATTTCTTTTTTACAGTGGGATTGCTGTTTGCAATTATAGCTGCAGCTAATAAAGCAGCATTGATGGCACCATCCACTCCGATTGCAAGAGTTCCAACGGGTATTCCTTTTGGCATTTGTGCTATTGATAACAAACTATCAAGTCCTTTAAGCTTTTTACTTTCAACGGGAACACCTAAAACTGGAATTGAGGTTATAGCTGAAATCATACCAGGTAAATGTGCTGATCCACCAGCACCAGCAATGATTACTCCAATATTATTTCTTGATGCGCTCTCTGCAAATTCATACATTCTTTTTGGAGTACGGTGGGCAGATATAATTTTAGTTTCAAATCGAACACCCATTTTTTTTAGTATATTTGCGGATAATTTCATAGTTTTGAAGTCTGATTGGCTTCCCATGACGATTGCAACTTTGAGGTTTTTATTCTTTTTCATGATCAATTTGATGAATATTTATTTCAAAATTAGATTAAAATTTCAATAAAATAAATAGTATTTAAAAAACAACTTGGTATGTTTAGCCAAATTAACCAAAATGAAATTTAAAATCGATAACCTTCAATATTGCAAATGGTCTAGAAAAGTTTTTGAGATTAATCATGAGGCTGGCCTAGATGCAGTTCATGTCACAATAGTTTATCATGAAGACTTTGACGAACTTCAAATCGAAATAAGTAAGTGGCAAACTTTATTTAAAGAAAATTCGGATTTAATTTTTTTAGGCCAGAGTTTTAAGGATATTGAAAAAGCAAATAATGAGAATAAAACTGCAATTTTTTTTGGTTTTCAAAATTGCTCTCCAATAGAAGATGATATCAATTTAGTTGAAAAAGTTCATAGTCTTGGATGTAGATTTATGCAACTCACTTACAACAATCAATCATTGTTGGCGACAGGATGTTATGAAAAAAATGATAGTGGGGTAACTAATTTTGGAAGGGAAGTTATCCGAGAAATGAATAGAGTGGGTATTGTTGTAGATATGTCTCATTCAGCAGAAAAAAGTACTTTTGATGCAATTGAGTTTAGTGAAAAACCAATAGCAATAACTCATGCAAACCCATCTTTTTGGCATGCAGCAAAAAGAAATAAGTCTTCTGAGTTACTAAAAACTTTAAGTGAAAGCGGAGGAATATTAGGTTTATCTTTATATCCGCATCACCTTAAGGATAATACAAATTGTTCTCTAGAAAGCTTTTGTGAAATGGTGGCTAAAACAGCAGAAATAATGGATATTAATAATATTGGTATAGGATCAGATCTTTGTTTGTACCAACCAGATGAGGTTGTTGAATGGATGAGAAATGGAACATGGTCAAAAAATAGAAATTATGGAGAAGGCTCTAAAAATAAACCAGGGTTTCCTAAACAGCCTAATTGGTTTGAGGATGCAAGAGGTTTTAAAAACTTAGAAGCAGGTTTAAAAAATGTTGGTTTTTCAGAGACTGAGACTAATGGAATACTAGGTAACAATTGGTATAACTTTTATAAAACTATTTAAATATGAATATAGAATTAAGAGATCCAAACATCATAATGAAGCTATCAAGACTTGGTTCATTTCATCAATCAAGATTATCTTTTTTACGAAGTTTTTTAAGTGAATTTAAGGATTGGCAATATAATAGAGACTTGTTTGATTTAGACCAAGAGGGTTATGGCACAGCAGTATATTCATTTAAAAAAAAAGACAGGGTTTATTCTTTAATCTGTTATGCGAACAAAATTAATGATGATGAAAGATCAGATAGAGTAATAGCAACTAAGTGGGATGCAGCTTTTACATTACATGATGGAGTACCTTTAAAAGAGGATATTGACAGATTAAGAAATGAAGTTCCAAAACAGGAAGTCGGTAGGTTGTCCTACAAAGAGCTAACATTATCTAGAGCAAATAAATCTGTTAGGGTATTTGATCATGTTGTTGAAAGTTTAAGCAATGGAAACCAACCTGATTTAGAACTACTTGAAAAAGTTGGATATTTATACAGAACGACTGCAGTTTATGGGTCAGGTAAGTTTGGTTTAGCTGATCGATTCAGAATTAAAAATAGAGAGGAAATTAACGGACCATTCAGATTAGAGATGATGTTAGTTTATTTAGTTAGACAATTTACGTTTGATCAAGTTAATCATGTTGCAAAAAATAAAAATCCTAATTCAGCTGTTAAACTAGATCCTAAAATTTGTAGAAATTTGGGTATAGGAAATTCTACTGGATTAGGAATGGCCCCATTTATTGTCAATCATCCAACTTTATTAAATAATTGGATACTCAGTAGAGAAATTGCACTTAAAAAAATTAGAGAAATTAAAATTGTTAAAACACAAGATAGAGATCTATTTAAAGATTGTGTGAAAAGTTCTCTTAAAAATATAACTAGCTGGAATACAGAGAGTGAATATCAACTCAAAAAAATTAAACTTTTGCTAAAAGATATAAAAAAATTCATCAGTTTCTTAGAAAACAAATTTGATTTTCAAAAAGATTATCCTTTTAATGAAATTTATCTTTGGCTAGAGAAAGAAACTTGTGAGGAGTGTATTGAATACGTTGTCTCAATCATGATGGAACCATTTGGTGATATAATTCAGCCATTGATTGGGCAAATGAGCTCGGAGGAAGAAAAATACTTTAATATTCCAACTGAACGTAATATCGGAGATTTGAAAAAGATTTTAGAAAATAAATATTCGGATATTTTAAAGATTAATTTTAATATAGAAGAGAGCAATCATAAATTTTGGTTTATTTCAAAAAATAAGGAGGAACCAAGATTAGCTAATCGTTTTGAGGAAAATGGTGCAGATTTAGAGCAACCCTTGGCAATAGCTAGAGATATAAAAAAACTATATGAAAGATTATTACCTTTAAAAGATAATTTAAAGATTAATCAATTTTTGATTGATAATTCTGATTTGAGACATGTTGTTAGAAGAGCCTTCATTATTGAAAAATTTCCATATTCAGAAATACAAGATAATACAATTGGAGAAAATTTAGTTCCAATTGATATGTTACGATTAAAGTTATCTTTTTTTGGAGCTTTAAAATTTGATCCAAGATCTGACAAGTGGTTGAGGATATGTATGTTTCAAGGTGCACCACTCCCAAATGAATTAAAAGATTATGATGAGCAATGGGTTTATAAAACCCATTCTTAAATTATGAAATCCTTAAGTGAGATAGAAACTACAGCTAAGAGGGCAAGTCGAGCTGCTGGTTATTCATGGGGTATAGCAGAGGAAGTTGGTAAATCTATAAGATTATCTGAATTATTTGGTTTTCCAGCGATCAAGCATCTTAATCAATATTATCAAAATAAAAAAAAAGAAAATTTTGAAGAGATAAAACTAATCGATAAAATTAACAAATCAGATGGATCGTCTTTTTGTCCAATTATGTTAGGTGTTAATTTTATTGACCAAGTAAAAAACATCGAGAATTTAAAAAAGTGTTCAGTTGAAAATCTTGCTTATCCATTGCTACTTTTATCTTTTTTAAGTAGAGCTTCAGAAATAATTGGGAAAAAATTATTAATTTCATTTGATGATTGTAAATTTTTATTGAATTTTAATGTGAGTATCTCTTCTAATATATGGGATAAAGAAATGCCAAAGTTAGCAAAAAAAGTAGAAATAAGTTTTTTAAACAATGAAGATAACTTTTCAGATCAAGATTGGAAAAATCTCTACAAACTTGCAGAGGATACATTTGTAGAGGAAACTGATAGTTTAAAAAAGGGTGCAGCGGGAGCTGGTTTGACTGATAATGACTGAGGATAAAGAAATAGAAAAAAATCTAAAGGATTTAGATGATATTTGTGATGAATGTAAAGAACAGCATGAAAGTGTTACTCAAAACTTGATTCTAACTGGTTTTAAAATTTGTAAGTCTTGCAGAGTTTCTAAGACAATTTTTCCAATCTAAATATGATTGATCGGTAAGGCGTTCATTCGACTTATTACAAATGAAATAGATAAAAAGACAATAATCAAAAATGACATAAAGACTACTCCAAATGATTTTAAATTTGATTTAAGATTAAGAACTTGTCGCGTCGAAATAATTAATCCAGCAAAAATCCAAAATTGTGTAAGAAAAATTATAGGTATCATTAATTCTGGTGTCACAGCAAAAAATCTTAATAGACCAGGCGCGTGAGCGAAACCAACTGCAATTAATACTTTTTTAAATGGAACTTTACTATTTTTATCAGGAAATAGTTTTACCCCAATAACAAAAATTAATATTGCCCAAACAAACCAAGTTAATATTGCAGTCACTCCTGACATTGCAACGGCTGTTTTAAAAACTGTGTTTGCAGCAACTGCCCCAGCTATACCATCTAAAATCATAATGATACCCGCAAAATAAACTGAGGCTTCACCAAAATTTTTACTATCGGAATAAAGTGTTTTATCTAGTTTGATAGATTTTAAAATAATACTTAGAAATTCACCGAACATTTATTTTTTTTTATTTTTTTGCTCTTTGTAAGATACGATTAATGGGAATATTATTAAAGCAATAGCTATAAGAATGCAAATTACTATTAAGAAACCTTTTGTCATTTTGGATGAAGGGGGAGTAAACTCCCCCAAAATCAAATTAACCTTTTGAAACTTCTCTTGTATTAGCGTTGAAAGATTCTTTAAATGGAATATCGACTATAACTGCATCTACAGGCTTACCCGGAGTATCAGAGTATTTTTCGGGTAAATGCACTTTATATTTAGTTCCAACCTTACCTTTCGGAAATCCATTTGCATTTAATGTCCCATCAAAAGGAACATATCCCATTGCAATGTTTGTTTTCTTTTCAGGATGCCACCATGGTGAAGTAATGAAACCAACTGGATCTCCACCACCATCGTTTGATATTAGCCAAAAATCTGGCGCATAGTCATCAATTGGTTTTCCACCTAACTCCAATCCAACTAATTGAAGTGCGTATGGTTTCTTACCGTCCTTAAGTTCTTTACCCATTTTTTCTAGAGCCGCTTTACCAACGTAATCAGAAGTTTTGTTCCATTCACCTTTTCCAGATAAAGAAACCTGGTAGCCTAAGTTACATTGATAGGGATTATGTTGTTGATCCATATCTTGACCCCAAGACAAAATGCCAGCCTGGATTCTTCTGTGGTGAGCAGGTGCAATAACCATTAGCTGATGTTTTTTTCCAACCTCAAGCACAGCATTCCACATATCATCAGCATATAAAGTTGCATCTCTTAAATAAATCTCATAACCAGCTTCTCCAGAAAAACCTGATTGAGAAATCACACAACTTCGCCCAGCAACTTTAACTTCAGCTAAACCATAAAACGGCATATTTTCCAAATCAACTTGATCACCTAAAAGATCTTTCATTAGAGCTTTTGATTTTGGACCTTGTATTTGAACGGGACAAGCGTCGATTTCTTCAATAGTGCAATTAAATCTTCCATCTGCGTTCACACCTTGCAAGTACAAACCAATATCAGAGTCTGACAATGAAAACCAAAACTCATCCTTTGAAATTCTTAAAAGAATTGGATCATTTAAAACCCCACCATAAGCATTACATAAAATTACATACCTTGCTCTCATTGGTGAAATTTTTGTTGCATCTCTTGTAATCACATAATCAACAAATTTTTCTGCATCTGGACCCTTAACTTGAATTTGTCTTTCAACTGCAACATTCCACATAGTTACATGATTAACAATTGCATCATATTCAACCATCGCTCCACCATCTTCTGGTTTTACATAACCTCTTGGATGATAAATTCGATTATAAACTGTTGCTCTCCAACAACCTGCCTGCATGGATAAATGCCAATAAGGTGATTTTCTTACTCTTGTTGAAATTAACATTTCAACTTTTGTTGGTCCACTTTGTCTTAAGTTATATGGTACTTTTCGATCTGATTGATCTACAGAAGTAACATGCTTTAAATTAGTATAGTCAAATTCTTTAGACATAACTATTCTCCTTCAACCACTTGTTAGTTTCCTTCAAGCCGCCGAATGTATAAATGTGGAAAAAATCAGTGTGCGATTTAATTTTCCCAATTAAATCATTAGGGTCTTTAGGTTTTAATAAATCTAACGCCTTACTAAAATTAGATTTAAGAAAATTTAAGGAATTTTTTGCACCAACGATATTAGCAAACTTTATTAAGCTAGATATTTTTAGAGGCCCAGTAATTCCCACATGCACTGGTACACTTTGTTTAGAAATAAAGTCTATAATTGGCTGAGGATCCAGCAACCATTGAGTTACAATATAATCAGCGTAAGGCTTTTTATCTTTCATAGCTTTTTCTAAATCTGAGTCGGATATATCAGGACTCCCCTCTGGGTGTCCAGCAATTCCTATCGTCATCTTCTCAAAATAACCAGTCTCCAAAAGTTGAAAAGAGCTGTCAAATTTTCCCATTGGCTCTCTTCCTCCTCCTATAACTAAAACTTGTTTGACGCCACCATCTTTACATCTCGAAACATAATCTTTAAGCTGTTTTTCATCCTGCATAGATCGAGCTGGAAAATGAGGAACTGGATTAAAACCTTTCTTTACTAACTCAACTGCTTGTTGAGCTGTTTCTTTATAATCTCCCCCAGGTAGCATAGTGATATAAATATCTTTTATATCAGGGACAGTATCCAGATCTGTCTGAGGCCCAATTTCTAAAGAAAAATTCATCTAATGATGATTATATTTTTTGAAAATGCTGTCAAAGAAATTAATCGTGTAATATAATCTCATACTATTTATGGCTCAAAAAGACGTTGGAAATAAAGTTCCTATTTATAAACTCAAAACTACTCATGAAGTAATGAAATACTATGACGAGTGGGGTAAGGGGAACAAATACAACAAAGATATGGTTGATTGGAATTATACAGGACCTAAAGAAACTGTAGAAGTTTTTAAAAAATATGCGTTAAATAAAGATATGACTATTTTTGATGCGGGTTGCGGCTCTGGGTTAGTAGGATTAGAACTTAAAAAATTTGGTTTTAAACATTTCCATGGTGCTGACTTATCACAAAAATTATTAGACACAATACCTAAAAATTTGTATCAAAAATTAATCAAAATTGATTTAAACAAACCAATTAATATAAATAATAATTTTTTTGATGCTACAATGTGCGTGGGAACATTTACTTTTGGTCATGTTAAACCACAAGCCTTAGACGAATTTATAAGAATTACAAAAAGTAATGGATTAATTTGTTTTACCATAAATGAGGGAATTTATGAAGAGTATGGCTTTGATAAAAAAATTGAAACGTTAAAAAAATATAATAAGTGGGAAGAAATTGAATTTTTTAAATCTGATTACATTGCAAGTAAAGATGTAAATGCTTGGCTTGGATTATATAAAGTAAGTTAATGAAAATAATATTGATAATGGGTTTGCCTGGGTCAGGTAAAACTACTTTAGCTAATGAACTTGCACCATTATTAAATGCAAAAAGGCTTAACGCAGATGAAGTAAGAAAAGAGGCAAATGATTGGGATTTTTCTGAAGAAGGAAGAAAAAGACAAGCAAAAAGGATGGCTGATTTTGCTTTAAAACTTCGAAAAGATAAGAACTATGTTGTTGCAGATTTTATCTGCCCAACACCAGAGGCCAGAAGCTTATTTCCCTCAGATTATGTTATTTGGGTTGATACTATTAAAGAGGGTAGATTTGATGATACTAATAAGATGTTTGTCAAACCAGACAAGTATAACTTTCATGTTACTACACAAGATGCTAAAAATTGGGCACCAAAAATATATAAGGACATAAAAAAATGACATATCAGTGGGATAATAAAAAGCCAACAGCACAAATGTTAGGAAGATGGCAACCATTTCACGATGGCCATTACACCTTATTTAAAGAAATTGTCAAAAAAACAGGACAAGTTTGTATTCAAATAAGAGATGTACAAGGTGTAGATGATAATCCTTTCGATTTTGATACAGTCAAAAAAAATATAGAAGATAGACTTAATCCAGAGTTTGAAGGTCGTTTTAAAATTATGTTAGTCCCTAATATTACAAATATTTGTTATGGTAGAGGGGTTGGTTACAAAATTGAAGAGATAGTGTTGTCAGAGGAAATACAAAAAATATCGGCAACGAAAATAAGAGCCAAAATGAGAGAAGAAGGCAAACTCAAATAGAATTTTTGATGAATATATTAGTGAAGAACTTATCCAGCGGTATATCTATAGTTCAAATTAATGATCCTAAAACATATAATTCATTATCTTTTAAAAATTTAAATGATCTAATTAAAGTTCTAAAAAAACTTGATCAAGACAAAAAAACAAAAGTAATTATTATTGAAGGTGCTGGAAAAGGTTTTAGTGCGGGACATAACCTAAAAGAAGTAAAAGGTTTAAAGGTAAGAAACAAATATCAAAGATTATTTAATCTGTGTTCTAAGTTAATGCTTCAAATAGTAGAGGGTAATAAACCTGTTATCGCTAAAGTGCATGGAGCAGCCTATGCTGCTGGTTGTCAGTTAGTTGCTAGTTGTGATCTAGCCTATAGTACTAAAGATGCATTATTTGCAACTCCTGGCGTAAATATTGGATTATTTTGTAGTACGCCAATGGTTGCTGTAAGTAGAAAAATTAATAAAAAACCAATGATGAAAATGTTACTTACAGGTGAGCCAATCAAAGCAAATTTTGCAAAAGAAATTGGCTTAATAAATGATTGTTTTTCAAAATCTAAATTAAATAATGAGGTTTTAAAAATTGCAAAAAAGATTGCATCTAAATCAAATCTAACAATTAAAATTGGAAAACGAACATTTTATAAACAATTAGAGATGCCTCTTAGAAAAGCGTACGCTTATACCAGTAAAATGATGACGATAAATATGATGGCTTTGGATGCCAAAGAAGGGATCTCAGCTTTTTTAGAAAAAAGAGAGCCAAAATGGAAAAATAGATAATGAAAAAAAATGTTTTACTTATTTTTTTTTTAATAATTGGAATAATTGTTATTTATAACTTTAGAGGCCATAATCAAAATAAAGCAATTGAAGCATGTATTGCTGGGAGTAAAAAATTAGATACCTCTATGACGGTTGAAGAAGCTAAAGAGTTCTGTAAGCAAAAAATCCAAAATAAACAATGAATGATATAAAAGAAATCCTTTCAAAATATAAAAAGATCGCAATGGTTGGAGTGAGCAATGATCCTACAAAAGCATCAACTATTGTCATGAAATATATGCAGAAATATGGTTTTAAAGTTTACCCTGTAAATCCTAAAGCTAAAGGTCAAAAAATCTTAGGAGAATATGTGTGTGGTAAAATTACCGATATTAAAGATAAAGTTGATATAGTAAACGTTTTTAGACCTTCAAAAGAAGCTTTAGATATTGCCAAAGATACAATTAATATTAAAGCAAAAGTTTTGTGGTTGCAGCTTGGTATCAAAAATCTGGAAGCAAAAAAATTGGTTGAACAAAAAAAAATTGAATATATCGAGAATAGATGTACTAAAATGGAATATCAGAAACATTTTTTAAAAGTGAGACAAGCATTCCCTGTTCTTCAAGATTAAATGAAAAAAATTTTTATTGTTTATGGTCACTACAATGACAAATCTTTTAACGCATCTATAAGAGATACTTTTGTTGAAACAGTTAACAACAACGGTCACTATACAGATGTTGTTGATTTATATAAGGAGAAATTTGATCCAGTTTTCTCAGGAGAGGAACCTAATGAGGATGTATTAAATCACAGAAAAAGAATAGAAAATTCTGATGTAATAGTCTTAATCGCTCCAATATGGAATTTTAGAATGCCAGCTATTGTTGAAGGATGGATAGATAAAGTTCTTGCACCACCGTGGGCATTTAGATTTAAAAAATTGTTTGGAAATTATGGATATCCCTTAGGAAATTTAAAAGGAAAAAAAGCAGTTGTATTTTGCACTTACGGATCTCCACAATTTGCTGTTCGAACTTTTTTTCTTAATATGCCAACAAAAAGACTGAGACGGGGAGTATTTAATATATGCGGCATAACGGATGTTATATATCGAAGATACTTTGCTGTACCTTTCGTTGGCGATAAAAAAAGAAAAAAATTCTTGGAAGATGTTAAAAAAACTGCAAACAATATCTAGTACTTTTTTAATTTTTTTAATTTCAGTATCAATTTCAAAAGCAGATTTACTAAAACCTAATAGTGGTATTAAACCTGACAGAGTTATAGAAATTCAATTATCAGGACTTCAAAATAATGACCTTATCTATAAGGATAGTGGCATAGAGCAAACTTGGAACTTTGCTCATCCTAACAATAAAAAAGTTACTGGACCTTTAGATAAATTTAAAAGAATGATTAAAGGAGACTCTTATCAAATGATGATCAATCACTTAAGTCACACCATAACAAAGCTTGGAAGCGGTGAAAATTGGGCTCAATTTGAAGTGATCCTTTTAGATAAAGATAAAATTTATCATAAGTTTAACTGGCAAGTTGAAAAGTATGAAACAGATGGTCCATTAAAAGATTGCTGGCTAACAACCATGGTCTCCAGCCCAATCCCATTAGGGAGCTCCATATGATTAAAAATGACAATTTTGTTTCGTTATGAATAAAAATTTAGTAGGAATCGCTTAATGAAATCAAAAACTAAAGTTGTTGTAGTTGGTGGTGGTGTCGTTGGAGTAAGTGCTCTCTACCATTTAGCAAAAAAAGGCTGGTCTGATGTCGTTTTAGTCGAGAGAAAAGAACTTACATCTGGATCAACTTGGCATGCAGCAGGATTACTTCCGCTGTTTAATATGAGTTACTCAGTTGGTCAATTGCATAAGTATGCAGTAAATCTTTATAAAACATTAGAGGAAGAAACTGGAAAAAATGTTGGCTTTAGTGTTGTTTCAAATATTCGTTTAGCAAGTACCAAAGATAGAATGGATGAATATCATCAGTATGCCGGTGTGGCTAAAACAATTGGTGTTGATGTAAAATTTTTAACACCACAACAAGTAAAAGAAATTTGGCCTTTATGTCATACCGATGATTTAATCGGAGCTATTCAACATCCTGAGGATGGATACATTCAGCCAGCTGATTTAACACAAGCTTTAGCTGCAGGTGCAAGAAATAGAGGAGCGGAGATTTATAGAAATACTGCTGTTACAGCAATCCGACAAACAAAAAGTGGTTGGGTAGTTGAAACTGATAAAGGTTCAATTGAATGTGAGCATGTTATTTCTTGCTCAGGAAATTTTGCACGTCAAACAGGTGAAATGGTTGGACTAGATATTCCAGTAATACCTGTTGAACATCAATATATCGTGACAGAACCTCATCCAGAAATTCAAAAAAGAAAAAAAGCAGGATTACCTGAGATGGGTGTCTTAAGAGATAGTGATAGCAGATGGTATATGAGAGAAGAAGCAGGAGGATTAATTTTAGGTCCTTATGAAGATGGTGCTCCAGCTTGTTATGTTGAAGGACCCTCAAAAGATTCGGAGTATGAATTATTTCAAGAAGATTTAGATCGACTGGCACCTCATATTGAAGGTGCTATTCACAGAGTTCCTGCTTTTGGTGAGGTGGGAGTTAAAAAAGTTTACAATGGAGCAATTTGTTATACTCCCGACGGCAATCCAATAGTTGGTCCAGCTTGGGGATTGAAAAATTTTTGGATTAATGAGGGGCATAGTTTTGGTATCACAGCTGCTGGTGGTGCAGGTTGGCAATTAGCAGAGTGGATTGTTGATGGAGAACCAACAATTGATATGCTTGGTGTTGAACCGAGACGTTACGGAAATTACGCAACCAAATCTTATTTAAAAGCAAAAAATGAAGAAGCATATAGCCATGTTTTTATTGTTCATTATCCTGATGAGGAAAGACCAGCTGCAAGACCATTAAGAACGTCTCCATGTTATGAAAGAATGAAAGATTTAGGTGCTGTGTTTGGTCAAAAGTTTGGTTGGGAGAGACCCAATTTTTTTGCAACAGATGATATGGAGCAAAAAGATGATTGGTCATTTAGAAGATCAAAATGGTTTGATGCAATTAAGAAAGAGTGTCAAAATGTAAAAGAAAATGTTGGTCTATTAGATATGACGGCATTTGCAAAATGTCGAATTAAAGGTCCTAAAGCTGAGGAATTTTTAGATTATTTAGTTGCAAATAAACTTCCAAAAAAAATTGGCAGAATAAATCTATGTCATGCACTTAATACAAAAGGTGGAGTTCATTCAGAATTTACAATCATGAAAGAGGCTGAAAACAGCTATTACCTTGTTTCAGCAGGTGCAAATTTAAGATTAGATCACGATTGGATTCAAAAATGGATGCCAACTGATGGATCAGTGATATTTGAAGATTTAACTAATAGTATAGGGGTGCTTGTTGTAGCTGGACCAAAAGCACGACAATTAATGCAAAAAGTTTCTACAGATGATTTTTCCAATGAAAACTTTAAATGGTTAACAGCTAAAAATGTTAATATTGGTTATGCTCCAGTAAATGCAATGCGAGTAAACTTTGTTGGAGAACTTGGTTGGGAATTACATCATCCAATTGAGTATCAAAATCATATTTTTGATAAATTAATGGAAGCTGGAAAAGATTTAGGACTGAAACCTTTCGGAATAAGAGCAATGAATAGTTTGAGAATTGAAAAATCTTATAAATTAGTTGGAACAGAATTATCAATAGAATATTCACCATATGAGTCAGGCTTAGATAGGTTTGTGCATCCCAACAAAGGAAATTTCATAGGTTTAGAAGCATTAAACAAGTGGAGAGAAAAAGGTTTTGATAACAAATTAGTTACTCTCGAAGTTCATAATACAACTGACTCAGATGTATTAGGCAATAATCCAATTTATAAAGATGACAAGGTTGTTGGAAGAGCAACAGGTGGTGAATATGGATTTAGATTAGATAAGTCAATTGCATTGGCAATGGTTAAACCTGACTTAGCTAATGTAGGGGAAAAACTTAAGGTTGATATTTTAGGCAAGATGTATGAAGCTACAATATTAGATGAAAGTCCTTATGACGCTGAAAATAAATTATTGAGAGCTTAATGAAAATTTTGGTAGCAGTAAAAAGAGTAATTGATTACAACGTTCAAATCAGAGTTAAAGAAGACAACACAGGTGTTGTAACTGACAATGTTAAAATGTCTACCAATCCACCTGATGATAATGCAATCGAAGAAGCAGTTAAAATTAAAGAAGCTGGTAAAGCAACAGAAGTCGTTGCAGTAAGTATTGGTGAAGAGAAAGCTCAAGAAACAGTTCGTAAAGCTTTAGCAGTAGGAGCAGATAGAGGAATACTTGTTAAGACAGATGGTATAATTGAACCGCTCGCTGTTTCAAAATTGTTGCAAAAAATTGTTGAGAAAGAAAAACCAGATTTAGTTTTTATGGGTAAACAAGCAATTGATGATGACTGTAATCAAACAGGTCAAATGCTAAGTGCACTTTTAAATTGGCCTCAAGCAACTTTCGCATCTAAAATTGAAATCAAAGATGGGAAATTAGAAGTTACCAGAGAAATAGATGAAGGTTTGGAAACAATTGAAATTAATGTTCCAGCAATAGTAACTTGTGACTTAAGATTAAACGAACCAAGGTATGCCTCATTACCAAATATAATGAAAGCAAAGAAAAAGCCTATTGAGCAATTAAATGCGTCAGATTTAGGGGTAGATATAACTCCTAGAATCGAGCAAGTTAAAGTTGAAGAGCCACCAAAGAGAAAAGCTGGAATAAAAGTTTCAAGTGTTGCTGAGTTGGTTCAAAAATTAAAAAATGAAGCTAAGGTAATATAATGTCGGTTTTATTAATTGCAGAACATAATAACAAAGAGTTGAAGCCATTTACGCTTAATGCAAGTACAGCTGCTTCTCAAATTGATGATGATGTACATGCAGTTATTATTGGACATAATTGTGATGAAGCTGCAAAAGCTCTTTCAGAATTACCATTAATTAAAAAGGTTATTCAAGTTGAAGCTGCTCATTATGAAAACTTTGTTGCTGAAAATTTTGCGCCAGTAATTGTAAAATTAGCTGAAAACTATTCACATATTATCAGTTCAGCAAATACTTTTGGCAAAAATTTAATGCCAAGAATTGCTGCTGCTTTAGATACATCACAAATAAGTGATATTATAAAAGTTATTGCGCCTGATACCTTTTTAAGACCAATTTATGCAGGAAACGCTTTTGCAACTGTAAAAAGTAAGGATCCAAAAAAATGTGTAACCATCAGACCCACATCTTTTGATCCTTGTGAAAGCTCAGGTGGGTCAGCTCCTATAGAAAAAGCAGATCCTAGTGAAGAATTTGCAAAAACAAAATTTCTCAAAAGAGAAGAAGTTAAATCAGATAGACCTGAACTTGGCACAGCGAGAGTGGTCGTTTCTGGTGGAAGAGGAATGCAGAGTGGAGATAATTTTAAATTAATTACTTCTTTAGCTGATAAATTAAATGCAGCCATTGGAGCTTCAAGGGCAGCAGTTGATGCAGGATATATAAGTAATGATCATCAAGTTGGTCAAACTGGAAAAGTTGTTGTTCCTGATTTATACATCGCAGTTGGTATTTCAGGTGCTATTCAACATTTGGCTGGCATGAAAGAAAGTAAAGTGATCGTAGCAATCAATAAAGATGGTGAAGCGCCAATTTTTAGTGTCGCAGATTATGGATTAGAAGCTGATCTTTTTGAAGCAGTCCCCCAGTTCTTAGAGGAATTGAACAAATTAAACACTATACAAAAATAATATAATCTGTAAAAAATTGAGTATGTCCAGAGAGACAATGGAATATGATGTAGTTATTGTGGGTGGAGGTCCATCAGGACTGGCCACAGCTATTAGATTAAAACAACTAAATTCTGAATTAAATATTTGTTTATTAGAGAAAGCATCTGAAATAGGTGCACATATTTTAAGTGGAAATGTTTTTGAAACAAGAGCTTTAGATGAATTAATTCCTGGTTGGAAAGAATTAGGCCCACCCATCAAAACTAAAGTCACTAAAGAAAAATTTTTATTTTTAGGAAAAAATAAATCATTGAGCTGGCCAACTTGGTTGCTTCCGGCGGTTCAAAAAAATCATAAAAATTATATTATTAGTCTCGCAAACTTTTGTCGATGGCTTGCAGAACAAGCTGAGGCACTTGGTGTTGAAATTTTTCCGGGATTTCCTGCAAGTGAAATATTATATAATGATGATGGCTCTGTTAAAGGAGTTGCAACTCAAGATATGGGTTTAGATAAAGATGGAAATAAAAAAGATAGTTATGAGCCTGGCATTGATCTTATTGGTAAAGTAACTGTATTTGCAGAGGGTTGCAGAGGTCATTTAGGTAAACAATTAATTAACAAGTTTGAATTAGATAAAGGCAAAGATCCTCAGCAATATGGAATTGGTTTTAAAGAAATCTGGGAAATAGATGAAAAAAATCACGAGGAAGGGATGGTCATGCATACAGCTGGTTGGCCGTTAGATAAAAACACTTATGGTGGAAGTTTCATATATCACGCTGAGAACAAACAAGTTTTCTTAGGTTATGTCATTGGATTAGATTATAAAAATCCTCACTTATCTCCTTTCGATGAATTTCAAAGATTTAAAACTCATCCAGCAATCAGAAAAATTATTGAGGGAGGAAAAAGAATTTCTTATGGAGCGCGAGCATTAATTGAAGGTGGTTTTCAAAGTTTACCGAGAATGTTTATGCCTGGAGCATTACTTGTTGGATGTGATGCTGGTACGCTTAATATGCCTAAGATAAAAGGTTCGCATACAGCCATGAAAAGTGGAATGATAGCTGCTGAAACTATTGATGAACATTTTAAATTGAAAAAAGATTTGTCGATCTTTGAGGAAAAGTTCAAAAATAGCTGGGTTTATGACGAACTTTATAAGGCTAGAAATGTCAAACCAAGTTTTAGCTGGGGTCTTATCTTGGGTATTATTTTTACAGGAATAGATCAAATTTTATTTAGAGGTAGAATGCCTTTTACCTTAAAACATAAACATGCTGATCACGAAACACTTAAGCCAGCAAATGAAATGCCAAAAATTGAGTACCCAAAACCTGATAATATCATCACTTTTGATAAAACAAGCTCGGTATATTTAACTGGTACAAATCACGCTGATAATCAACCGGTGCATTTGAAATTGAAAGATCCAAATTTGCCAATTAGTTATACGTTAGAAAAATTTGATGAACCTGCTCAAAGATATTGTCCAGTTGGAGTTTATGAGGTTCAAAATGAAAACAATGTCCAAAAGTTTGTGATTAATTCTCAAAATTGTATTCATTGTAAAACTTGTGATATTAAAGAGCCATCACAAAATATTACTTGGGTTACCCCAGAAGGTGGTGGTGGACCTAAGTATGGCAACATGTAATTAAGATAGATCTATTGCAAATTTTTTTAAAGTTTCGATTGGTAAAATTTTAAGTGTGTTTTCGTGAGTGCTCTTTAAAAATATTGGACAACCTTTACCAGCTTCTACTGCACGAGCATACCAAGTAGCACAAACACACCATCCATCACCATCTTTTAAGCCGGGAAATCCAAATTCAGGGTGTGGGGTAATTAGATCATTCCCAGCTTCTTTACACCACTCTAAAAATTCTGTTGTAACTTTTGCACAAACTGTGTGTAAACCATGATCATTTTCATCAGTATTACAACAGCCATCTCGATACCAACCCGTTAAAGGATCTAGAGAACATTCCTCTAACTTTTCACCAAGAACATTTTTTTGAATTTTATCCATAGAAAACGTTAAAAGTTTTTTTATCAATATCCAAATTAAATGAAAAAGATCTTCTCTCACCCTCTCTTTTAAAAGGATAAGCA